>NZ_AJIN01000064.1:0-77400 GCF_000257925.1 Prevotella sp. oral taxon 306 str. F0472
TTCTTCTTACCTTTGCCGCCGTGAAAGAATTAGCAATGACATATCAAGTGAATGAAGTACTGCAAAGAATTATCGAATTCTTTGCATCTTTTTGCACTTTATCTTTGGTCAATCCAAATAATTTGCTAACACACACACACACACACACACACACACAATATGCGCACCTAGCGTACAATAACACATTTTTTCTTCTCGCATACGCGCGCGCGAAGCGTGCCGTAACCCCTGTAAACAAAGGACTTCTAGGAGTTTCCTTTGTTTGCTTTTTTATGCCCTTTTGTGAACTCCGTTTTAAGCAAAATAAGAACGAAATAACAGCTATTTTAATCAAGAAAGTTATGAGAAAAGAACAGACTAAGAGGGATTATTCTGCACCAGAGTGTATGATAATTCAGGTAAATGAAGCCACTAATTTAATGCAAACGTCTTTCCCGAGCCAGCATAAGAAGGCTCACAAGGCTACTGGTCCAGCTGCTGCTAAGGCAAGTCAATGGAATGATGAAGACTTAGAAGATGAAACCACATCTTCATGGGAAGACTAACAGAGAGTTATTAACAAAGAGAACAAAGTAACAATGAAGAAAACAATGAAGCAACATTCATTCACATCACAACTAAAGTCCTTGGCTGTTGTATTAGGCATAGCCTTGGCTTTTACATCCTGCGCTAACGAGGATGTAGCACAGAACCCAACCAACCCCAATGAGGGTAACGACAAGAACCTAACAACTTTCGTAGCAGGTGACGAGACAAAGACCCGCACCTCATTGAATTATAACAGTAGTGACTTTTATTGGGAAGCAGGCGATTATATCTATGTAAAGGACGATGACGGCACATTACAGAAGAGCAGCAATGCCCCAACCAGCAAGGTAGCTTCTTTTAAGTATAAAGTACCGGGCAAGTTTACAGGAAATAGCTATAAGGTTTATTACTTGGGCAAGAATAGTAGCGGCAGTCAAGTAACGATCTCTACCACCCAAACACAAACAAAGCCTGATAATACAGAGCACTTCAGCACAGCAGGCGACTATGGTACAGCTACGGCAACCAAGGTGCCAAACAAACAACAATTTGCTTTTGAATTAGAGCATCAAGCAGCTTACCTTGTCTTCCAGCCTTATACAAGTAACACAATTCTGCATAACTGTTACTTGACTGGGGTAGAGGTAACTTCTGATAACGATATTGCAGAGACTTATACTGTCAACACAAGCACGGATAATCTGGATGCTTCAGCGGTTACAGGTGGCAAGAAGATTGTTTTAGAAACAAAAGACCCAACATCAGGCAGCGCTTACAACAACGGCTTCCCACTGACCAGCAACACAGCTGACGTAACCACCAATGGTGCTTACATGGTAATAAAGCCAGGCACTCATACCTTAAAGGTACGTTATTGGGTAAAAGACGTAGCAACCAACGTAGAGGGTACTATTACGAAGACTCTTCCTGCTACTGCTTATGCTTCTAACACCTACTACGATATGACAGCTAACCTTAACGTACGTAATTATGACGGCGATAAATACTACATGTGGGATGCTCAGAATCAATATTGGTATGGTTACGAATGGACAAAGAACTTGCCAGCAGGCGTAGGCCAGCCAACCCTCATTTATAGTCTTCCAGGCGCAACAAGTTCCAGCAACTACCCCAAGAGTAGTAGCGACCCTAACAATCGTTGGTACAACACAAGTTACCCAGGTAACGGCATAAGCAACCCCGCCATCCACTCATGCAAAGACCTTCCAAACGTGAACGAGATGACATGGTACGCTGGCAAGGGCGATCCTCGTTGGGACGCAGACGAATTATGGACTACTATGGGTCATTTATATAAAGGCGGCATGTGGTTTAAGAAGAAGTCCGTATTACAAGCCGAGCATCATTACGACACCGAGAAATCTGTCGACGGCACTGATTGGCGTACAAATGAAAACGATAACAACTGGTCCGCATCTAATACTCTTCCTTCCGCAGCCGATGCAAACAAATACTTCTACCTGCCCGCCTTGGGTTGCTACGGTTTCGTTGGTAAGCTGCAGAGAGTTGGCAGCCGCGGCTACTATTGGTCGTCAACTGCTAACCCTCGGAACAAGTTTAGCGCGTTCACCCTGGACTTCGAAAATGGTACCGTCAACGTGATCAGCTACAACGGCCGCGACAACGGGTTCAGGGTCGAGCCAACATTCGAATAGTCCTTGCGATTGCCCTTTTACAGGTGTCGCCCTCTAAAAGGTAAGAATTAATGCGAAAAAATATGACAAAAAGGGGTGAAATAGGCCTCTTGTAACTAGTTGATAATCAACGTATTATAGGATAGGGTATCTCGGTATAGGACAGAGACACCCTCGGTATAGGACTAAGGGTACCTCAGTATAGGACCGAGGTACCCTCTGTAACGGACCGAGATAGACTGTTGCTTGAAAATAATTTACATGCGATTTACAATAAATTTATTTATTAATCTTTAAAAGTTTGAGACTATGGCTTTTTTCAAGAAAGTGAAGAAGAAAATTACAGGTCTGTGGTATCCGCAGGTAGTAGTTGTAGGGAAGCCCGTAACGACGGACCAAGTGGCTGACCGATTGGCATTGATTTCGACGGTGAGTCGTGGTGACACGTATGCTGTGTTGAAAGACTTAGGCGAAGTGATGGCATCTTTTATGGCGGAAGGTCGCACTGTGAAACTGGAGGGTGTTGGTACGTTTTACTACACCATCAACGCCGACAAGGGCATTGCGAAGCCGGAAGAAGTGACGGCAAAGCAGATAAAGAACGTCCGTGTCCGCTTCATTCCTGAAACATCGCGCACACAAAGCAATAAAGTTGCCACTCGTTCGCTAGTGTCTGATTCTATCTACTGGGAAGAGTGGAAAGAAGATAAGGAAAAGAAAAAGGAGGAGAAAGGAAAGACGGAAAAGGAGAATAAAGAAGAGGGTGGACCAGTGGCTGGGTAAAACGGTACGCCCAACAGCCTCACCCTCAGCCCCTCTCCTGCAGAGAGGGGGGCGCCTAACGGGAGTTGGTTAGGAAATGTATCATGAGGCTTTCATAAGGATTGATTCAGATTATTAATTATTCCGTAATACCATCGTTTATATTAATTGTTAAGCCTTAATTCCATGACGATTATAATGAATTAGAAGACTTTATAGTAATAGCGACCATCTACGTGATCGCACCGTTAGCGTTAAATTATGATAATTTTAAGATATGACTCTACTTTTATCGAATATAATTTTTAATTTTGATGACCAATTAAAACATATTTGTATGAGAAAGTCTATTGTTACAATTTTGTTCATGTTGTTAGGTATGACAACATCTTTTGCGCAGAAAGTTTCTGTTCCAGAACCAGAGTTTGCAGATCAAACTTACTTGCTTACTTCTAACACAGAGTATGTGAAATTGCCACGTGAATCTGGCGTTGTTAAGACAAAAGCGGGTGCATCGTTGTATCTTGTTGGTATTGGAAAGATAAAGACACGTATTACTTTGAGTGGTCCTACTTCATCTGTAACAGTACCTGCTGGTAAGGAAGTTCGCCTTATTATTAAGGCTGCGAATAATTCAACCGACCCAGAGTCCTTTATTAATATCTTCCCATTTGAGGTAAAGGGTAAGGAACGTAGAGCACAATTGGCTGAAGCTGGAACGCTGTCTGCAACTAAAACAAACTCTCTTGGACAGATTACTTTCCAAGCAAAGAAGTATGGTAAGAGTTCATACTATATTGTTATAGAGAACCTGAAGCCAGGTGAGTATGGCATCTCTTTGGGTGATCCTGATAAACGGAATGAAAAGAATGATATGAAAGTGACGACTTTCAGTGTGAAGTAAGGTTGTCAGACCTCTACTGATATTGACAGTGCCAATGCTCTTCTTTTGGAGTGTTGGCACTGTTTGTTTATTCTTTGTTGATAAGCCCTTTAGTTAATCTTGTTGGACGAGTACATCTAATGAATGAATGTGAAGAGAGTTTGCTTTCTGCCATTCTGGCAGTTTCTTTCCGTTGGCACATCATTTGTCTAATTATTGGCGAACAATGCTGTCGGCGATAGCAGCAGGCGGTAAGGTCTGATGCTGTTGCGGCAGACAGATGTCAAGAAATGAATTACGAATAATAATAATAAAAGAATATACAATTATGGGAAAGATTATTGGAATTGACTTAGGAACAACTAACAGCTGTGTTGCTGTATTTGAAGGTAACGAGCCAGTAGTAATTGCTAACAGCGAAGGTAAGCGTACAACACCTTCTGTTGTAGGCTTCGTTGAGGGTGGCGAGCGTAAGGTAGGTGACCCTGCTAAGCGTCAGGCTATCACAAACCCAGAGAAGACCATCTACTCTATTAAGCGTTTCATGGGTGAGACCTACGACCAGTGTAAGAAAGAGGCTGAGCGTGTTCCATTCAAGGTTGTTAATGAAGGTGGCTATCCACGTGTACAGATTGACGACCGCAAATATACTCCACAGGAGATTTCTGCAATGATTCTGCAGAAGATGAAGAAGACTGCTGAGGATTACCTCGGCCAAGAAGTAACTGATGCAGTTATCACTGTACCTGCTTACTTCTCTGACTCACAGCGTCAGGCTACTAAGGAGGCTGGTCAGATTGCAGGTCTTAACGTACAGCGTATTGTGAACGAGCCTACTGCTGCAGCACTTGCTTATGGTGTTGATAAGGCTAATAAGGATATGAAGATTGCCGTATTCGACCTTGGTGGTGGTACGTTCGATATCTCAATCCTTGAGTTCGGTGGCGGTGTATTCGAGGTGCTCTCTACAAATGGTGATACTCACCTTGGTGGTGATGACTTCGATCAAGTAATCATCGATTGGTTAGTTAATGGCTTTAAGTCTGAAGAGGGTGTTGACCTCACAAAGGACCCAATGGCAATGCAACGTCTGAAGGAGGCTGCTGAGAAGGCTAAGATTGAGTTGTCAAGCTCTTCTTCTACTGAGATTAACTTGCCTTACATCACAGCTGAGGGCGGTGTTCCAAAACACTTGGTAAAGACTTTGACTCGCTCACAGTTTGAGCAGTTGGCACATAGCCTTATCCAGGCTTGTCTCGTTCCATGCCAGAATGCTATCCGCGACGCTAAGTTGCAGACATCAGATATCGATGAGGTTATCCTCGTAGGTGGTTCAAGCCGTATTCCTGCAGTGCAGACATTGGTTAAGAACTACTTTGGTAAGGAGCCTTCAAAGGGTGTAAACCCAGACGAGGTGGTTGCTGTTGGTGCAGCTATTCAGGGTGCTATCCTTAATAAGGAGAGTGGTGTTGGTGACATCGTATTGCTCGACGTAACTCCATTGACCCTCGGTATTGAGACAATGGGTGGTGTGATGACAAAGCTTATCGATGCTAACTCTACTATCCCTTGTAAGAAGAGCGAGGTATTCTCTACCGCAGCTGATAACCAGACAGAGGTTACTATCCACGTTCTGCAGGGTGAGCGTCCGATGGCAGCACAGAACAAGTCTATCGGTCAGTTCAACTTGACAGGTATTGCTCCAGCTCGCCGTGGTGTTCCACAGATTGAGGTAACATTCGACATCGATGCCAACGGTATCCTTAACGTATCTGCTAAGGACAAGGCAACAGGTAAGGAGCAAAGCATCCGCATCGAGGCTTCAAGCGGTCTGAGCGAGGAGGAAATCAACCGTATGAAGGCTGAGGCTGAGCAAAACGCTGCAGCTGATAAGGCAGAACGTGAGAAGATTGACAAGCTGAACCAAGCTGACTCAATGATCTTCACCACCGAGAACTTCTTGAAGGACAATGGTGACAAGGTCCCAGCCGACCAGAAGTCAGGCATCGAGTCTGCTCTCCAGCAGCTCAAGGATGCTCACAAGTCAGCTGACGTTGCAGCCATTGACACAGCTATCAACAACCTCAACACTGTTATGCAGGCAGCCAGCCAACAAATGTATCAAGGTGCAGGTGCACAGCCAGGCGCAGATGCAGGTCAGCAGGCACAGCAAGAGCAGCCAAAGCAGGACGAAACAATTCAAGACGCAGATTTTGAGGAAGTGAAGTAAAGAATAGGTATATACGAGGGATAGATAAGCATATCTTGTCTATTCCTCATTTTTTCTAATCTTTAATATATAAATCATGTTTACTAATCCAGAAGAAGCAGGAGCGGTCAGAAGCGTAAATGGTCTTTCCGAAGAAGAAAAAAATGCAATACACAGTTTCTTACAAGGAGCAGTTTATTGCTGGTGTAATAACAATCGCAACAAATGGTTCTCTATGCGAGATTTCATGGGAGGTGCTAATTTCTACTGGGAAGGAACGCCTTTAATAGCACTCTACGAGATGTATAAGGATGAAACGGCTGCAGGACAAGCCGCTGGCAGGTTATTGAAGTTTGTTATCAACAAAGATAAACGAAACTTCGAAACAAAGAAAGAAGAACTCATTAGAAAGTATAAATGGATAGGAGATGAAATTTGATTCTCATTTGTGATTAATAAGTGTTTCCACTGCATATTGGCGAAGTGGAAACACTTATTATTTTTCCATTACTCTACTAATAGCTTCACACCGAAAGGAACAAAACCGACATACCTAACCAACTCCCTCATGACCCTTGAAGAATACAACCAATTACCCTACGACTATGCGCACTGTGCTGGAACTCACTGCGAGAAAGCCAGCCAATGCTTACACCACACCGCCTACAAGATGCTCGAAATGGGTGGACGGGAGCAGTATATGATGGTGAACACGAATGTGATTGCGGATAAGAAGCCTTGTCCGTTCTTCGACCCTAACAACAAGGAACGTTTTGCATGGGGAATATCACGAATATATGACAATGTGCGGGTGGCTGATTTAAGTGATATCCGACAAAATCTCATCTACACCTTTGGCCGCACAGCCTATTATCGGATTAAACGAAAGGAGCGTGTACTGACAGAAAGTGAGCAAAAGGAGATAAGAGATATCTTCACAGATATGGGCTACGACGGTTCTTCAATTGAGTTCGACAGCTATGAAGAACAATACCCTACACTTATGCGTACCTACAAGCGTGTATAAAATAAAACATCTTCTCAGTATTAAGCGAAAGTTTCAACAGTTTGGAACTCTAATTTCATCAGTATGAAACTCCAGTTTCATTATATTGAAACTCTAGTTTCATTCTTATGAAAATAATTAGTTTATAAAGAGCAAAACAAAGCTATAGCTATTAAATATACTCAACTATAGTTCGCACCTTATGTTTCTAACAAATATTTGCTCAAGCTTTGTGAATATATAGAGTTGTACTCCGCTAAACTTCCCTTATCACACGTTGAACCAATTAATATCAAAGGTTTAGTTGCCTTAGACCTGTTTCATTTTGGTTGGAATATATGGAACCATTTTAGAGTTGGCAAACAAGATGAAATTTCGCAGTTTCTTAAGCAGGTTTTTGCCACCACATTCAAAGATGTAGAAGTTGGAAGCATAAAAAGTCACCTCCGTGATGATGAGAAGAAAGGCACTATACCTATTGTACAAAGCCTTTCAGACCACCAAATAACAGAATAACACTCAAACCTATTGTGTTTTTATAGTGTTTCTTCAGTGTCTTAGGACACAGAGGAAACACTTTTTTCATTTGCACCGTAAAAATCAAAAACAAGTATTATGGTACAAAATGAAATCACTTTTGAGAACTTGCCAAAGGCAGTTGCTCACTTAGTCAGCGAAGTTGCTGAAATCAAGAATTTAGTATGTAAAGGACAAACACCAGTTGCCCCTCCCAAACGTATTCCTATTGGAATAGATGATGCGTGTAAACTAATAGGGAAAGCCAAGCCCACAGTTTACACCTTAGTACGTAAACGCTTACTACCTTGTTATAAAAATGGTAAGCATCTCTATTTTTTTGAAGATGAGTTGTTGGCATGGATTGAAGGAGGTAAGAAAAAGACTGTTGACGAAATCAACGGGGAGGCAAAAGCTTTTATTTCTGAGAAACATTCTGATTCTTCCCTTTTATAAATATATGCATTATGGAAAAGGAAAGAACTGAAGGGCGAGCCAAGCAATCTAAGAATGAACGCATAGAGCAATTCTTGAAAGAACATTATGCTTTTCGCTTTAATACAGTTAAAAGTAGAACAGAGTTTCGAGAACAAGATTCTAATACTTCATTCCGTCCTCTTACTAAATATGATATTAATTCTATGCGTCGGCTGGTAGATGGGACTTTGGGAATATATACTCCAGCAGATAATATTCGAGCAATATTGGAGAGCGACTTTTGCAATAAAGTTAACCCGATTCGTGAGTATTTGTTGAATCTTCCAAAGCCTAAAGGTGAAGATAAATCTGAAATCATAAGGTTGGCAAATTGTGTTGTGGTGAGAAATCCCGATAAATGGCAGCATTATTTTGTAAAATGGCTTGTTGCAGTCGTAGCCAATGCTATGGATGATTTACAGTGTCGTAATCATACATGTTTAGTTCTTACAGGTGAACAAGGAAAATTCAAAACAACTTTCCTTGATTTACTCTGTCCAGAAGAACTGAAGAGTTATCTTTTCACAGGAAAGATTGACCCACAAGGAAAAGATGTACAAACACTGATTGCGGAATATCTTTTTATCAATATTGACGACCAGCTAAAAGCACTCAATAAAAGGGATGAGAATGAATTGAAGAATCTGATAACGACACCAAGAGTAAAATATCGTAGACCATACGACACTTACATCGAAGAGTATCCACATCTGGCAAGCTTTATGGCATCTGTTAATGGTAATGATTTTCTAACAGATCCGACAGGAAGTCGTCGCTTCCTGCCTTTTGAAGTTGAACATATTGATATTGACGCAGCTAAAGAGATTGATATCAACAAGGTGTACTCCGAGGTAGTTGAATTGTGGAGAGTTGACTATCATTATTGGTTCAATGAAGAGGAAATAGCCGAACTGCATCAAGAGAGCGAAGGGTTTCAAGTGCAGACTGTTGAGTATGAAATGCTTCTTAAAGGCATGGAAAAGCCAGCAGCAACCGAAGAGAGTTATATGACCACTTCTGAAATCCTAAACTATTTGCGTGGATACACAACGCTTAACCTAAGTGAAAGGAGAATGGGAGAAGCCTTGAAAAAGGCTGGTTTCTTGCGAAAATCCAAAAGGATAGGTGGTAATCCAATGTATGTTTATCATATACGCAAGATTGTTCCAAATCCCTTTATTCAAAGTTACAATACTAATTATTAATACTACTTTACTACAAAGAGAGATAAAGCATTGAAAGAAAAAAGGTTAGACCGTAGTAAATAATGATATAAGGTATTACTACCTCATTACTACCAACCTACCATATACATGTGCAATGATTACTACAAAGATAGTTAGTACTACATATTTTTCTTTCATTGCCAATGACTTACAAGAATATCACATTGTAGTAAGTACTAAACTTAAAAGTTACAAGTATGACAATAAATGAAATTAAAGTAATATCAATTAAAGATTACTTAGGTAGTATGTCTATATACCCTATAAAGAATTATGGCTATTACGGAATGTATAAAAGTCCATTCCGAAATGAACATACTCCAAGTTTCAAAGTTGATTATAATCAAAATCTATGGTATGACTTTGCACTTGATGAAGGTGGAAGTCTTATAGATTTAGTTATGAAATTACATAATTGCAGTTTAATACAAGCTATAGAGTTGTTTAATGGCAAACAAAATATCCTGCCTAAATTATCCATAGCTAATAGCAAAACAAATTCTCCAAGCCAATCACGTATAGAGATTATCGGCTCTACCAACTTATGTCATCCGAATCTCATAGAATATTTCACACATAGAGGAATCAATCTGAACATTGCGAAAAAATATTGTAGGGAAATCCATTATAGAATTGGTGATAGGAGTTTTTACGCAATAGGATTTCCAAACAATTCTTATGGGTATGCGTTGCGCAATCCATACTTCAAAGGGTGTTTGCCTCCTTCCGATATCTCGTATGTTCCCAGTCCTTCGGAACAAATCAATCTGTTTGAAGGTTTTATAGATTATCTTAGTCTGCTTACGATGAGTCCAGATGAAGAGAAGAAAGCTGCACTGATACTTAACTCGATTAATAATATCAAAAAGTCAAGATCTTTCCTTTCAAAGCACAAGTTCGTCTATTCATATTTAGATAATGATGAAGGAGGAAAGCGAACTTTAGAACAACTCAAAAGAGACGGTTTTGATGTTCAAGACTGCTCTTATGTCTTCCAGAATTATAAAGACCTAAATGAGTATTTATGTGCTGAATTCAAGCATTCAGAGAAAGCAAAAAATAAGAAAATCAAAGGGATTAAGCTATGATTGTAGGATTTGCTTTGCATAATCTGTTTTTCGGGGAGCAAGTTTATGTTTTGGGCATACCAAAACCACTTGCTCCACCTCCTGACAGTCGTTGCAGAGGATTATCCCGCTGGTCTCCATTAAATCAAATAAAAGAAACAAGTATGATAAAAACAGAATATAAAAAAGGTGGTCGTCCAACCAAGGGCGTAGCCGAAAAGAAAAAATACCGCATCACGGTGAAACTGAATACGCAGGATTACTATACGCTCAAAGGCAAAGCCAAAGGCGCAGGAGTAACCATGAGTGAGTTTGTAAGGAAAGTTCTTGATAAAGGAAATGTCATTGAACGACTGACCGTAGAGCAAGCAGACTTCATCCGCAAGCTGTGCGGCATGGCAAATAATCTCAATCAGTTGGCACATCGTGCCAATGCAGAAGGATTTCATACCATTGCTCCTTTCCATAAAATCATCATTAGCAAGATAGATGAAATATTAAATCTGATACGAAGATGATAGCCAAAATTATGAAAGGTTCGGGCTTCAAGGGTGTTATTAATTACATCCTTGACCCGAAGAAAGGAACAGAACTCATTGATAGTTCTGGAGTGAGGACAGACAGTATCAACCATATTGTTCAGAGCTTTATTGACCAAACGGAACTGAATCCAAGAGTGAGAAAAGTTGTCGGACATATCTCTCTGAGTTTCTCTGTGCAGGATTCTTCCAGATTAAGCAACGAGTTCATGGTACAAATGGCTCGTGAGTATATGGAGAAGATGGGGATAAAAGATACACAGTACATTATCGGTCGCCACTTCGACAAGGAACATCCGCACATTCATATCGCTTTCAACCGAATAGATAACAACGGCAAGACTATCTCTGACCGTAACGATAGATTCAGAAGTGAGAAGATCTGCAAGGAACTGACCGCCAAATATGGTTTGTACTTCGCTGGTAGCAAGGAGAACGTCAAGGAATACCGTCTGAAAGAACCTGACAAGACCAAGTATGAAATCTATCAGGCGTTGAAAGTAGAGATTGGTCAGTGCAGGAATTGGAAAGACCTTCTTGCTCACTTGAAAAAGCAAGATATTGATGTCCGCTTTAAGTTCAAAAGCAACTCACAGGAGATGCAGGGTATCATCTTTGAAAAGAACGGTTATCATTTCAATGGCTCTAAAGTGGATATGGGGTTCAGTTATTCCAAGATAGACTTTGCCCTGCAACAGAATAACAGGGAACACGAACAGCAGACACAAGGAATGATAAATCTCATATCCAATGTTGCAAGTGTTACGAGCGAAATTACCAACAACCTCATAGAAGGAGGATTGGATTTGTTTCAAACTCATGGTACTGTCCCTGCAGAGGTTTACAACACACTCGATAAAAAGAAGAAAAAGAAAAAACGTAAAATACATTTATAACTATGGCTAATAATAATACATTTGTCCTCTTTGAGGAAATCAAGAACAAACTGGAGACAATTTACAGGGAGCTAAAGGAGTTGAAAGAAAAGGAGAACAGTTCTGTTTCTCTCCCTGCTACATCTACAACCGTACAAAGTGACGAACAGAAGGGCCAGGATTTGCTCAATCAGTATGAACAGCGAACTAAAGAAGTGATTAACAAGTATATTGGTGTACAAGTGCGCATCAAGGACGAGGAAGCCAAATCCATTGTTAAGTTGGTGGCAAGTGTCTTGACTATGTTACACGAATGGCAGGAGCAGAAAGAACATCCACAACCTCAAGAACAGATTCACAGACACAGTTTTGACATCAAGTCCTCGAAAGTTTTTACTTATATGGCTGTGACAACTGCCGTATGTTTTATTTCTTTGGTCGGCAATTACTTCCTATGGCAAAGCAAACAGCAATACAAAGACGATGCCTTGAAATTTCGTATCATCAGAGTATGGCGAGGTTGTAGCCCTAAGGAAATCCTATGGCTTAACGATGTGTTTGACATTCATCGGAACAAAACTGCAATCAAAAATATTAAGAAGCAAATAGATGGTTATGAATTAGGATTAAAGCAGAAAGCAGATAGTCTGATGCAAAGAAAAATAGTTGATTAATCAAATAAAAGGCATACGATATAAAAGAGGGGAAATAAATCCTCTTTTATATCGTATATCAAATTAAATTTGTTATTTTTGTAAATCATAAGCAAATTGATATGAAAACTCCAAACAATCGTATAAAGGCAGTACTTAGCAAGAAAGGGAAAGTTACATGGTAGTGCTCAACTTGTTAAAGATTTGTTTGAAAAGCATCTAAGATATTTGTAATTTAGCATAATATATGTGATTTATTTTTGTAAATGAAAGAATTAAGTTTTTTAGATAAATACGACAAACAGCAGGCTTTATCATGTATATCATACATGATGGGGATGAAGGAAAACTCTGCATGGAAATACAATCTTGCAATTATTCAACGATATATATTAGAAAACAGCAATGGCGATATGCCTATTGATGTTACATTTTTAAAGAAAGAATTTTATGAGCTTATACCAAAAGGTGTAACAGATGAAGTTCAAGCTAATCTGTGTATAGATCAGTGTATAACAGAGGACAGATCTTATAGTGTATATGCCTTGATGAGCGAAGGTGAGCAATATGCTATTCGCAGAATGGACATGATAGCCAGAAAATATGAGGTGAATGATAAGTTAATGAGAATAGGGCGCGTTATGCTAGATATCTCGGATATAATATGTGAAAGATTTGGGTACGGGCGATATGAATTAGGTGAATTATGCAATGAATATTTTATTTTTCCTAATAACAAAGAACTAAAGAATAATCCTTTGTTATTTTCAGACCGTGATATTTTAAAAATTCTAAAAGGTTATAATTTAGATGATAAAAGTTTGGAAATAATGGTTTATGAAAAGGATAAGCCTTTTTCAGATTTGAGTATATATAAAAATCAATTAAGTGGACCACTGGAATGGTATCCTCTTTACAAAACCCAAACAGGCTATTTAGTACTATCTCCTTATGCTTTGTTACTCTGTGCGCATTCTTTTTTCTTTAAGTCATTAGTTAATAACGTGGGTAAAGAAAATTTTGAAGATGCTTATGGTAGAATATGTTTGGAAGAAATTGCCATAAAGCTTGACAATTGTGAAGAACTCCAGGGTATAAAACAATATTCTGATGTAGAGAATATTGTTTATAGGTTGGATATAGATAAATACGCCAGCTTTACCTTTGTTACGAATATTCCTGATAGAATAGAGTTAGACAAAATGTTTGAGACCGAGAGGGTTACTGATGAACTTTCGTCTCGAATCATAGAATGCCTTATCAATAATGAGTCCCAAATAAAATCTATAAGCAATGTAAGTAAAGTCCTTAATATTATCGTTTTTTGTGGACCAAAGGTATTTGGATCGTTCTGCTCAACAATTGCAGCTATCGGATTAGTGTTCTCTGTCGATCAACTTGGATGGATAGTAGAGCTTTTAAATAAAGGATTGTATAATCTTTACTGGTTTCTAGAGGATAAAAGAAAGATAAGATTTGCACCGATAAATAATGATTTTGAGATTTTTGGCTTTTATTATAAACATGAGATGACATTTTATGTAGATGATGATATAGCAATTCCAACAGGATTAACTATCTCTGGTAATCCATTACTTTACGACATATATAAGTTCTTATGGGAAAAGGATGAACATGTGGAATATATTTGCAGTAAGCTTGAAACTGTGAAGCATTTAGCAGATTTTGCTGATGAAGTACCATTTTATATAAATTCCCGGAGTAAGAATGACGGTAGCTATTTATTGGTGAAACTTCGTGATGCGGATATGTTGCTGTTTTATAGTTTTAATAAATATGCTCAAATCTCTGCTCAAATAGCAAAGAGCATTGGCATGTGGCTATTTATAATAGAAGAAAAGTTTAATATCCATGTATTAAGGTGTCCTGTAACCATATTTATTAATTTAACAGAAAATGGCACTTTTAATTTTTCTCATTTTAAGAGAAATGAACTAAGAATAGACATATCTCTATCTGATATAAATAATTTGAATATTGATGAATATTATATAGTTAAAGGGCTATGTGAAGTGTTCATGAACAAGAGGCTTGCTGGTAGAAATTTTACTATGGATCATTTAAAACAAGTATTTTTAGAAACTGGTGGTCATCTTTTGTTTGACGAATCTCAAGGTTCAATTGCAGTGATTGACGATGGTCTAAAGGAGTGCATGACTATCAGTAAACGTTTCAATAATGTTGTATTAACTAACATTCAAGAGCATTTTAACTGGTCCCCCCAAGGGGTCAAGTATAATATACAAGATTCAAAGAAAATAGTAAAAGATATTATTACATATTTGAATCAGCTCTTGAGGCCACTACTTGAGAAACTGTCAAAAAGAGGAGAACTGATAAAGTTATTGGAACTGCATCATGGGCAATTATTCTGGCTGGCTTTAACAAATAGCCGATACATATATTATAAGAGGATATATGATTATATTGGAATTCATGAGACAAAACAGCATACTTTTGAACAAGGTTATCAGGAAACTAATGCACTATGTAAATGGATAATTGAACAGATTGTCCTTGGACAACCATTTAATGAGAATAAGTTGGAATCAGTTGATGAAATATACTATGCCTTCTCTATAGCTCATCAATTGGAAGTGTTCAGTACGTTTATGGATATATTGAATAATACTCACGATGATAATGACGGAATAGAAATATTGGAGATATGGTAGAATTGCAAAATTATCAGCCATAGATGATATAAATAAATATATGATAGACTTTAGTCGCGAGCAGTTTTATGAGCAGGAGCGTCTAATAAAGATGGGTATTCATGTGCCAGATTTTGAAATAGATATAAAAGATAAGACCTTTGAACGAGCCTTTGTTGCTGAATATGGAATAAGTTATAGCGATTATAAGAATATAATAACTAAATCTATAGATTTGGTAAATGAAGAGAATGTAGTAATAGCAAATTTTGAGCTGCAAACCTTTATTGATTATGTTTTTAATAATGGTATAGGTACAGATAAATACCAACCTTTTAAAGAACATTTTATGCTATATGGTGAGTTAGCACAACAAATAGGGCGTGATAAAAAGTTTAATTTTTCAGATACTTATGCCACTCGTCATAATAGAAAATTAGAACTTGCTACCCGACCTTGGATAATATATGACGGACATGTACTTTATTCATATAAATCTATATATCGTTCACACATTGTCTTGTACGAAAGGATAAGGAATGGTCGCTTATCATGTTCATCAAAGGAAATGACAACATTTGAAAATAAGGTAAATGATAAGAAAGGTAAAGCCTTTAATGAAGCAGTGTTTGTTTTCCTGAGTAAAGAACTTCCTAATTCTGATATTAAGAAGGAAGTAAAAATTGGGAAAAATGAGGTTTTGGTAAATGAAGATAAAAATATAGGCGATTTTGATTTATTACTAAAAAATGATGAAAATAAAGTGATAGTAGGCATTGAGTTAAAAGACTTTATAGAATGCCGCACACCCTATGAGTTCTTGTGTGCAATAAAGACATATAGATATAAACTTATTCATGTTTACGAGCGATGTGAGTGGTTGGATAAAGAAAAAATGCAACTAAAGAAGATTTACCCATCTATGGATGAAGCTTATCGTATAAAAATGATATTTATGACACATCATAAATCTTCGCATAAATATATGGAGAAAATGGAACACGGGGTTGTAGAAATGTCATTGCTTGAAATTATAGAGAATCCCTCAATTTTGTTTGAGTAAACTCCTCATTTTTTGTTTATCAAATAATATTTGTTATTTTTGTAATTGATAAGGGAATAATTATGAAAACTCCAAACAATCGAATCAAAGAGGCACTTAATGAGAAGGGTATTAAGCAGACGTGGTTAGCAGAGCAATTGGGCAAGAGCTTTGCAATGGTCAATGCCTATGTGGGCAACCACCGTCAACTGAGTCTTGATATGATTGCTCAGATAGCCGATATATTGCAAGTTGAGCCAATTGACCTTATTGTGTTTGTGGATAAGAAAGTAAAGAATTAATGTTGGGACATTTAATTTAGGTAGCAAGATGACTGACTTTGAAAAATATATCCGGCAGAGCGAACCGCATAAACGAGAGAAAGGTTATGCGTGGCAGACTGCTATTGGTTTGCAGGCTGTTGATGGGCTGAAGACTTCAGACTATCTGCTTCAAACAGCTCGTCAACATATTGAGGGCGATATTACGATTGGAGAGGTAAAGCAGCTTGTCAATAGCTATTATGAGTCGAAGACTGCCCGTAAGGACGTAGAAGACAGAACAGAGGAAGCAGATAAAGTATCGGCTCGTATCACCGAATTGCTGTCTGAGCAGAGTTTTACATTCTCGCCATTAGAATATATTTCTATTCATCGCCGATTGTTTGAAGGCATCTATGAACACGCCGGTAAGATAAGAGATTACAATATTACCAAAAAAGAATGGGTACTGAATGGAGAAACTGTGCTATATGCAGGTGCGGATAGTATTCGTGAGACGCTGGATTATGACTTTGCCCGTGAAAAGGAATACAATTATAGACACCATGACACAATGGAAGCCGTGAATCATATTACTCAATTTATTTCAGATCTTTGGCAAATTCACCCTTTCGGTGAGGGTAATACTCGTACAACGGCAGTCTTCACTATCAAGTATCTGCGCACATTTGGTTTTGACATCAGCAACGAAACCTTTGCTCACTATTCGTGGTACTTTCGCAATGCACTGGTTCGTGCCAACTATAACAATATGCCTAAAGGGATTTTTGCGACAACACAATATCTTGAGACGTTCTTCCGTAACCTGATATTAGATGAACAGAATGAATTGAAGAATAGATACCTGCACGTGTCGGCAGAAAGTCAAAGTGCAACAGGTAATGACCCAAAGTGCAATATTTGCACTTTGAATTGCACTTTAGAAGAATTAGCATTACTCAACTTTATTAAAGAGAAACCGAATGCAACGCAAAAAGAAATAGCTGTGCATATCGGAAAATCAGAACGAACGGTAAAGACGATGACCGTAAAATTATCTGTACAAGGTATTCTTGAACGCAAAAACGGTCGGCGCAATGGCTATTGGGATATAAAAAATAGTAAAACGGACAACTAAATTCCCATTTATGGAAGAGAAGAAAGAACAACATAAGAAATCAATTCGTTTTTTCAACGACTGTGAAGTTAGGGCGGTGTGGGACGAGGAACAAAACTGTTGGTGGTTTTCAGCAACAGATATTGTTCGTGCTATTAACAATGAACCGGACTATACTAAAGCTGGTAACTATTGGCGTTGGTTAAAACGTAAGTTAAAACAAGAAGGCATTGAACTCGTGAGTGCCACTCACGACTTCAAGTTTGAAGCTCCTGATGGGAAGTTACGCGTGGCAGATGTTCTTAATAGTGAGAATGTTGTATTGTTGGCAAAGAACTACCCCAACAATCGTGCTAATGACTTTCTTGATTGGTTTACCTACAGCGACAACACCATTGATGGGCAGAGCAAGAAGAAAACCTACCAACTCTTTGAGAGCGACCTTTTAAAAACGGCAGAGCCTGGGAGCATTAAGTGTCTGCAACAGATTCACGCTTATCTCTTTGGTGGCCTTTACAACTTTGCAGGGCAGATACGTACCAAGAATATTTCCAAAGGAGGTTTTACTTTCGCTAATTGTATGCACTTCCCCGAAACTCTGCAAACAATAGAGCGAATGCCCGAAACTACTTTTGATGAGATGATGGATAAGTATGTAGAGATGAAAATTCGTGCCAATGAGTACCATGTGAACTCGTTCACTAATGGTCGAGTGCAGCCGAATTTATGCAACGTAGCTCATCCTTTTATGGAGGGTAATGGTCGTAGCACTCGCATTTGGCTTGACCTTATGCTGAAGCGTTCTCTCAAGCGGTGTGTGGATTGGAGTCAGATAAACAAGAACGAATATCTTACTGCCATGCGCGAGAGTGTGTCTGATAGTACACACATCAAGGCTTTAGTACAGCCTGCACTCACCACCAAGATTCATGACCGAGAAATGTTCATGAAAGGTATTGATTACTCATACTATTACGAACAAAGTGAGTGATACATAAGATGAGACTTTATTTCCACAGTTAAAAATTACGGTAAATCAAAACTAATAATATTATGGCACAACAAAAAGCAGTACGAAGTTTTATCCTTGAAGCAATAAAAGGATTAAGGCCAGATGAGTTTAGTGAACTAGTTCGCACTTTTCAGACATCATATTTACACAATAATGAAGCAATTAATGTTGATGGTGCAAATGATGGTGGCTGTGACATAAAAATCTTTCAGAGTAAGAGAGAAATAAAGAAGTGTGTTCAAGTCACAACTCAGAAACAAATTGAACTAAAGTTAAAGAAGGATCTTGAGAAGGTTTCTAAGATGATATCTCAATATCGCTATTCTAACAAGTTTGAATTTTATTGTTCAATTCCAATTTCAGAGGACAAGATAGAAGAATATAAGAAATTTGCTATTGACGAACACGATATCGAATTAGATATTTATGAGGCAAAACGTTTATCACAATTGAATTGCAAGGAGGTTGTTGACTATATTTATTCTCTCCATTCTGATGTGGTGTTGAAGCCAGAACAGATGAATATTGACAAGGCGACAAAAACTTTATATGACTTATTGGCAAATGGCAAAGATTCTTCAGACATTAAAAACAGTCTGGTTGATTCTGTTATTATTTCGATCTTGTATGAAAAAGCTCCAATCGACAGTTTAGAGTTGGAAAATGAACTTGAGAATAGATTGGGAAAAAATATTCCGGACATATTACACTCTGTAAATAACTTGAAAACAGATCGACGAATTATAAAAGTTCCAGATAATCACAATCTTATTCAACTATCAGAATTAGAATATGGAAATGTTAAAGAGATTCTTGCAAACTCAAGAAAAGCTGAAAAAGATTTTTGTGACTCTTTTGCAGAAATCTTGGCAAAATATCAAATAGACTATAATGGAGAAATTCTTAATGAACTTAAGCACTTGTATCAATACCATTATTCTAATGATATTGATGACAATACACAAAGTGACGAATCTGAAAATCTTGCTGTATTTGAATCATTTAAAAAATATCTTTTGAATATTATAGATGACAAAGAGGATATTTGTAAACTTATTCAAGAAATAAGTACTCTATGTTCTTCAAATAACTATCTCAACAAGATAAGTGCTAGTGAATCTTTTTTAAGCTTATATAAATCAAATCAGTTAGAGCGGTATTTAAACCAAAAGCAGAAAGATATTTATTTGGATACTCCAACATTTGTATATCTTCTCTGTTCATATTATGGAGTTGACAATAACGATTGGGATAATCCATTTTATCGTTCAATGAAGAGTTTAATAAAACTAAAAGATACTTATCCCGATAAAATTAGTTTCTACATTACTCAAAACTATTTAGGTGAAGTCGCAGGAGAAATAAAAAAAGCATTAATCTTTTCTCAATTTGAGAGTTATCCTTTTTTTAAAGATATGGGAGGTACAAGAAATACGCTCTTTAATTATTATGAGTATTTGAAACACAGTAATCTTTTTGACAACAATGATAATATAGAGGATTTCAAAGATTTTATATACAGTCTTGGTCTAGATAACACAAACCCAAATGATTCTCGTTTTTTCAAAGATGCAAATCAATTTCTTAGCCAAGTAGCTAAAGATTATGAAATTAGTATAATTAATTGGAGTCAATATGACAAATATGCTGAATTCAAAGTCGCATATGAAAAAATTCTTTTAGCAAATTCAAAGAACAAATCTGAAATGGCTGTTCGTAATGATGTTAATCAAGTGATAGTTTCTTTAGAACACGATAGGGATACCGATTGCTATTTAACCACATGGGATACGACAATTCATCTATTAAGAGATAAAGTTCTCTCAGAAGACGAACATTTAAAATATAGTTATTTCATTATTTGCAATCCTGCAAAATTGTCAAATAGAATAGCCCTAGAAAGTTTTAATATAGACGGGTCTGCATTAACTAACGATATTTTTGCGTACGCAGATAAACGATATGACATTTCAAATCGTGTTAAAAGTCTTTTAGATTTGATTGCACCATTTCTAAAGGGGAGTGGCAGTAAAAAAATATTTAGGAAATTAGGAAGAATTAGAAAGGAACAGATTGAATTAAGAGGATCTGAAGTAGGAGATGGAAAAGAAGAAAAAAACTTACCCATAGAAGAAATCTTCATGTTGTTAATACCTAATAAAAATAAGGAAAAAGAGGATGAGAATATTATGGCTAAATTTTCTTTATTCATGAGTTCCGAAGAAAATTCAGATTATATCATTGATATAATAAATCAGATTTCGGATCTGAAGGATTATAAAATGTACGACTTTACAGAATATTTCGACAAAATAAAATCTATTGATTTATCTGGATTAAGCGAAGGAATAGAAGCGTATGAAAAAACTACATGAATAATATTTATAGAGAAAGAATTTAGTAAGAAACCTATATTAATAGTTACCAAACTTGTTCAGAAAGAATGAGCATGAAGGCTTCTGTAGTCTACCTAAAGGTTTATGCAGTATGTTTAGAAATCCAACAGCACATGAGACAAAAGTTGATTGGGAAATTTCGGAACAAAACGCCCTTGAAATACTTGGAATAATATCCTATTGTCATAGACGACTAGACAATTACCCAAAACAGATGATTCTGTGCTATATACCAATGAACATACATTATTTGGCAATTTTGAAAACAAAGGTTATATACGTAGGGCAATAGAAACTATTCGAGTTCATATTGGGAGGGGCTAATAGTACAATAAAGTAAAAGAACTGTATGTTTAATATAGAACAATGGAAGGAAAATTACAATTACGGAAACCAGAGAACTGGCAAGACTTTGAGAGATTGTGTAAAGTCTTGTGGGGAGAAATTTGGGAATGTCCAGATACTATCAAGCGTAATGGAAGACAAAGGCAAGCCCAGAAAGGGGTTGATGTTTATGGTATTAAAAAAGGGGAATGTGTTTATCGTGGCATACAGTGTAAAGGAAAAGATGATTATACAAATAGTCAATTGACAGAATCTGAAATAGATAATGAGATTGCTAAGGCTCTTCTATTTACTCCTAAGTTAAAATCATTCTATTTTGCCACAACAGCAAATAAAGACGCCCACATAGAAGAATATATTAGAAATAAGAATTTAGAAAGTATATCTAATGGAGGATTTGAAATAGATATTTTTGCTTGGGAGGATATTGTTGATTTGATTGAGGCACACCGTAATACATACAATTGGTTCTTTCTTAATAATTGTAGTTATAAAGATGTATCAGATGTTGAAGTTTTCATTGGAGGCGAGAAAGAATATACGATTTGTCCTGAATATTATCGTATAACTAGAGAATACTATCTTAAACCACAGAATATGTTTTCTATTTCACAAGAACAATTAAGACTTTTAAAGACAAATAGACAATTTATGAGTTTAAATAATGTTTTCAATCCACCATCAAAACATGATTATCGCTGGTGTACTATTCCTATTAGTATAACTAACACAGGAAAAACGGTTATTGAAAACTATAAATTAGAGGTTATCATTGAGTGGGATAAGGTATATGAGATAAGTGATAAATTTCATTATTTAAATAATATAATGATGGATCAAGCTGCAGTTGCTCGAATCAATGCAAGTCGAGAAGCAAGAAGAGAAGTCTTTCATTCTACAGAATATTGTGATGTCATAGAATATCGTCCTAAAGACCCTGTCTTAGTTCAATCTGATCACAGGGCATTTGAAATTGCAATAAAACCTAAGGATAATGTACAATCAATAAAGGTTATGTGGGTTCTTTATTCACGTAACTACAAAAAAGAAGGAGAACTCATTTTGAATGTTGAACCTAAATTTGAGGATAAAAAGGAAAAAATTGAAGTAGATAATATTGATGAATTGAAGGAAAATGAGGTGATTATTTTACCAAAGATAGATTCAATCTAAACAATGAAAAAAGAGAATATCTTAAAGCAAATAGTATTGCAAGAATATGGGGAAAAGAAGCACCTAAAACTAACTAAGAATCAGTTCTCACTTTCATCTGAACTGTATTTTGAAGTAGAAAGAATGTACAAAGAATTAGGGGGAACACAGGAAGAACCTCCATTAAAGTTTGGGGCATGGGATATTTCAACTCCTAAATTTATCATGGAATTAGATGAAGAGAATCATTTCAATAGATATAGATTACAGACCTTAAACTCTAATATTTATCAGAGCATAAAGGGATTCCCTTTGGAGGCATATAAACAATTTTGTACACAATATGAGTCTCGTTGCCGTAAATTCGGAGGATATTGGAAATCCGATTCTTCAGAGAATTTATTTATGAAAAGTAATGATAATGGATGTTTAAATGGAGCTGGAAGTTCAAGATGGAAGCAACGTGCTTTTTACGATTTCCTAAGAGATGTAACTGGACTTATAAAAGGAATACCTGTTATTCGTTTATCCATTTATCAAACATTTAAGGGCAAGAATGTCCAAGATATTATAGAATCTAAGGATAAAGTTATGATTTTAGATTTGGTAAAGACTACGGTTGAAGAATGGTCGTAGGATTTCACCTGCTACATTAATATAAAAAAATTATACTCTATGACCCTTGAACAATACAACCAATTACCCTACGACTACGCGCACTGTGCTGGCACTCATTGTGAGAAGGCCCTGCCAGTGCTTACGCCACACCACTAGTGAAGGTGTATTTCAATAAGCATAAAACTGAATGCTCCATCGAGGGGCATCCAGTTTTGCAACACAAACCACAAGCTCTGCGTATCTAATAAAGACCAAGTGACTAGCTTTCCAGCATGGATTCTCAACTTGTGTCTAGCTTTCCTGTAGACTTACAAAAAGGCTGTCTATTTATTCAGCTAATATAACAAAAAAGTGTCTAGCCAAATCCAGAAAAGTCATTCAGAACCTTCGTTAAGCGGATAACTGCAGTTTTTACAATATGTCATAATTCTATTATTTTGAAATAAGAGGTTGCTACCTGTTAATTTGAATCCGATATCTTTATATTAATAGCATCTTGAGCAAGAACGATAGCCCTCGCTTCGTGCGGAACTTAAAGATATGCGGGAGTAGTTTCCGCGCCATAATGCCGGACATGATGGCGTAGAATGGTAACAAGAACCCGTTGGAGTGATATACACTGTCTGCCCTACATTGGCTGAGCGAGTTGATCGATTCTTACGAGTTCTATTCTTACGTGTCTTCGAACGTTTGTGAGTTTTTCTTCCACTATGCTTCTTTTGTTTCTGTATGCTGGTATATTCGGCATTGGTTGTAGAAGTTGTTTCATACGTGAAGCTACTGGTTCCAATTAGAGTTACCGCAATGAGAAGGATAGAAAGTAAATGTCTCATAACTTTGTTTATGTTTGTTATTAATAAAGATTGCACCTGCAAAGGTACAATTTCCCTTTTAGTTTCCCATCGTATGAGCGATACTTTTTGATATCAAATCTTGTACAGATCGTCTTAACCAACCCCTGTCGAATGCGTATTGCGTCTCTGCTGAATGCGTATCTAACTGTTGGCGAATACGTATTCCCTTGCCGACAGATGCGGTGAGCATTGCTGACAGATGCGTATCTAGCGGTGGCGCAATACGTATCTGCGGGTAGTTAGATACGCATCCGCCAGCGCGTAGATACGGTGAGCGCAGCGACGGAATACGCATTCGCCAGCGAGCCTCCACAGGGCAACATCTCATGCTATAAGACAAGCAAAAAATTGTTCGCGAACAATTTTATATCTGTCTTAGCAGAAACAATAGACCGACTGATAAAATGGTTTTTACGCGCACAAGAAGTACGATTGTATTGCATGGAATGTACCTTTGCCAAAGGGTATTTGAGCCGGAATATAGTTCGCCAAAACGTGGATGCTGTTTGCCGGAAATTTATATACTGTTTGCGTGAAATTTCTAACCTGTTCCCCGTAAATTTCTAACCTGTTTGCCATAAATTTCCAACCTGTTTGCGATAAATTTATATACGGTTAGAAATTTACGGGGAACAGGTTAGAAATAAATTTATATCAAATAAAAATTTTCCGCTAACCGCATAGGCTTGGAACTTTAACCTTTGAACTTGGAATATTAACCTTTGATCTTGGAACATTGACCTTTGAACTTTAAATTAGCCTTTGAACTTTAAAAGCAAGTAATATCCCCGCATTTGACGAAATGTACTTTCGTGCTCGACAATATATACTTTCGTGCCCCACGAAATGTACTCCCGTGCCCCACGATATATACTTTCGTCAAAAGCGAGATATGACGATTAGAAGATCAGAATTAAGTTAGTGTGTTGTTTGTAATACGCAACCGCAATATCTCTAGCCGCTTTTATTCTTTGTTTCTCTAAGTCTGCTTCCCTTTTTGCCTGATTCTCGATTAATGCAATAATTTGTTTCGCTTCTGTATCTCGCGATTGCTTAATACGCTGACATAAAGCCTTTGCCTCTGTAGCACAGGGACTTGTTGTATCTATTTGTTTGAGCATTTCAGCGCACGCTTCGTAATTGCCATTAGAATATTCAGTTTGTGCTTGTAGTAAAAGGTTGCCACACTCATTTCTTTGGTATTGTTTGTAGATGTTGCTGATAGCAGCATTTACACTATTGTAATTGGCTAATGTGGATGGACAAGAGAAGAGCAGGGATAATGCTTCTTCGTACTGGTGAAGCTGGGCATAGGTTTGTGCCCTATCAAGTACTGCTCGCAGATTCCTTGAATAGTAACTTAATATCTGCCTCTTTGCCGTATGTAGGAATAATCTTACATTCTCGTCGTCCGGCTTTATTTGTGAGAACGCACTTTTAACGAGATCATCAGCAGAGTAACCCTGCCCTTGTAGGCAGAATGTTCGACTGGCAAACACTGTTCCTGTAATCAGATTCTGACAGATAAGGTTTATTTGTACCTCTGAGGTATGAATATTCCTCATTCCTCCTTCGGCCTCTTGGTAGTTTGTGAAACTAAGCTCGGGCTTAATAGCGATGGAACTAACTTCTGATGTCTCAATACCTTCTGCTGTAAATGCAGGAAGTATTCTACTGCGAAGTATCCTTGCCGTATTCACGCTTATTTCATCTTGATTTGTTGGTATGACAAAACCAATCTCAATTCCTTGCGCGTGAGCACTGCTAATAACGGCAATAAATAGTGCTGTGATGACATATAATTTACGGATACTCATGGAGTTTTATTTTATAGTGATTACAATCATGTTGTTGCTAATGGATCTTTCAATCTTAATATTCCTTGAGCGGAAGTATTGTAGGAGTTTTAATCCGAATTTATTAGAGTTATAAGTCCTGCCTTCAGCATCAGTTAGTGGGATACGTATGTCATCAAAAATCATTTGTTTGTCACTTGTACCCTGTATGTGATAGTTCTCCTTATAACAGTTTTCTGCAATGAACATTTCGATATCGTCAGATAATGGAAGTCCATCATTCCCAACTTCTGTAGACATGGACAGCGTTGAGGCTTGGTCGAATCCGATTGTGAGACTGATTGATTGTCCGTTCTCTGTCATATCCATAAGTTTGCTCTGCATAGCGTTAAGAAAACCATTGATACCCGTCTCGGTTGCCCTTGAAGCCAGTTTGCCGTAATCATCAGTGTAGAATTTTCCACTTTCGCACACGGTATTTGCTAGTGAGTTTCCTGTTGATACATCGTATCCCGATATGATAATCTTCACGGAGTTGCCTGTTGGTGAATCGAGAATATTGATTTCGGCCTCAACGTATATATCAGCTCCAGATTGTTGTATGATAAGCGACTTTGCGTCTTGTTGTTGATTACTTCCTAATGCGTTAGCTTTAGACAGAGCCTTCACGCGTCCGAAGAAATCAACGGTTGTATATCCTCGCTGGTCAAATGCCTCTTTTATCTTCGTTAGAGCAATGCGTTTGTTGACATCACTTTCCAGCACCATGCGTATATCTTCCCCTTGATGAGTGTAGGGAATTACCATTATTTTTGGTTTCGCGGTTGTGATGTTCTCTATTTTTGATGTTAATTCTTGCGCATACGTATATGGAAGACAGAGAGACAAGATAGTCAGTAATAGTATAAATCTTTTTTTCATAGCTACTTCTTTATGATTAAACTACATTGAATAACCGCACCTTGCTGTGCAGAGTTGATTGCTGATATTATTTTGGATGTAGCGTCACATTCGGAGAGAGAGGCTCTTTCTCTTGAACCTTCAAATAGTATCATAAATGTTCAATCTGTTGTATAATAGCATTTTAAGTAGAATGTTAATAAAATGAGATTTCATGGAAAATCTTTGGTAGAATCAATTTTTGGGTGTAAATTTGGGTGCATAAATCAAAACACCCAAAAGTATGAACATCAAGCGGAATATTATCTTCACGTTGGAAAGCAGGAAAAAGGACGGAGTTCTCATAGTTGAGAATGTACCTATCCGTATGCGTGTCAATTTTGCTTCCAAACGAATTGAATTTACAACGGGTTATCGTATTGATGCTGCGAAATGGGATTCTGATAAGCAGCGAGTGAGAAATGGTTGCACAAACAAATTGAAACAATCAGCTTCTGAAATCAATGCTTCACTCTTGGGCTATTATACAGAAGTACAGGAAATCTTCAAGAAGTTTGAAGTAGAAGAAATAATGCCAACCCCTGAACAAATAAAAGAAGCATTTAATGCGCTGCACAACCCTATAGAAGAAGTAACTCCAAGAAAATCAACATCTAATGCTTTCTACAAGGTATTTGATGAGTTTGTACGAGATTGTGGACGACAGAATGATTGGACTGATTCTACTTATGAGAAGTTTGCTGCTGTGAAAAATCATTTGATGAACTTTCGTGATGGACTTACATTTGATTTCTTTGATGAAAAAGGTCTAAACGATTATGTTACCTATCTCCGTGATGTAAAGGAAATGCGCAATTCTACTATAGGCAAGCAATTAAGTTTCTTGAAGTGGTTTTTACGCTGGGCTTTCAAGAAAGGTCTGCATCAGAACAATGCTTACGATAGTTATAAACCTAAACTCAAAAGCACACAGAAGAAAATAATCTTTCTCACATGGGAGGAACTGAACAAACTCCGAGAGTTTGAAATACCAGCAGCCAAGCAAGCTTTAGATCGGGTGCGTGATGTATTTCTCTTCCAATGTTTCACGGGCTTGCGCTACTCCGATGTGTTTAATCTTCGTAGAAGTGATATAAAGGGCGACCACATTGAGGTTACAACGGTTAAGACTTCTGATAGCCTGATTATCGAATTGAATAAACATAGTAAAGCAATTCTTGACAAATACAAAGATGTGGCATTTGAAGATGACAAGGTGTTACCTGTTATAACTAACCAGAAAATGAATGATTATCTTAAAGAATTAGCTGAACTTGCAGGCATTGACGAGCCTGTACGTCAAACTTATTATAGAGGTAATGAGCGCATTGACGAAGTTACACCTAAATATGCCTTGCTTGGAACACACGCTGGTCGTAGAACGTTTATCTGCAATGCACTTGCATTGGGTATTCCTCCGCAAGTAGTTATGAAATGGACTGGGCATAGCGATTACAAGGCTATGAAACCATACATAGATATTGCGGACGACATCAAAGCGAATGCCATGAGTAAATTCAATCAATTATAACACCGAAACCATATGATCCAAGAAATAAATAAAACAGAGCACCAAGATTTAGCTCTCATTGTACGAGCTATTGGTACTGACCTAGAGCATACGCAAGTACGCTTAATAGCCTCTGCAAACGCAGATATGCTTTTTCACTATTGGAAAGTGGGGCATTTTATCCTCTACCTCCAAAAGAAAGATGGTTGGGGAAGCAAAGTCATTGACAACCTTTCTAAGGCGATACGTTCTAAATATCCGAATAAGAAAGGGTATTCCACTCGCAATCTTATCTATATGTGCCAATTCGCAAAGGCTTATCCTATGGAGGCTCTAACAGAAATGGTTAAGGTTGAAAAGTTGCTTAATAGTCCTTCGGTTGATAATGTATTACAACTCACAAATGAGCTCAATCAATTTACGCAAGAGCCTCTTGCGCAAATACAAGCAGCAGGTATTCGGGGAGATATAATTACGCAAGAACCTCTTGCACAATTAGGAGATGTTTCTGAAACGCTGTCTGCTATCTATCACAGCGATATCAGTCAGATAGAGGGAATCTTCAAGCACTCAGCCATAGTTCGCACCAACTGGGCAAGCCATGTAATTTTGCTTAACAGCAAGTTGCCTTTGGGTGAACGCTTTTGGTATATCACGCAAGCAGTTGCCAATGGTTGGAGTAGTAATGTTCTGCAAATGCAGATTGAGACTAATCTTTTCGCTCGGCAGATTGCAGCAAAGAAAGTGAGTAACTTCTCGGCACGATTACCCAAACCGCAAAGCGACCTTGCCAATTATCTGATGAAAGACCCATATATCTTTGATATGATGGGACAGACAGATAAAATGGCAGAACAAGACATTGAACGGCAATTGGTTTCGCATATCACCAAATATCTTTTGGAAATGGGTAGTGGCTTTGCATTTGTGGCACAGCAGAAGCATTTTGAAGTGGGCGATTCTGATTTCTATGCCGACCTCATTCTCTATAATATCCAACTACATGCATACGTTGTTATCGAACTCAAAGCCACACCTTTCAAGCCCGAATATATGGGACAACTGAACTTTTATATCAATGTAGTAGATGATACCCTACGTGGCGAGCACGACAATAAGACCATTGGCTTGCTCCTCTGCAATGGTGGAGACAAGGTGGTAGCGCAATATGCCCTCTCAGGTTATAACCAGCCTATCGGTGTAAGTGATTACCAACTTTCAAAGGCTATCCCTGATAATCTAAAATCTGCTTTACCTACGGTGGAGGAAGTTGAGGAAGAATTAAGTAAGATTGTAGATAAAAACATATAAAAGGATATTTCAATTGTTATACTGACCTTTTAAAATGGTTTGGATTACGATGTGTGAACTCATATAACTAATACTCATATTATGAATAGTTTAACATTATCAATAACTACTATAGGCGATTTGCTACTTCGCAAAACCATAACGAATTGCGAGGAGCCTATCAAGGATGTAGAGCTATGTGTGCCTCTCTATCAGCGTCCGTACAAATGGACAGCTCGGAATGCCATACAATTGCTCGATGATATTATTGATGCCAAGAATAGTAATAAGGAAAGATACAGGGTTGGTACGCTTATCCTTCACAAAACAAAGGAAAAGGGACAATATGATATTGTTGATGGACAGCAACGCATCATTACTTTCTCTCTTCTTCTGACGGCATTAGGAGAAAATAGTATCGAGTTTTTGAAACAAAAGATATATGACAATACGTACAATGACCATAATATCGCCAACAACTATAATGCACTTTTCCGTAGGGTTGGATTAAAGTCGGAAGACAATGATTCGGCAGTTGAACATCAACGGGAGATGGAGCATCTTAAGGATTATATTGAGAACAGGTGTGAGTTGATTGTTGTGATAACCACCGATGTGTCTGAAGCTTTTCAGTTCTTTGACTCTCAAAATGCACGGGGTAAAGCTCTTTATCCTCATGATTTGTTGAAAGCATACCATCTACGCGAGATGAATAACATCAGCGAGGATGAAACAGAAAGAATAGTAAAGGATTGGGAACAGGTTTCACAAAGAGATTTAGCTGATTTCTTTGGTAATTATCTATATCGTATCAAAGAATGGGTAGCAGGCAACAAAGCTAATATCTTGAATGAGCATAACATCCATATGTTCAAAGGTGTTACTCGTTCAGCAAGAACGCCTTATGCCCAATTCTACAAGAGTGCCTATTGCTATGCAGATATGGTCAATTCTTCTGCAATGCCTTTTGTCTCAGGTACTCGGAATGTAAATGCGTTCCAATTAGACACACCGATAATTGCCGGTAAGCCGTTCTTTGAATATACAAAGCACTATTATAATATCCTAAAAGATATTCAGAATAACAATAAGTATGAGGGATTCTATATCAATGACAATATAATAGTTAAAACATTAGACCGGCACTTCAAAAAAGGAATAGGTAACGGTATAACACGTCTGATGTTTGACACCTCTGTTCTGCTTTACGTTGACAGATTCTGCCCAGAGACATATCCGACAAAAGAAGATATTGACTTGTTTGAACAATTTGTCATATATGCATTCATTTGGGCTTATTCCTTGAGAGCACAATATACTAATCTTGGTTGGCTTTCTGCACAAAACTACATTATGGGGTGGAGTGAAAAGATCAATACATTTAATATGTATAAACTGATTGCTAAGCAAGATACACCGACTTCATTACTGAGTGCTTTGGCAGACAAGCTTAACCCGCTTTCAAATGATGACATTAAAGATGGTTGGGCGCAGGAATGCTACGAGTATAGTGGCGATGGTGAAACATTGAAGAATCTAAAGGACGAGAAAGATGGTGTGTATGAAAACTATCTGTATTTCTTCCAAACAAATGGTTTCTATAAAAATTGAAGACAATGAAAGATTTGAATAATATTCTTGAAGAGTGCTCTATTCATGACATCTATTTCTCAAAAAGAGAGGCTTCTAAATTATACAAGATACCTATCTATCAGCGTAATTATGCCTGGGGACGTGAAGAAATATACGCCTTGATAAAGGATGTATATGATTCGTTGGAAAAGTCTGTTTACTATATTGGTACTCTTGTCACATACAAGCGAGATGATAATATTTATGAAGTTATTGATGGACAACAGCGATTGACAACAATCTACATTATCCTAAAGGCATTGGACATAAAGGATATTCCAAATACTCTTACTTATTCTGCAAGAAAAGTTTCGGCAGCGACAATAAAAAAAATGCCTGTGTTTGGTGATGAAAACGATATGGGTATTCTTAATGGTTTCCATTATGCAAAGGAAGCACTCAACGAGATTGTCGGTGACAAGAATGCTGATATCGAATCTTTTAAGTCTTTTTTCTTGGACAAAGTGCATATCATCCATTATCGTGTGCCGAAAGACGTAGATTTGAATCACTATTTTGAGGTTATGAACTCTCGCGGTGAGCAGTTAGAAAAGCACGAAATAGTAAAAGCCAAACTCTGTGAGCAACTAATTGGCAATGAAGAAGCTATGGAGAAGTTTAGTCGTATATGGGAGGCTTGTAGTGACATGAGTTTCTATATTCAGCAGAAGCTCCCTGGGATGACAAGTGTCTTTGGTAAAACAATGGGCAGTTTTGATATAGAATCTTTCAACGACTTTCCGAATTCTAATGTGGCTTCATCTTTATCATTGGGGATGAAAACTATTTCAGATCTTTTAAATACACCTATAAAAAAGATAGAAAAGAAGGAAGAAGATGATATAAACGATCGTTTCCAGCCCATAATAGATTTTCCGAATTTTCTGTTAATTGTACTGAAAATTACGAGAGCGTGGAACGAGGATGATTTTAATCCTCTGAGTTTCACGCTTGATGATAAAGAATTAATTAAGGAGTTTGACAAAGTAAATCTTACTCCTGAGTTTGTTAAGGACTTCGCATACAATCTCCTTTTGGCTAAATACTTTCTTGATAACTTTGTAATACATCACACAAATGGTGAAGATAGAACCATTGAGAATCCATGGAAGTTGCAATATTACTACAAGAAAGGTAAGAAGGCTGCTTACCTAAAGGATTTGTATGAGAGCAATAAAGCACAACAAAACGAGGTTATTCAATTACTATCCATGTTTGAAGTCGCTTTCACGCCTAAGCAAAGAAAAAACTATCTGTTCTATTGTTTATACCACCTATTTGAGGATTGGGACCTCAATAATTATGTAAATTTCTTAAGAAAACTGGCAGATAAGTATTTCTTTGATGTGTATCTCGATGCAAGTAAACTCAACGACATAAATCAGCCGAAGCCAAATAGTTTTGATGAGACTATTTTTAATAATGGTGGATTGAATGTTGAATTAGAAGAAGTGAATCGGGACTTCAATCGTATCTACCCCATCGGCTCATGCAATATACCTTTGTATGTATTTAATTATACAGATTATAAGCTTTGGAAGAAATATGTTGTTGAATTGCGAGGTAACAAAGCAAAAAAGAATTCTCGTAGTCGAATAGATTTTTTCAATTCATTGGGTTGTAGTGATTTTGAGTTGGATTCTTTCAATAACTTCTATTTCTCTCGAACAAGAAAAAGTCTGGAGCATTATTATCCACAAGCTAAGGCTGGAGACAATATGCCAATTAGTACGCAAGATATAAACTGCTATGGTAATTTTGCCATGATAGGTTCCGATGCAAACAGTTCTGGCTCAAACTGGAATCCAATTGAAAAAAAGAATCGCTATCTTGATACAAAGTCCAATCAGGTGAGTGTTGCTTCCTTAAAGTTCAGAATTATGTTACAGATATGTCAAGACAATTACAATAATGGTATTAAAGACAAAGAAAAAGAACGTCCATTTGGCTTAGAATGGGACGTAGAAGATATAGTCAGACACCAGAACAAGATGTTAGAGATGGTTATGAATAAAACTGAATGAAAGTCAAAATAGCACCATTATAACATGCCTATAACATAGCCATTAGCATATTTGCCCATTGTATTGGCTATCTATTGTCATGATATCAGTCAGATTGAGGAATTCTTCAAGCAGTCAGTTATAGTTCGCGTCAACTGGGTGAGCCATATAATTCTGAGTTCTATACGATAACTTCTTCTATAAACTCCGAATCCATGTATATGTAATCATTGAGTCCAAAGCCACGCTATTCAAACCCGAATATACGGTACAATTAACAATATGTACAAATGTTATGGATAAAACTCTCTACGATGAATACGATGGAAAATCATCGGTTTGCTTCTCTGCAATGATAGCTATAAGGTTGTGTTTCAGCATACACTCTTTGACTATGACCAACCAATTGGTGTGAGTGATTACCAATATTCGAAGACTATTCTTGAAAATCTAAAATCAGCTCTGCCTTCGGTAGAAGAAATCGAGGAGGAACTAAGCCGAATAATGGATATATAATAAATTAAAATATGGATTATCAGATTAAACAAATGATTGGCGATGAGAAAACCCATCGCTATGTATTAGCAAGTAGATGTACAAAGCCTTTAGTGGTAATCGGAGTCAATCCAAGTACAGCAAATGAAAAACACCCTGATCCTACAGTGAGAAAAGTTATGGGATTTGCAGAGCTTAATAATTACGATGGTTTTGTTATGTTAAATCTATATGCTCAGAGATCAACAAATTTCAAAGGTGTACATAATAAGAGGGATGAAATCCTTCATCAGAATAATCTTGATGCTATAAGAGAATTCTTTAAGACATACACTGAATTGGACGTTTTAGTTGCTTGGGGTAATCTTATATCTAAGAGGGATTATTTATTAGATTGCTTTAGAGATATCGCCAATGTACTTCAAGAACAAGAGCGAAAAATCAATTGGAAGCAAATAGGAGCGTTAACAAAATCAGGACACCCAAGACATCCCCTTTATGCTCGTTATGATTTCGGATTAAAGAATTTTGATATCGATAGTTATCTTTAAAAGATACATATATCAATTATTCCAAGAAGCTGTATGAAACAATTTCTTGGAGTAATTGCTATTTCTTCAAATGCTTCTTTAGTTCTCTTTGTTCTTGCTTTATCTTATCCTGCTGCAACACTAACTCGGCTTGGCGTTGCAAGGCTTGCTCGTAATCAACAACTTTCTGTTGCATCTGTTGAATGGCTTTGCGATTGCGATGTATGATAAATATGCTGTCAAGATATGCGAAATCAGAAGCGGTAGCTTTGCCCTGCATACGCAGGTAACGATAACGTAGGTCGTAATCAAAGGCTGTTTGCAGCTTGTTGGCTCCCATACCAAAGAACCAGCAACTCACCATGACCAGCCCACAAACCAATAAAAGCAGCATACGCTCGGCTAATTGAATGCTTGCAAATAGCGAGTAGTTCTTATATCCTACAGGCTTTTGTTGCTTGCTGATGAGCTGGTGCAAAGCTTCAAACTTTGGTTCGAGTTTCTTATTCGACTCTGATAGTGCCTCCAAAACAAAAAGTTGATGTTCTTTGATTTTAGCTTGAGTTTCTTTCGAGAGATGGATTTGCACAGTTTCTTGTGTTTTAATGCTATCTCCCTTTGGATTAGATAGCTGTTCAGCAATAGTAGTGCGCAGTTCTACCTGTGCCTTACTGATGGCTTTGCATTCTTGTTTGAGTTCTTCGAGAATGTCGAGAACAGGGGCTATTTCGTTGTTCATACAGTTTTAATTTTGAAATGATTAAATTCTACGTTTGCGATTAGCTCTATTGCGAAGTTTCTTTTGGAAGCGGAGCTCATCAACATCTACGCCATTACTTGGTGTTGGCATAGAAAACACTTCACTAATTGCTTCAGATAGGTCGGTAATGAAATAGCTTTCATCTACAGAATCTACCATAGGCTCATTTTGTAGATTAGTTTTCTCTTGTTTGTGAGAATTTTGTTCTATCTCAGCATTGAGGCGAGAGAAAGAGCACGTTCGGTCTATCTTTGAGCCACTGAAACTACATCCGTCTTTTTCAAAGATGATTCCTTGAACAATATCGGTGTTGCCTTTCGTTTTGAAACGAGTGGTAATACCTTGTTGCTCTAACCCTGCAACAAAATCTTTCCAAGTCTGAGATTGAAGTAATATAGACTTAATGGTATCGAACATCTCGTATCGTAATTTATCCTCACCTCTCAATCTTGAGCGGTTTACCTCTTGCTTTCCTTCGCCAATGGTTAGACCATAACGCTCTGTCAGTTCTCTACAAATCTTCGTTGAACGATACTTTTCGTTGTGGTCGCTGATGGTTTTGCCATTGTTACCAATGCGATTGATACAAATGTGCAGGTGAGGATGATGGCGGTCACTGTGCCTTACGATAAGGCTCTGTGTGTCGCCATAGCCCATTTTATGAAGATATTCGTTGGCAATCTTCACCATTGTTGCATCTGTCAGTCGTTCTGAATCATGTGCTGAGAATGAGAGTATGGTATGACAAACTGGTTTTTGTACATTTGGACGCATAGAGGCTTGCAAGTTGAAGTCGTGTGCAATGTCATTTGGTAAAGAACTGCGTACGCCATTAGCTTGTAAAACCTTGACTTGACCTTCGCGTTTGCTGAGCATATAATTGACAACTCCACTGAAGTTTGTTCCTTTAATAATCTTGGCTATCATGGTTTCAATCGTTTCATGAGTTCGTGAATAAGTTGTTTCAGCGCATTCAATTCTTCATTGAGTGAAGAAATGCCGAAAGCATTGAGCCGATGGGCTATCTGATTGAGATTGTTTGCCATGCCCGAAACCGTACGGATGAGTTGCATTTCCTCTGGCTTGATTCGGCTCTTTACTTCTGCATTTGTTATGAGCTGCCGTAAAAACTCTGTTCGTGAAATAGAGGCTTCACGTGCTTTTCCCAACAAGGTGTAGTACTCCATTGTATTAAGCCGAAGAAGCACTTGATATTTCCGTTTCTCTGATAAAGTCTTAGTGGGTCGTCCACCTTTATTTTTCTGTTCCATTTTTATTTTTTTGATGAGACCAACGGGATTTTCACCTCCCAAAGGTGGGAGCAAGTAGGTTTTGAGATACTCAAAACACAAACTTGCTTCCCAGATAAACACTATCTTCTGATACCACGCTTCGTGGTCGGTAACGAAGGTTGACTTTCTTGCACTTTGGACTGAGAAACAAGCCATTCGTTGAGGTCTTTGTGAGTTCGATAGCGAACAGAACCGTCTATGATAGATGGGCAAAACTGCTTCAAAAATTCAAACGATTTTCGTCCTGCTTCATCATTGTCCAGAAAACTCTCAACTTGTTTGTAGCCTTTTATTTTCTCTTGAATACGTGGCAAAAGAGCCAAAGAATTAAGAACTATGGTGTCGCAAGTTGAAGAAGGATTTAGCGTTTGCCACGAAAGGAAATCCATAAACCCTTCAAAGATTTGTAAAACGTCTGTGCCTTTACTAGTAGTTGTAATCGCTTTTGGAGCTATGCAGCCTTTGAAATAAGGACTACGAATTTCCCATCCGCCAGCATCGTTTGAAAATCCAATGGCATAGTATGTCCGATTGGTATTATTGTATCGAATTTCAGAACAGAATCTATTGGCGATGCTGAGAGGTATTTCTCGTTTTGCGATGTAACGTAACAAATAAGGATTGGTAAGTGATTGCACAGATATGATTTCTAATTTGTGCTTAGAGGTTTTTCTTTCACCGCCAAAAGAAAAATCTTGATGCACTATTTGTTTTGAACCACATAGAAGTTCAATGGCTTTGTTCATGGTACAATGCTGTAAAGTACGTACAAGGTCAATGATGTCTCCATGTTCGCCAGTTCCAAAGTCATACCATTGATTACGCTCTGTATTTACTTTGAATGATGGTGTACTTTCGTTGCGCAGCGGAGAGCAGTACCAAAAGTGAATACCTTGTACTCGTGCAGGTGAATAACCCTGTTGCTGCAAATAATCTGTGATAGAGATTTGCTTGATATTTTGTATTTCCATTGTGATTTTGTTTTGATGTTTGAAAGAATAAGTCTCAGCCTTTTTCTTTTGGAGGCTGAAAGGCTTAGGATTGGTCGGACAGTCGTACACTATAGGCACACCTTTACGTCCGACCAAGTTTGTTTCTCTTTGGTCGGATTGATTCAGGTATATATAGCCTGTGTCCGACCGACCAAAGGTTTTATTGTAGAGAACTATGGCTGAGTCGATATTTTCCTCGTTCTTCCTTAACCACTATGCCTTTGTTGAGCAAGAATTGCAAAAGCTCCTTGAGTTTTGTTTGTCCGTAGGATTGTCCCACAACTTTTGCATAAGCCTCTTTGAGAGCTACGATAAGTTTACTATATGGCAAGACTTCATTTGTAGAGAAGACTGGTTCCAACGCTTTTCGATGTTCGTTAGTGCTTAACTCTTGGTAGGAGAAACGATGTGACTTCCGTTCATTGTCAGAATACGAGAAATCTATTTGGGGAATGCAAATCTCGTCTTCAACCTCCTTAAGTCGAAAGGCAAACTTTTCAAAGGGTTTGGAACGAATGATGGAAGGTGCAACAATACTGCGTTCAGGCATAGTATTGTCCTTTTTGATTTGAAGAACTGTTTCAGCCTTGTTGTTGAGTTCCGTCCCAATATGTCCTCGTGCGTTATCGTCGCCCTTGTTGAGGTGAAGCACAGTTTGGATGTGGATGTTTTGCTCGCTCGTCCATTGCATCAGGTCGCCCACTAACTTGGTTGCCTCCGTTGAGTTGTTGATGTCGAGCATCAAATCACGAATGCCGTCAATTACCACCAACCCCACATTGGGTGTATGGTAAATGGCATAGCGAATGATTTCTCTGCGCTCGTTAGGGTCTGCAATGGCTCTAAGGTGACTGAACTTCAAATTCTGCGGTTCCTTGTCTATCGGCAGCCCTGCCAATCTCAAAATACGTTGCATCACAAGTTGGCAATGATAAGGACTTTGTTCCGTATCAAAGTAAAGAATTATGCGTTTACTCTCAGGAAATGATGCTTGATATTCCAGCACCTTTCCATTGATAAGAGCTGCAGCTACGATTGCACTCACGTTGAAAGTCTTCTTGGCTTTTGCCTTACCTGTCGATACACTGAAGTTACCTAATGTGCCAATAATGGCTTCACCTGCTTGTAGTACAACAGGAGGAATCGCAAACTCATCTGTTACATGAATGAGCGACTTTTGCCATATGTTTTCATAATCAGTTGTGTTCATCATCTTCCTCCTGTCTTTCGTCCTGCCAATTCCAGTGCAAGGTCAGCATCAACAATAATCTTGCGCCCTACTTGTGTAATGGCACGATTGATTTTACCACTCTGCTTGATACGATTAGCCGTGGGCAGACTGCACCCAAAGAGACGTGCAATGCCAGCCAAGCCGTACACATATCGCTTTTCTTCTTTGGAGGAAGAAGCCTTTGTTGATTCCCTGTTCGTGGACATATTACCATGTTGTGCAAGGAAAAGTAATTCTTCACCAGTCATCTGCCAAACAGGCTTGTCCAGTAATTCGTTTATCGTCATAATCCAATTTTTTGAAATGAATAACTCGCCCTTGCGCATAGGGCATTCAGTCAGGTCTGACGATGCAAAAGTAGAGAGCTTTTAATGCTTTTCCAAGAGGCAGGGATACAGCGGGAAGTATATGAGAAAGTTGGGAAATCATAGGGCTTCACGAGATGAAAGTTAGCATTTCAGAACTACTTATTCAGAAGTAAATTCATCATCGCACACTATCAGTTTTTAACACCTTTGCTACGAAATTGAGAACATAGCTGTTCCTTATATGTAAAAACTTGGAGCGTTTCTTTATATTATTGAGAGAATTTTATACCTTTGTAATCAAAATAGGTTCTAAAGAGATGTCTCAATATAGTTTCTCATACAACTACGATTCGCTAAATGATGCGTTCAATGCGGTGAATAGGAAGGGAAAGATGCAGAAAAGGTATCTTTCACCTGAGTATTTAGCTTCAGCTCAGGAATACCGAGATATGAGAAAGGAGCTAAATGAAATATTGAGAAAGAAAACGGCAGAGCGTACGGAGGATGAAGCAGACCTTGTTGAATTTCTGAAGCAATCGATGAAGAAGAATGCTCAGCAGCAAAAAGCCTTGTTGCAAGAGCATCTTATTAAAGTGTCTTCAAATATTTTATCTAGTAGTTTTCGTTTCAACCTCACACCAGATTCGTCAGCAGATCCAAAGAAACCTGTTTATTCTATTGGAACTACAGCTGAAGAGTTTTTTGCAATGCAAGTCCTTTGCTGGAATGTGAAAAAGCTGTTTAATATATCCATGTCAAGTCGCAATGAGATTCTTTCTCAGCTAAAGATATTGTTGAGAGAGGATAAGAGCAGGTACTATATAATCCGAACGGATGTTTGTCACTGCTTCGAGTCGATTCCGCATGATAAATTGTTTGAGTATTTGGAGGGAAACAATCTGCTTGACGTAAAGAGTAAATCGCTCTTGCGCGGACTCATACGGAAGGAGTTTGAAGCCAAGAATTTGCGACCACTTGTACAGACTCCTCAAACTGGTATTCCACGAGGTTGTGCTATCAGTTCGCTACTATCCGAATTCTATTTGTCCAAGATAGATGAGGTGATAAAGAGATCTTTGCCTGGTGTTTTATTTCTTGGCAGATATGTGGACGATATAGTACTTGTTATTCATCCTGATATCAGAGATGAATTCCATAAATCAATAGATTGGTACATCGAAGAGCTTAAGGAAATTTATTATCAAAAAGGGTTGACAATACACACGCCATCAGATGGCTCGGGGAAATGCTATAAATATGATTCGGCTAAAGCTGTAGATTTAGACTTCAATCTATTAGGATATAATGTTCATATCGACAATAAAAATAGGGATAGGCTAGTATTCTCACTCTCCCAAGATAAGTTAGAAAAGATTACAAAAAGAATAGATAAGACGTTCACTACTTTTGATAATATGATTGATGTCGTAGGTTTCGATGTTGCAGCACACTATTTGTTTGATGCACTTCATGTGTTGACCTGCAATATAAATCTGTACAACGCAAAGAAAGGGGTTAAAGTTGGTATCTTTTATTCCAATCAACTACTGGATAATAAAAGAAATCTATCATACTTGGATGGACAATTGAGTCGCAACATAGGTAGGCTGAATCTTTCTTCAAAGGCATCTATTACAATTGCGGATAGGGCTATAATAGAGGATAGACTGAAAAGAAAGCTTGCTTTACTATCTTTCGCAAAGGGATTTGATTATCCCCACAAGCGTTACAAAGTAAAGAAGCAAAGACTTCGAACAATTAAATCATCATGGGTATGAAACGTAGAAAAAAGATAAAACTAAGCTACAGTAAAGAGCGAGTGATCTTTTCAGACGTTCTGCCCTACGAGTGCCCTATAATATTCTCAAACCGATATTTGTATCGATTTCTTGCCAAGTATTTATGGGTTGGTGAAAAACAAAAAATTGATAATATCACGTGGAACACCTTGAAGCAATCTAAACGCTTGAATGAAAAAAATGCATCTGCTTTTGCGGCATTGCTTTTTGGTTGTTATGAGCAAGGTAAGCCTATAAGCGATTTGAAACACAAGAATAATGCTCTATTCTATCCTTATTATTTCAATATAGCTCACAAGGCAAACAAGAATAGAACGTTGTCAATTATACATCCATATAATCAGTGGCAGGTAGTAGATTTTTACGAACAATATAAGTATTCTATACTCTATCTCTGTAATCAGAGCAAATACTCTCTTCGCAAGCCACACAAGGTTGCACAATACTTTTATTATAGAGATAGACTCCATCGAAAGTTGTTAGGACATCAAAGCGACAAAGTCGAATTATTCTTTAATGAATATGAGAACTTGAAAACTTATTTCAGTTACAAGAAGTATTCGAATATATACAAGTTCTACGAAGACTATAGGTACCAGCGGGCTGAAAAGAAATTCAAACATCTTGTGAAGTTCGATTTACAGAGCTGTTTCGATAGTATTTACACTCACACAATAAGTTGGGCGACTGCTGGTGGTGCAGACAAGGTGAAGGTTTTGCCCGGTTATCATGGTTCATGGCTCGGTGATGCATTTGACAATCTAATGCAGTCGGTCAATGCTCGTGAAACTAATGGTATTGTTATAGGTCCAGAGTTCTCTCGAATCTTTGCAGAGATTATACTTCAGTATATAGACCAAAAGGTTGAGCAGGAACTATTGAAAGAAAAGCTTTGTCAGAAATCTAACTATGAGTGTTATCGGTATGTTGACGATTATTTCCTATTCTATAATGATGAACAGGACAGGAGTCTCTTCATGGAAAGTCTAACAAAATGGCTGAAAGAATTCAAATTACAGATTAGCCCGTCCAAAACTGAAGAGTTTGACAGACCTTTTATAACAAAGGTTACAATAGCCAAACAGAGAATCGAACATTTATTTAGCAATATATTCTCGACTCCACTCTGGGAAGAAGTAGAATCTAATTTGGATGTGGAGAAAGAAGATGAAACCGAAGATGAGAATTCGGATAAAGACAGAGAAATACTAGATAAGAAATTCAATATATACCTGCCTGCAAATAAGGTAAATGCTCAAATAAAAGCAATAGTTAGGGAATGTGGAATAGAATATCGCGATATAGCAAACTATCTGCTTGAGAAAATGAGTCAACGCCTTGACGCTTTTCTCAATCGATATGAAATGGGATTCAAGAAGTATGAACGCTTGATGTCTAAAGAGAACACTAATAAGGATGAGGTTGAACTTCTAGCACAAGGAGTACAAAGGAAGCTTACAAGTTTTCTTGTATCTCTGATTGATGTGGTGTTCTTCGTGTTCAATAGCAACAGGCAGGTAAACACCACATTGAAATTGCAGAAGACAATGAATGCCATTGTTATCTATGCAAAACGGCATGGTGATTTTAAAACGAATCCTGAGGTTAGATTCCAAACAATAAGTAAGGATGTTATCTTTAAGAAGATTCAAGATGAAATAGCCTTGGTACTCGCTACAACAGATTCACATCGTTACACTTTACATGAAAGTCTTTATCTGTTAATTTTAGCCAAAGAGTTAGGTTCTGCATATCTATTCGCACCTGAAGTTATCCAGTCATTTATTAAAAAAAGTGAGTTACAGTATAACTTATTCGCATGCATCATATTGATGTATTACTATGCTAACCACAAGTGTTATAATGAGCAAAAGATAGCATTGAAAGATGAGATTCTGAAAAAGTATCGGCTTGTTGCGGAAGTGGAGCGTAAACGCAATTCGGAGCTCACGATTCTCACGGCGGATATGATGACTTGTCCCTTTGTGGATGATGTATATAAGCTAAAACTCCTTACATTGATGGGCATTGCTGATATGAAAGTTCAACGGATGATATTGCGCTTTGCTAAAAAGCAAAAGTACATCTTCACTCGCTGGACAATGTTTAATTTGAATAAAGAACTACAGGCAAAGATTTCACAGGAGGTATATTCGTAGCTTCTGTAACAGCTGTTGGTCCAACCACTCTTTCACACACATAACCTTCAAGCTAGCCGAAACGACGCAGGAAGTTACGTTTTCCAAAATGGTTGGTTAGGATTGTACCGAGTGTGAAATCTTGCTTTTTTCAAACCTATAAACCTCTCTCAATAATGAACTACTCCCAAGACTATTAGTCTTGGGAGTAACTTTTTTCTTAACTGCTTGATTTTTGGGTGCAATAAAGGGTGTAAATCACGTAACTTGCTGATTTACACCCTTGTTTGCGGAGAAAGAGGCTCCAGATTGTTTCTTTACAGTTATTGTTCCTATATCGGACGGGTTCGGTTTGCCGTCAAGTAGTTCTATTATTTGGACCATGAATTTATCCCCAACTTTCACGCCTGTCTCTTTACCAGCATTAATGACAAGCGTCTTCTTGTCTAGAACCTTAACAATCTTTGCTGTGAGGGGGAAGTTGATTCGGAAATACTCATAAATGTCATCTTTAATTGATTGCATTGCAGCAGTGACAGCACTTTCTGGAGAAAGCATTTCTTTGCTAGCCTTTCCTTGGAAGCCCTGTGCTTCATTGCTGATGCCAGTAGAAACGTCTACAACTTTTAGCTGAAAAGCAACACTTGCCTTGTAGCCTCTAATACTTCCATCGCCATTAAAAATACGATAAACAGGTATCTTGACGATATGCCCTGTTACTAGCATACTAGCACCAAGCGATGCGTCCTGTCGTGCCAGATTCTTGCTATCCAAAAAAGCCTCACTTTTCTGTAGCTCAAGTTCTTCTTCTACTTTATCACGACTGGTTCTGTCAACAACAATAAATCGATGAGTATTGGTTAGCATTTCCACGACCTTTTCGGTTACTAACCTCGTATAAGGACTTTCTTCGTCGCAAGTAAACTCTGCTACACCAACGACAGGTCTGTTTTCTGCCTGTGCATGACAACTTGTGCCATACACGAGCAGAAACAGGACTGAGAGAATAAAACACCTCATTATAGATTCTTGCCAGACTTTAGCGTTTCTATGATTTTCTGAACAGCTTTTACTTGCTCTGCACTTTCTTCTAAAAGAATAGGGGTTGCTGCATTGCCAAATTCCATAACGATACCAGCTCCTTTAGCAATCTTTGCAAGCTTAGCAATCTTCATTGGATTCTTGTTGTTCTTTGCATTTTCTGCTATTTGCTTCATCTGCTCACCTGCAGCTTTTGCATTATCTACAGCATTTTTAATAGATGCAGCTTCACCTGTAACTGTTGTCAGTAGCTCTGTCCAATCTTCCAATTTTGGCTTTACGATAGTAACGTCTGTTACTCCATCCTTTGTCTGCCCAATCTGGCGATAATAAAGCCCCTCTAGCTTCACACTGTTTGCAATTGCCAATACCGCTGCATCGCGAACGGAATTACCAAAACCATCAATGATTCCGTCTCCACAATTTGTGTCAGAATACTTGTCTAGTAAGGTTTGTAAGTTCTTGGCGCGTTCTTCGCTTTTCTGGATTTGTTCTTTTGTCTCTTGTGCAAATGCAGTCATAGCACACAAAGTCATCACAATGAAAAATAAAATTCGCTTCATATATGTAAGTTTTTATTAGCCTCACCACTCCCAAGTATAGGCAAGTTGTTTAAAGGACACGAGAATATGGAAGTGAAATATTCTTATGCCTCTCTCCTGCAGCAAGGTCCGAAATTTAGGTGAATTAAAAAAAGACGTGGGAGTCTTCACTTACCTATCCCAGTCCTCAGGCCTTCGCATTGCCTAACCCAAAGGATAGGCAACGCAAGAAGCCCACGTCAATACGATATTATAATCAATGCCATAAACGACATAGAAATAATACAACTAACGTGAACGTTTCCGTTGCCGTATCTCTTTTGGGTTTTGGTCAAATTTGCGAAGTTTGAGGACCAAAAGATAACGTCTGTAAACGTCCTTTTCGAGCTGTGGACTATTTACTATACATAGTATGAAGTCTTATGCTCAATTCCAATATGTCTGAACAAGTTGATAATTACTTGTCGTTGCAAAAGTACTAATTCTATTTAAAAGTGCCAAATATCCAGTTAATAAGTTTTATAGGCATTAGCTCTTGTCTTACATATCATCTGTTTGTATGGCTTCGAGATAAAGTAGTGTGAATGATTTTCCAATATGTTACCGTCTTTTTATACCTCATACCAGGAAATTTATTATATTTGCAGTAGCATATATAATCATTTACATTTGTTTCTTTTAGGAAATTCATAATATAGTTTGATGATGGAATAAGGCTAGTAAGATCTATGTCTAATTTTGAATAAGTCTATGGAGAATAACGAACGTTATCAGCAACTTCTTCAGCATTGCGAGGAATTGCAGAAAGAGAACGATAGGCTGAAAGTTTTGCTGCAAAGGCATGGGATAAAGTATGAAACGGTGGCAAGTAAAAGCCTTGAGGCATCCCCTAATCCTTTGACGTCCCAGCTTTCACTTGATGAAAAGGTACAACTATTTCGTAGTCTGTTCAGAGGACGGGAGGACGTTTATGCAAGGCGATGGCAAAGCAAAACTACTGGCAAAGGAGGTTATCAGCCTGTTTGCATTAATGAGTGGAGCCAGGGGGTCTGTGATAAGAAGCGATATAAATGTGCAGACTGTCCTAATCGGAATTTTGAAGCGTTGAATGATAGGGCTGTTTACTGGCATTTGGAAGGCAAGAGAGAGGACTGTACCGATGTGATCGGGTTATATGCTATTATGCCAGACAATAATTGTGCTTTCTTGTGTGCGGACTTCGATGACAAGAACTGTGAGCACGGTTATAAGGAAGATGTCACGGCTTTTGTCGGCATTTGTAGGGATTGGGATATTCCATACGTCATTGAGCGTTCGCGTTCGGGTAATGGTGCGCATGTATGGATCTTCTTTGAAGATGTTATATCTGCTTATAAAGCACGACGACTGGGAAGCTCAATTCTAACAGAAGCAATGAATCAAAACGGGCGAATGTCATTCAAATCATACGACAGATTCTTTCCCAATCAAGACTCTCTTCCAGAAGGCGGACTAGGTAATCTTGTGGCTCTTCCACTACAAGGACAAGCTCGAAGAAGGTCGAATACCGTTTTCGTTGATGATAACTTCCTTGCTTATCGAAACCAGTGGGCTTTTCTTTCCCAAGTAAAGAAGATGACGACAGAGGAGATTGATAAGCTCTTGATAGAACATACACAGGAAGAATTGGGCTTGCTTTCTACATCAGATGAGCGAAAACCATGGATACCACCAGCTGTGCAAACAATTAGCAGTAAGGACATTTATACAAAAGTAGATATTACCAGATCGGATAAACTCTATATCCCTATTAAAGCTGTTTCGGCGAAAGTATTGAATCATCTGAAACGTATAGCAGCTTTTAAGAATCCAGAGTTTTATCGTAAACAAGCAATGCGCTTGTCCACCTATTCCATCCCGCGTATTATTTCTTGTTTTGAATTTACCGATAATTATCTGCTGATGCCTCGTGGTTGCGAGGATGCTATTATTTCTTTCTTTAAAGCTAATTATGTAGATTATACGCTAACTGATAAAACCAATCATGGGCAGATGATTTCTGTTACGTTTCAAGGTAAATTGCACACAGAACAACAGCAGGCAGTTGATAGTTTATCACAATATAATAATGGTGTCCTCTATGCTACAACAGCTTTCGGAAAGACTGTTACAGCTGCGGCACTTATTGCAGATAAGAAAGTAAACACACTGATTCTTGTCCATTCAAAGGCTTTGCTCACTCAATGGAAAGAACGTCTATCAGAGTTTCTTGAAATAGATTATCAAGAACCTGAAATGCCTAAGAGGAGGGGACGACGCAAGGTGTTTTCGCCTGTTGGGTGTTTAGATTCTACAGGTAATATGCTGCACGGGATTATAGATATAGCCTTAATTCAATCGTGTGTAGATGGAGACGATGTGAAACCATTTGTGCGCAATTATGGAATGGTGATTGTTGACGAATGCCATCATGTTTCGTCTGTTACCTTTGAACGTGTTTTAAAAGGCGTAACTGCACACTATGTATATGGATTGACAGCAACACCGATTAGAAAAGACGGACACCAACCCATTATCTTTATGCAATGTGGACCAATCCGCTTTTCGGCAGATGCTACAAGTCAAAGGGCACAACAAGGTTTTCATCGCTACCTTATTCCTCGGTTTACATCATTCCGCCCCCTTACAGACGAGACGCAGAACATTAGTTCTTTATATCAGTCATTGGTGGAAGACGAAGTACGCAATAAGCTGATAGTGGATGATGTGTGTAAAGCTGTAGATGCTGGGCGTATTCCTATGATACTTACCAGTAGGAAAGCGCATGTAGAAGTGCTCTCGCAAAAGTTGCGCGACAAAGTGAAGAATGTAATTCAGCTTACAGGAACAGGCACTGCCAAGGAGAAAGAATCTGCACTTCAGCAATTAAGAGCAATGCCTGCAGAGGAACCGCTGGTGATAGTAGCCACGGGGAAATATGTTGGTGAGGGTTTTGATTATCCTCGGTTAGACACATTATTCCTTGCATTGCCCATCTCGTGGCGTGGACTTTTGGCGCAATATGCTGGTCGACTTCATAGAGAATACGCGGGAAAGAGAGATGTACGCATCTATGACTACATCGATCTTCACCACCCAGTTTGCGACAGTATGTATAAACGACGCCTGAAGGGTTATGCCTCTATTGGCTACACGGTTGTCAATCTTTCTTCGCCAACATTGTTTGATTCTTTACCCGACCTTGACCTATCAAGCAGCGAAGGACAAATCTTCAATGGTAGAACCTTCTTCTCCTCCTTTTGTAAAGACCTGCTCAAAGCCCAACACTCTATTATTATCTCCTCTCCTAAATTGTATCGTGTTCAGCAGAATAAACTTACCCATCTCTTTAAAGACCTGCTTGCAAATGGAATCAATATTATAGTCTTATCTAAACCATCAGATGAGCAAACTAACTTCCTAAAATCTCTTGGTATCACAATAAAAACAAATAAAATCCTCTCCCATTGCTGTGCCATCATTGACAAAACCATCGTTTGGTACGGCAGCGTCCATTTTCTCGGCTTCTCAACAGAAGAAGACAACATTATAAAACTAACAGACACCTCATTAGCTACCGAGTTGATTGGAGTGCTAATGGATAAAATTAACGGTTTCTTATCCTAAAATATATTTAATTCTATCCCCTTATCCTTGCCCCAACACTCGAAGAACTTGCATGGCATGGCTACGGTACTGACAGCCTACGTTCGCGGATGAATCTCTTCAAGACTTCCATGCTTTTTGCAGCTTATTGGGCTGTCTGGCATTTCCCCCTTGCAGGAATTAAGGGTTATTATCACGCAAACGTAGTGAGCGAGGGCTGGCTTTATAGTCTGAACTTCATCGTTAGTATCTTCCCTTTTGTTTTTTTGATGAACTGGCTTTATTATAAAACCAACCGAAATATCCTTGTTGCTATTATCTTTCACATTACGGCAGGTTATTTCAATGAAATATTTGCAACTCACCCTGATAGCAAGTGTATACAGACGGTATTATTGTTCATCGTGTCTGTTATCATTGTGGTTAAAGAACGTCGACTGTTCTTTAATCGAGCATTGGAGTAGTTGGTACTCACCATTTAAATCTTAGTTCCAAGAAGAATACAATTATTTAGGTATTAACTGTACCCTGGCTGGCACTCGCAGAGAGTCAGCCAGTGTCTGTGTTATACAACCAATATAATGCTTGATATGAACTTAATTAACGTGAATTTGTCGAACTCACATTAAATTATAGATGATGTTAAAGGCTTATAGATAAAGATGAAATCTTAAAGAAATGCTCAATAAGATTTGTATGTTCACAAAAAGATGTACATTTGCATTGTGAATAGTAGATAGTAAAGGGTTTCTATTACATATAACTTAAATTTTAGCTATGTTAGTCAACAAGGAAGAAAATATCGTACAATGTGCTGCCACATTAGCTTGTGAGTTACACAAAGGGCAAGTGGATAAAGCTGGAGTTGATTACTTTACAGGTCATCTTACAGCTGTTGCCAAAATGGGGACCACTTGGCAACAGCAGGTTGTGGGTTATCTACACGATGCAAGTGAAGATACCCCACATTCTGTTGAAGAAGTGCTTAACTTGTTAGATGCGAAATTAGGAACTCCCTTGTCAGATACCGATAGGCTTGAACTTGCCGATGCTTTACATTTACTCAATCATCATCTTGCACCTAACAGAGAAACATATATTCATCGTATAAAAGAGAATGCCCTTGCAACTGCCGTAAAGATGCACGACCTTACTCACAATATGGACCTTTCTCGAATTCCTAACCCTGTGAAGAAGGATTATGAACGTATTGAGCGATATAAACGAGAGTATGCTTATCTGAGCAAAGCCTAATAAGATAAACCTTAAACTTTAAGAAAGAATTAAAAGATTATGAACAAGACCCTATGGAACTATTATAAGCAATCAGCCGATGGACAGAAAGCGATAGAAATGTTTGACCCTAATCCCGATGATGTATATAAGAATATAGAAGCTATCGCAACATTTGCAAATGGATTGGATAGTGATTTTAATCCTCAGCAATTTGTGGAGTTAGTGTATATACATGAGATTAATTTCGTTGAACGGAATCTCATAGAGGAAGAGACTTTTACTCGGGAAAGTTTTGAGCATTTCATTGACTCATACGACCTAATGGACTTTGAAGTTAAAGATGATGAAATCGTATGGTTAGGGAACAAATACATCATATCGGCAAATAAGTTTCGACTAAAAGCAGCAGCGGTAGATGCCTTATCTATGTATTTGTATTATTATGATTATTACTTTAAGCCTATCCTTCTTTCACATCGATTTGATATTATACAAAAGAGTTGTGATGCGCTTGGCATAGACTTACCACCAATACCTCGTTCTAAAGACTACAAGCAGTACCTTATGTATTACTATGATATATGCGGTATACTTAATGAATTCCAAAAAGACAATGAACTAACAGATGCTGAACTCTGTGCATGCCTATATGATTACGGAGCAAGGGTACTCTTAGATACAGAGGAATTAACAACTGGAAAATTACCACAACCCACAAATGTATGGTTAACAGGAGCATCTGGTAATATTGATTTTAAGTTTCTTGATTCATTAGAAGAGTCGCAACCATCTACTACTTCTATTTGGGCTTGTAACGAAAGAACTCGTAGAGGAGATTTAGTTATTGTATATTGCACATCCCCACGAAGTTATATACATTCAATTTGGCGTGCAGATTCGATCGGTATATTCAATCCTTTTGATTATTACCATTGCAGAACTATTGTACGTAATGGTATTAAACTTCCAAAAATTACTTTTTCAGACTTAAAAGAAGATTCTTATTTCTCTCAGTTACCAATCGTACGAAAGAATTTGCAAGGTATAAATGGTATAAGATTTTCTGCAAAAGACTACACAGAATTATTGCGATTAGTAAAGGAAAAAGGAGTAGAGAATACAGATTATCCGCAACTCTATGCAGTGACTTCTATTGACTTTGGAGATATTATACATGAGAAGGACGTAGAAGAAAACATTCTCATCCCTATATTGAAACGAATTGGTTACAATGATTCTGATTGGACGAGACAGCTACAATTAAAGGCTGGAATAAAGGAAAAGGCTATTCCGGACTTTGTATTTTTCCCACGTGGGACTACTCATTTTGAAAGTTCACCCTTAGTAATTGAAGTTAAGTTGGACATGTCTTCAATGATAGAAGAACAAAAAGCCTTCCGTCAAGCCTTGTCATATGCTCGTATGTTACGCTCTAAACTAATGGGGATTTGTGATAAGGAACGACTTATTATATATGCATTAGACAATTCTGGACAATGTAATATAGATAAACCGATCTTCGATAACTATTGGCAGTCAATCTATTCTGATGAACTTATAGGGGCTACATTAAATCAGTTAATTGGAGTGGAAGTTATTAAAGGCTATATTTAAAAGAGTTTACATCGAGCAATAAACTCGGGATTATAAAGTTTAAAAAAGATCATAACACATACTGTATAAGCCCCTAATTTATTTTTTAATTCATTTACTGTCATATTTAATACTTCATGTAGATAGTTGAATATTAGATGTTAGCAAGTAAAAAGGTCGTGATAGGAGTGACTGGAAAGTGAAATGAACTCGGTCAGACTCTGTTATATAGCGAGGGATAAGAGATTGACTTTGAGAAGATAGAACTCTCTTTTGAGAATGTTTAAGTAGCATGATGAACGTGGGAAAGGATGGTCGTGAGGTTGGAAGGAAGGAACTTAGTAATTTTTAACAAGTAATGAGGAGTAAATTGAAAAAAGTATATTTACTTTTGTTGCTGTTAATATATAATTGTCTTTTAAATGGTTATAATTGTCTTTTGAATGGTTATATTGGTACAGAAAAGCTGGCAATTATGGGATTTGAAAGGGTGAGTTTATTAGGAAATAAATAATTTTAAATACAAAAGAAATGAGACATTCAAAGTTTTTAGTAGTGAGTTTATTAGCGTTGATGACGTTGAGTTTCACGGCATGCAGTAGTTCTGATGATGATGGAGGAAAGGGTAAGATAGAACGACCGATGTATTTGTCTGATGCTGCAAGATACAAGATTACAACGCAGGGATCTACTTGGAAGAGTCTTGAACTAACTGAAGATGGACGCTACTTTATCGTGCATGATGGTAGTGTTTCTGGGCTTTCTTCACAAGATAATGATGATGTTATCGTCTCTGGAAGTTATGAGAAGAAAGGTAATCGATATGTATTGAATACTGTTGGCGAGCTGACTATCACAGCTAATAATAATTCATACGAATTGCAGTTGACCTATAATGGGAAGTCTCTCAAGTTCTCTGCCCAGAAGTCTGGAACGTTACCTTCTAATAAGGTCAACGATGAGTTGTGTCGTACATGGGTGTTCTCTAAGTGTTATATCGTTGTGAAGTATGATGGAAAGAAGGTCTATAATGCTTCATCTACCTCTGCCAATGAGCTTTACGATGGATTTAGATCAGCAATAAACACACCTGAGTATAAGGACAAGTTAAAGCTTTCTCAAGACAAGGAGGATGATATTGATGGCTTAAGGCTATTGAGAACGGTTACGTTTACGCATGCAGGTTCATATTATGTAACCACTACGGACGGTCGTGAAGACCTAATGAATTACTGGAAATGGATTAACGCTAACGAGTTGATCATAGGCTTTTCAGAAAATGAGGATCAGACCTCTGTACATGATCAAGCTGCCCTCAAGTTTGATAATGGGCAGTTGATCATGGTAGATAGCCAATCTAAAGGTCGTGAAGAAGTTACTATTACAATGGAATTTCAACCTGTTCATACAGATCGTTAACAGATTCCAATTATAAAGAAAAGTCCGAATCCAGTGCAAGGATTCGGACTTTTTCGTATCTGTTAAAGCCATTTTAAAGTGCAACTGATAATTTACAGGATTATTACAAGTGCTTTGGAGAACCATTACAAGTGCCTTGGAGAAGTATTACAGAAGCCTTGGAGAGGTGCTGTAAACCTCTTTCTACCTCGTTAAACTTAGTCTTAAACTAACTCCAAAGTCGTGAGTTGTGGTCGGATAACTACCCGATGACAACAAAGGAGAATTTATTTGCATATCGTAATAGATGCTGGCTGTGACAAAGCGGCTTAGTGTGTAATCACCAAGGAAGGAGAATTTAAAGGCTGTATTACCACTGGAAGCGGTAGAGGTGAGCGATGCGATGTCACGTGTAAGTGCAGCTTGACGACGATAGCTCATATCTAATCTGAGGTTAAGATCTTGGTTAAATCCGTTGTTCCTGTTCGATGAATTATTATCGTTTTGTTGCGTGTTTGCGGTCGATTTCTTCTTCTTCTTTGCCACACGATGTGTTCCATTGCCAAAGAGATTGAAGTCGTTAATGCGATAGCCAATACCAATTACCCAATCTTTCGATGTAGCCTCATTGAGCTGAACACTCGTCATTGAGAGTGCTAACACACGTGTTTGACGATATTCCATGCGTGCAGTTAGATTGTTCTGAAGCGTCACATCCACACCCAGTAAAGGCGAGAATGCCTCGTTGATACTAACTTGTGAGATGTTATACATCGAACTTGGGATAGGGTTCCCAGTGGTTGCATCGGTGATGAAACCTAATCCATTCATGTATTCCTGCCATGTGCTGTAACTCTGATAAGAGCCGATTGCGAAGATACTTCTATATGCGTGATTGATGTTCACACTCTTGAATAGATCTTGGAAGAGTGGCAATCTCGATAGTCCACTATACCTAATACTCCAGTTCGGGAGCAGACTTCGTAGGGTAGGGAATAGCTTTAAACCATTGCCCCCCATACTTGTGTAGGCATTGAGGAAGGCTGGGATCATCACATCTGCACTATATTTATTGACCGCTCCGACCGTTGGACTGAAGTGCCCTCCACCCATTGATGCTGGATAAGTAGCCCCATTGTATTGTGCTTCCACACGATTACGATAGCTGTTGAGCGAATTGACAAAGCGATCGAAAGTGGCACTATGATAACCATTGTTAGCGTTTCCCATGCTCTCAAAAGCAGTGCTCAAAGAGAGCGTAGTCATGGTGAATGAGCCTGTTTGAGTGGTTGGAACGCCAGCATACATATACTGAATACTCCTTGAAGTGGTTGTCATTCTACTAGCCGTGAGATCAATTCTGAAGTCTCTGAAAGGCTCCAGTGTGGCACGTAATTGTACGTCTTCTACCTGGTTCGTTATCGCTGGTGTGGCAACACTATCATTGATGAGTAACCAGTTATTGTCACGTGCTTTACCAATGTAATCATCGTCTATGAGACCAAAAGCAAAGTCCAACCCAGGTGTCAATGCACCAGTTCCACGACGTTGTCCAAAGGCATCTCCAATGGTTGGCATGAAGCCTGGTAAGGTCATAGAATACTGGTTGCGATACGATATTCCGACGTTGCGCACCATCATTAAAGCACGTGCAACACATTGTGCAGTCTTATACCATTTCTTGTTATCAAGTGGCTCTTTTGGTGTGATAGTGAGCTTTGCTCGTATAGCAGAGTCCGTCCGATTGAAGATTCTTACTTGGTTATCTCCCACCTTCTTCCACTTCATCTTTAAGGCTTTTCCATGCTCATCTTTAGCCGAGAAGATCAGTCGTTTCGTATTCTTACCATGCGATACAACGATAGAAGTATCGGCTTTGAGGGTTATTTCCTGCTCAAAACTCTTCTTGTTCTTAGGCAGTGCTTTCTTCTTTTCATCGTCCTTCTCTTTCGCTTTCTGCTCCTTCTCTTTCTTCTTCTGTTCGGCTGTCATTGTTGGACGAGAGGGCTTCCTTGGTTGTGTCCGATTGAACCGCTCATTCGTTTTCTTTAGGAAAGGGACATGGTTGTAAAGGCGTTCCATGTTGAAAGTCCCATTAATGTTTAAGGTCCTGTTACTTGTGATTGTGTTACCGAGCGAAGTTCCATTATCAAGGTTAGCACCCCTTACCCATGTGTAAGTTGCATTATAACTAGCATCCGTATTCACCCAATCGAAGACAGGTAAAAGGTTAAGAGGTAACTGATAAGAGAGCGAGAAGTTCTGTTGGTAATCAAGTGGAGTACCAAAGTGCTTAATGCTTGTCCACACCGAATCCTTCCATGCTTGATAACGATCCGCATAGAGGTCTTTGTTAATAGGAGTGTATGGTTCTTCTATTTCCGCATGCGTTGCACTTTGGAAGTTCATGTGTAGGTTGCGCGTTAAGTCCCATCTCAATGCAAAGTCTCTGTTCCATAGGAACTGCTCATTAAACGTCAGTGGGAGGCGGTCATGACCTATTGACTCCATGTCACGCTCTTGTAGTTCGTAATAGTTGCGAACCATCTCTGTATTGAAGGTAATGTTCTGTGGCAACCAATTCAAGCCAAAGCGACGTAGGATCTCAAACCATTTTGAACGACTCTTGATCAGTCGTTTGAATGGCTCCCAAGTCTTGTAAACAGGTGTCCAGTTATAGTTTAATGCCCCACGCCAGTTGTCTTCATTCTCATAGACAGTCGTTTCTCCCGATGTGTGAGAGTGTGAATGGCTATACGAGAAAGAGAAGTTTGCGGGGTCGTATGGCATGGGGTGATTCTTTGTCTGTATGTCAACACGCACATTCGATAGCGATAAGTTCGTTGTCAATCGTTTAGTAATTGCAATCGACTTAATCGAGTCTTTCTCCTGCTTGTTACTAGCTCCTTCGAGTGCATCCCCCAGTTCCATATCGGTGTCGAGTGGGTTATATTTAGGTCTACTTTCGCTCTTTGTGATACTATAATATAATGGTGCAGAGACCTTCGCCTTGTCTGGGAACAGTTTACCTAGTTCCAAACTCGTAGTGACAGACACATCAGTCTTCGTTTCTTGTTGCCGTTCATTTACCCCCTGTTCTAAGCCTCCAAAGCCGTCAGTACTATGACTTGCGTTGATATCAACACTACCGAAATCGGACAACTGGACGTTCAACTGCCCTCTTGCAGCCCATCCGCCCTCGTTGTTAAACTCCTTTAGACGCAACTCATTGACCCACACTTCACCACTCTTCTGGCTGCTGGAAAGGTTGCGCACACCGATAATCATAGTCTTAACCTCACCCAGTGTTGGGTTACCCATGATACTTACTTTGTTGGCAGGGTGGTCAGTGTCATAGACAGAGAAGACGCGATTGAAACTAGCTCCACCAGTTCCACGTGCCTTGTTACGCTGCTTCTTGACAGAAGTGAGTAGGTGCAAAGGAATATCCAACATGTTCTCTATAGGCCAAACCAGCCGTTGATCCTGTGGGAGATACATGTCGTAATCGCTTTTTGGAGCGGTTAGCTTCAATGGAATTTCATATTCGTAATAGTTGTTCTTATAGTCTGATCCCAATCGAATGAACACTGCCAACTGATCATCCCCGAGGTTGGTTGTGTTCTGTTCGAAGGCATTTGCGTGTACAAACATCTGTAGACGCTTGTATTGGCGCAGGTCAAGTGTTGTGTTCTTATATACAGCTTTCGATTCACCTGAGCTTAGATTATTAACGACCAAAGATAGTGCTTGCTCGTTCTCCTGTACTAGTTGAGGCTGACTCGGATCCTGTCCTCGAATGATACCAGGCGGTAAGACATAGTTGACGGGAGTCTTATCTCCATTCTCTTCAAGGCTCACCGTACTAACATTCATCGTACCTGTATTGGGCACACCACTGGTTAAGTTCTGCTGATACTGACGCCATTTGCCACTGACAAGGTCGAAAGTGGCAAAGCGGAGAACGATTGGTTTGCTGAAACCAGTGAGGAACATGCGCATGAAGCGGATACTTGTAAAGTCGTTGATACCGCCCACTCGTTTCTGAAACTCTTCTAGTGGAATGCGGAAAAGATACCATGTGACAGGCTCCGAACCACCTTTTCGCAAGGATGCTGATGCCACTCGCTTGTCCACAATGAAGTTTTGTCCGACATTGAGATCCTGTGGTCGAATGCTAACATGGTATTGGTAATACTTCTCGTATTCGTTCAGTGTATAGTCTTGATTGATATCCTCTACATCAGGAGTAGTCTTGTAAGACGTGTCATAACGCTCGTTATTGTTCTCATTGTCAGGTGAGTTACCTTGCGGGTTATTGATTCTTTTATAGCGTTCAAGTATCGATGCACGTTTACGATCCCAATCCGAACCACGGAAATAGTGGTAGTCATCATTGGCAGGGTCTGCCCATATAGAGTCAAACACAGCCTGATTGGTGTTGGCACGGGCTGCAGTAAGGAAGTTCTGATAGGCTGCGAACTGTCTTTCTTCTTCATCCGTCAAGCCATTGTAACCCACATCTTGCTTGGCACGACTGCCTGCTGACGTTGCAAAAGCATACGTGATGGTAGATTGTGTAGGGATTCGTCCCCACTGAGTAGTCGTCCATGAGTTGCTACCATCTACTGGCATACCACTCTCATAGAACTTCTTTCCATCCTTCAATATATCTTCAGACACCTCGCCGAGATCGATATAGAAGTCGCCACCATACTGGTTGGCATTAGCTTGTCGATTGGTATAGATGAACGGATCAAGCATCCAAAACTCCACATACTCAATGTTGGCTGTCTGGAAGTCGTTCGTGTCCAACTTACGCATCATACCGCCCCATGTTCTGTTAGGGTTGGTGAGGTGACCATTAATGTCAATATTAGGATTGAAGTTATAAGGGCCTCGTTCTGATGGATAAAAAGCCAGATTCAGTATTTGCAAGGTTGAGATTGAACCGCTATAGTTACGATCTCTGTTAGGGAAGACTTCGGTAATTGGAATCTCACGAACATAGTGATTCGATAATTGTTCGAGGTCGCTTTTGATGTGACCAGGCGTTAGTGAACTACTACGACGTGTGAAGAGCGGGTCAATATTGTACCAAGCTAAGAGACTTCTGTTGTATCCACTCCTTAGAGTCGTCTTATCCGTTGACTCGGAGAAGTCGGATGGTACACTTGAAATAACCCATGATGTAGGTTGGCTAACATCGATTGCATTCTTCGTACCTTCAAAGTCATCAAGGTAAGACGCATGGTCTTGTGTACCCTTACTCTGCCCTGCCAACAACTGTGCGAACTCGGCAGAGAAGGTGATATATGATGGTTGAGTGACATGCAAGAAAGGTATCTTATTGAGCATGTTGGTCAACCATTGGCTCTCTTTCTTCCAGTTTAGATTAAGTCCCCAAATGGTGTTGTTGAGCGGTTCCGAGCCCATATTCACCTTTGTGGTGAGTGGTTGTTCAGATAAGTGCATGAATGTTCCACCTATTTGGAAGTCCTTTGAGAAGTCATACTCCCAGTTTACTCCTATCATTGTCTTGCGCTCCTGTTGGTAAGCACTTTGACTTTCGAGGGAGACATTCACGGCAGTTCCTGCATCAATAATACTCTGGTTGAGGATTGTAACCTCTCCCGCACTGTAATCAACGCTGTAATCAGAACCTTCATTAAGCGTTACTCCACCAGCAGTAACCACCACGGAACCTTGCGGAACATTGTAGGCACCAAGCGAAATAACGTTTGCTGCCGTACCACGATATTGTCCCACGAGCATGAATTTATCCTTCTCTGCAATCTGCTTAGCGGTTGTCTTTGTCGAATTATATAGTTCCGAGAAGGTGTACTTATCGGCTATTGCAGCCGTAACACCTTTATCAATAAGTTTCTTACGAAGCCCTGCGCCGAATGGTTCCGCTAGTGGGAAAAAGACGCGCCCATTGCTTATTGTATATCCTTCTACATAATCGAAATAACCATTCGGATGCGGGTTGTTATTGTTATCTAATCGGTCGGCACCAAGCAACTTAATGATGGGTAAGCTCTTAACTTGTGGTTCGGGTATATAAGAAAGGTACACACCTGTCGTATCACTTTGATATTTAACATCAAGGCGAAACTTATCCTTCTCAATGTTAGTCGACAGGTAATAAACATTCTTCATCATCAATCCCCAGTTACCTTGACTAGGGCTGTTATTGGTGTTCTTCAGCGACTTTACGAATAGAGCCTCATTGATGTCGGTGCGGTCACTGGCAAATTCTCCCACTTGATAGGTCACTCCGCCGAATGTATATTCGTATGCAACGGCAAGCACCTGGTCGGTTTGTAGACCACTGCGAAGCGATATGTAACCCAAAGCAGGGTTCACGGTGTACTCCGAACTATTGAGTAGTCGGGCATTAGCAATCTTCTCGTAATCATTACCACCCACAAGTCCTGCGCCATCCAAGATGCCTGTCACTTGATCAATATTGCGTGCGGCAGGGTAGCCTTGAGTGATAGTGTTGTATTCTGTGTTTGCGTTGTTCGTTGGTACTTGACCAATTCCTGTACCCCAAAGATCCGTTCGGCTCACTCGTTCATTCTCTCCTAAATCGGTGAGAGCAACGATATTACGAGTGTTACTTGTCGTTCCGCTCTTGTTTGTTACCCACACTTCAACACGGTTGATAGTGATACCTGTCTTCAGATTTGGCAATGATTTCATTGCTTCATCATAGTGATCTCGGAAGTATTGAGATAAGAAGAAGTGACGGTTCTCTTCGTATTCTGCGGCATCAATCTCAAATGGTGTCAACTGCTTTCCACCCCTAGAACTAACGCTCTTATTCGAACTCTTCTTTTGAGATAACACCGTTTGTAACTTCAATTTACCGAATTGCATGTCGGTGCGAATGCCGAATAAGGCCGAAGCTCCTTGCACAAGAGAGTTGTTAGAAGGGAATGTTACGTTACCACCCTCAACCAGTTTGATGATCTCATCCTCCTTTCCTTCATACTTCAACTTGAAGTTCTGCGTGTCAAAGTCAAATGTCGCATCAGTGTTGTAATTGAGGTTCATGTTCACTTTATCGCCCACTTTGCCATTGACATTGATGTTAATTTTCTCGTCAAAGTTCATCGCTGTGGTCTTACGATTGCGTATTGGCAATGACGGGTTATCAATGCTTTTGAGCGTCGCACCGAACTTCAGCTCTGCAGTTCCTTGTGTTTTAATACGTACACCACCTGGTCCAAAGATCTTCTCTGCCGGTCCTAACGAGAAGTGCATATCGGTGAAGTCGAACTTCTCCTTGCCCTTTTCGCGTAGTATTTCTTGGTTCTTTGAGCGATAGTAATCCGTGAAGCTGCGTTTCTCTGTCCACTTCCGATACTCTTCAGGTGTCATCATTATTGGTGCCATCACGTATGTATCACCAATCTTGTTACCTATGATATACCGATCAAGCGAGTCGTTATATTCCACCGTTTGTCGCATGTTCTCGGGGCGGATGAGATCGGTAGAGTTCTCCCTTAGATCATCATAAGTAATAGGTGAAGTGCGCTGCACTTTCCACCTTGGATGCAGTAAAGAGTCAGGGATCTTCTCCTCATCTATCTCCACCTCAATCGGTTTCTTCTTCTTGATCGTATCGTTTTGTGTTACAGAGAAGAGGCTCTTTATCGGTGCAAAAGATAGAGCCATACGTCCCCAGCTTAGTAGTGTGACACTACCAAGAAGCATGATAACAATGAGGAATATGTAATGTTTTCTTTTCAAGAAGACGAGTGATTGAAAGCCTCCCTAAGCCCTTTTAACAGAAATATGCAAGCTGTAATATGCAGAGAACAGCATTTGTAAGCGGTAATTACGCCCCTCTCCTTTCGGAGAGGGGACGGGGGTGAGGCTTTATTACTTAATCATCTTCAACGCCAACTTAACCACCTGTTCCACAGGAAGGTCAGGTTGTTCGGTAAGGATACTCACGACGACCTTTGCAGAAGGAGCTGGTGAGAAGCCAAGCATTGTGAGTGCACTAACGGCCTCATCCTTAATCCCTGCATCAACAGCAGGTGTACCAGGAGTGTTGCTAACATGCAACTCGTCAGCAATACCACTTTGCATGATCTTATCCTTGAGATCGACTATAATGCGTTGAGCTGTTCGAAGACCAATACCCTTAACAGTCTTCAACATCTTCTCGTCCCCATTGGCAATTACGTTGCAAAGTTCGGCTGGTGTCAATGAAGAAAGAATCATTCTTGCAGTGTTCGCACCTACTCCGGAGACTGTAATCAACAATCTGTAAAGGGCTCGCTCTTGCTTGTTTGCAAAGCCGTATAGCGTGTAGTTGTCATCGCGTCCACCAGTCATAATGGCCTCATGAACATATAGTTTGACAGCTGTTCTGCCCTGTATTGCACTATAAGTATTCAGTGAGATATTCAGTGCGTAACCCACACCATGCGCTTCAACGACAGCCATGGCAGGTGTTAACTCTGCCAGTTCGCCTTTGATATATTCAATCATAATCTAAAATAAATATGCCTTTTTTGGGCATGGAAATTCTGTATATACGTTCTTAATAACGTTTTCTTCCTTTGTTTATTGTTATGAAAGAGTGTAATTAATAACTATAATTTCGTATTGAAAAGGACATAACGTTGGTGCATATTATCTATGAATACGAATAAAGGAAAGGCTCTTCTTCATTTAAAGGAGGCGTTTCTTTGCACTAAAGAGAGCCTTCCTTTGTTATGAAGAGAGGCTCTCTTTGTAGAATGGAGAGAGAACTTAATTAAATTACTAAAACTTGCTTACGCAATAAGTAAGTGTAAGGCAGAGAAAAAGAGTGTATTATAAAGAAGATATAGAATAGTGTTAAAAAGGGGTCGAAGACGATACTTATTAGCAAATAAAACGCTATTTTTGCAGGGAAAAGTAGTTCAATAACATAAAAGGTAAGAAATTATGAAGAAGATTAGAGCAGCTGTGATTGGTTATGGAAACATTGGTCAGTATAGTGTTCAGGCCTTAGAAGCAGCAAAGGATTTCGAGATTGCAGGCGTTGTAAGGCGTCAAGGTGATAAGGACAAGCCCCTAGAATTGACTCCATACGAGGTTGTTGACGACATCACAAAACTGAAAGATGTTGATGTTGCCATCCTTGCAACTCCGACAAGAAGTTGTCCAGAGTATGCCGAGAAGATTACGGCTTTGGGCATTAATACCGTCGACTCTTTCGATATTCACGGTTCTATCCTCGACTATCGCACGAAGCAAATGGAGAATAACAAGCGCACTAACACTGTGAGTGTTATCTCTGCTGGATGGGATCCAGGTTCTGATTCTATCGTAAGAGTACTAATGGAGAGCCTTGCACCAGAGGGTCTTTCTTATACAAACTTCGGTCCTGGTCGTTCCATGGGACACTCTGTCGTGGCTCGTAGTAAGCAGGGCGTTAAGGACGCATTATCAATGACTATACCTTTGGGAGAGGGCATTCACCGCCGCATGGTATATGTTGAACTAGAAGAAGGAGCCAACCTTGAGGATGTAACAAAGGAACTCAAGGCCGACGATTACTTTGCTCATGACGAGTTACATGTGTTTGCAGTACCTAGTGTTGACGCCTTGAATGATGTTGGTCATGGCGTTCACATGACCCGTAAGGGCGTTAGTGGGAAGACACATAACCAGCATTTCTCATTCGATATGAATATCAATAACCCTGCACTTACAGCCCAAGTGCTTGTCAATGTGGCACGAGCTAGTTTCCGTCTAGCCCCGGGTTGCTATACAATGCCAGAGATTCCGGTCATTGATATGCTACCTGGTAGCCGTGAAGAGATTATTGCGACTTTGGTTTAAGGCTATTAGTCTTATTAGCCTTATTAGCCCAATTAGGCTAATAAGCCCAATCATCTTCCCCTCTAATAATGGCAACCAATGTTGGTTGCCATTATCTTTTTATGTAATATATTGACGTACAAAGGCTTTTATTTTGTACTTTTGCACTCTGTATGAGAACATTCCAACATAAGGTAACAATAAATGATTTAGGAGCGATACTAGTGTTTGGTCTTGGTGCATTCTTCTGTTTGTGGCATCGAACCAGTAGTGTGATGGTAGTCTTAGGGTTCGTTCTTATCGTGGTAACTCTTCGTGCTGTCGACCGTGCTATACATACTAGTTATGTTCTTACTGACGATGATCAATTACGCATTAAGACGGGACGTATCGGACAAACAAAGTGTTTCTCTATCAATGATATTCGATCATTAGAGAAGCATCCCTTTGCTTTTCACATCGGACATTATATATTAATTGAATTGGTAAATGGCAACACCATTAGCGTACAACCTGATAATGTCGACTCGTTTCAGGCTGTACTTACCAAGCGAATGATAATGAGAAAGGACGAAGAATGAAGTTAAGATATTTATCGGCATTGGTTCTTTGCGTTGTATTGAGCCTACAGGTTCATGCGCAAGTATATCTTGATAGTACAGAGATAGCCAATATTCTGCATCCAAAGGCGGTTGTTGTTCAACCGAAAAGTGATGATGTTGATGAGGAAGAAGACGAAGATACAGATAGCATTATACCGGCTTTCTCCACTGATAGCCACCTCTCTTGGAAGGAGAATATCACGAATCGTTTGGATGGAATCATGCGTAGTCAGCTCCTTGAAACGGTGCAGGCTTCGGTCATGGTATGGGATTTAACCGATGATGTTCCCGTCTATCAGTTCCGTGAGAAACTCCATCTTCGCCCCGCCTCTACGATGAAGTGCGTCACAGCTATTGCTGCTTTGGATAAGTTAGGAGCTGATTATGATTTCAAGACACGCATTTACTATACAGGAGCAATCAATGACTCTACGAAGGTTCTACACGGTGATCTCTATTGCTTGGGAGGCATGGATCCGATGTTCTCAACTAGTGATATGTCGGCGATAGCAGACTCTATTCGACAGTTGGGGATCACTCGCATTGAGGGAAATGTTTATACAGATCTGTCGTTCAAAGACAAAGACAGACTTGGAGAAGGGTGGTGTTGGGATGATAAGAATCCTATTCTAACGCCCTTATTGATTGATAGGAAGGATGAGTTCTTAGATGTTCTTCTTCGCAAACTACGCAATGTTGGCGTATCAGTTGATGGTTTCACCGATGAACGACAAGTTCCCTCTAATGCGTCATTGATCGTTACCTATACTCATTCTATACGTGAGGTCTTACACAGAATGTTAAAGGTCAGCGATAATCTCTATGCAGAGTCTATGTTCTACCAGTTGGCTGCGAGCGGTGGAGTTCGTTGGTGTTCTGCTAAACAAGGGAGGAACTATGAGAATGCACTCTTCAGTCGTCTCGGCTTGAATCCACGTGATTATAATGTGGCAGATGGCTCTGGTTTGTCCCTTTACAATTATGTGAGTGCAGAGTTAGAGATCCAACTCTTGCGTCATGCTTATCGCAATCAAGAGGTTTATAATGCGCTCTATGAAGCCTTACCAATCGCTGGTGTTGATGGCACACTGCGTAAACGTATGCGTGGAACAAGTGCCCAAAACAATGTGAGAGCCAAGACCGGTACAGTGCGTGGAGTTAGTTCCTTGGCTGGTTATCTCACCGCTTCAAACGGGCATTTGATATGTTTCTCTATTATTAATAATGGTGGAATGACCCATTCGCCAATGCGTCGTTTCCAAAACAAGATATGTGTGGCATTGTGCCAATAACCCTTCATTTAAATGCAAATAACTATGTTGCCGAAACTTCCTCATCACTTATTAAATGACGTACTAGAGCAGATTCGCATCTTTGTAGAGAATGTTATCCTATCGTTGGGAGTGCATGGTCATGCCGTCCCAGTACTGCGTCATATATTGTTAACGGTGGTAGCTCTATTGCTGGCACTCGTTGCTGAGCTTATTTGTAAGTATGTCTTTGTACCTTTAATACTGAAGATTGTAAAGCGAACAGAGGCTAAATGGGATGATGTAATATTTGACTATAAGGTCTTGAAAGTGGCTTGTCGCATTGTTCCAGCCCTCGTTATATGGAAGTTAATGCCGCTTGTTTTCTATCAAATACCTGTTGTTCAAGAGTCTTTGGCACGTCTGACAGCGGTCTATCTCACCATTGCTACCACACAGCTTGCCGTTGGTATCATTGATAGATTGCGTTATTTGAATACGAAACCAGGTAATTCTACGAGCCAATACCTCAAGTCTTTCTGTGGAGTATTGAAGATATTGACCATCTTTATAGCTGCTATTGTGGTTGTGGGAATACTCATCAATCGCAGTCCTATGACCCTTCTTGCTGGTTTGGGAGCCACATCTGCCATCTTGATGTTGGTATTTAAGGACACAATTGATGGTCTTGTCGCTGGAGTTAGGCTCACCAGTAACGAGATGATACACATTGGTGACTGGATAACATTGACCGATGGGAGTATAGATGGTACTGTTCAAGACATCACCCTTACCACGGTTAAGGTGAAGCAAGGCGATAACTCTATTGCAACTGTATCTCCGCAGACACTCGTCAACGGCACTTTCCTCAACTGGAAAGATATGTTAGAGGGGGGAGGACGCCGTGTGAAGAAGGTCGTCTACTTTGATGTTCGCAGTATAAGAATTGCTGATGATGATCTCAAGAAGAGCCTCCTTGAGAAGGGATATGTCAAGGAGGAGGATCTGAAGGGGGATGTAATTAACGCCGGACTCTTCCGTCATTACATGGAACATTACCTATCCAAACGAGAAGATGTAAACCCTAAGATGACTTTACTTCTGCGTCAGTTAGATGCGACACAGGCGGGAGTTCCTATCGAGTTTTACTTCTTCTTATCTAATAAAGATTGGGTTCCTTATGAGCATTCAACGTCAGATATTCTCGAACACGTTTATGCCTATGCGCATGAATTTGGCTTGAAGATCTATCAGCAGAACCCTGTTCAATAATGGAGAGTGCTTCTAACAGGTAACTTCCGAAAGCCCTTCTAAAGGTGGATATACACCTACTTGAGTTACTGGAGGTATAAGATAAGGAACAGACAAGTGCGTCTGTTCCTATTTTGTTTGTAATGTTTAATAACTCACCTCTACGGCTGTAGGGTACACACGATAGGGGTCGTAATATTCCACACAACTATTGATCATGTCTTTTAGATTAGCCTTTACAACACCTTGAAAAGCCTTCTTTCCGTTGATGATTACTGTTACCTCTTTGTTAAGATTTACCAGTTTATCATTGAGATAGATACGTAGTTTCCCTCCTTGAGCCGCCGAGTAAGAACGATTAAACTTCATTTCTATGCCCCATTGTGGCTCTTTCTCCGTTGTTGTATAGCGTACATCTTGTATGCTAAGAGCTATAACATTCCCTTGAATAGACATATCATAATAGGTGCGAAGGGCTGATGGACGCTTCAAAACCTGTAAGTTGTAAAAGCCTGAACGATGCCTTCCATCCATCTCAAAGTCCTCCCATAGCACCGTCTTAGGGTATGGATTCCTAACGAATTGGCGCATCCATGGGGTGGTGAGACTATAGTCTATGTGGTGTTGCATACCGGGTAGGAGCTGTACACGGTGGCGGAAGATGGGCTGTTGGTCAGCGGAGAGTGGACGAGAGAGTTGCGCTGAATCGAAAGCAACCTGCGTGTAATGGGTTAAGATGTTACGATAGAATCCAGTGTCATCAGCACCTGTTAAGAATGAAAACCCTATATTGGCACAATTCTCAACTGGCGCATTCTTCAATGGTTCTCCACCAGCCATTGGACCTGCAGCTGCCCAATAGTCGGCATAAAAAGAGGCTAGTCGCTGACTTCCGTAACCACCTTCTGATATGCCAAAGACATATAGTCTGTTTGCATCGACAGCCCCTTCTGCAAGCGACTGGCGGATGAGTTTCTCCCAAGCAAACTGCTTGGCAAGTTGCCACCAACGATAGTATTCGCCCTCATTGGGTATCTGTGGGATGAAATAAGACGATGGCGAATCATTGAACGACTTGGCAAGTAAGATACCATTCTGCCATTCCTGCGCCTTCGGTCCAGAGCCATGTAGATAGAGAAAGAGCGGTAGCGGCTTATCACTTGTGCCTTTCGTTCCATAGTAATAAGGCATTTTTGCGTTAGACTCCAAGTCTTGTGGCAAGTCCCATGATGCCTGATTGGCATTTTGTAAAGGCTCTGCAGGAATGAGTTTCTGCTCCTTCAGTGCCCGATTAGCTGCTTGCCAAGCCTTCCAAACCATCTCTTGATAGTGAGGAATATCCTTGTTTTTGATGCTTTGTTGTAGGTGGGTTACACAGGTAGGGGCATTGGTGAAAGCCTTTCGGTCAGCCACTTCCGTGGTCAGTTGAGTGTTTAATGTTTGCAAGAAATAACTCTCCACGTCCTTTTCCAAGTTCGTTGATTGTGCCTGCGCACCGACAGATAAGGTGAGAGCTAATGTGATTGTGGATGCGAAACGATTGAATGGTATCATAGTTAATAATGTTGTTTGTTCAGATTAATAAGTATTGTTTTGATGGCAACAAATATACACATTAAATCTTATATAGCGTGTTTTATCTTCGTAGTTTTTTGTTTTGTGCAGTGTAGCGAGGCTGTGCTTCGTTAGCAACGGATAGGGGACAGTAAAGAAGGAGAGGCTTTCTTCAATATGAAGAAGGCGTTTCCTTGCTGCGAAGAGGGCGTCTCTTTCAATGCAAGAGAGGCTTTCTTTGATTGCTGATATAAGATTTGTCTTATTTAACGGAAGCCTACTTGTAATATAAAAGATTTGTCCTATCTTTGCAATCAAGTTATGTGTCTATGCCAATAATAGGTTTATACCTATGGGATAGATATTCGATAAATCCTTAACAAACGTCTAATAATCAACCTAAAGTTTATGACTAAGAACAGAGTTCGAAGCTTATTTTTTATGATTTGTGCGCTGTTGATGTGCTTATCAGCCCATGCACAGAAGTATCGTTATCAAGTGAATGGATTAGTGCAAGACGCTATTACGGGAGAAGGAATGCCTGTGAAGTTATACTTGATGACAGCGGATAGCATTGTGATAGATTCTGTTTCGACCGAAGCAGAGCAAGATCCAGAGAGTGGCAAAGCTATTTATACGGGCGAATATTCCTTTCCTGGTGTTATAGAAAAGGGTCATTACATTGTTCATGCGGTGTCAGAAGGGTATCAAGATGCCTACATGAATTGCGAACTGAAGAGCAAACGCGAGTTCTATATACCCGTGAGAACCATCTATATGTATAAGGTGCACAAGCTAAAAGAGGTCACGGTGAAGGCGACAAAGCTGAAGATGGTTATCAAGAAAGATACTATCGTCTATAATGCCGATGCGTTTAATCTGCCTGAAGGGAGCATGCTGGAGACCTTAGTGGCACGCTTGCCGGGGGCGAAACTGACGAAGGATGGACAGATATATGTCAATGGCAAGTATGTAGAGAGCCTATTGGTCAATGGCAATAACTTCTTCTCTGGTAACCCAATGATGGCTTTGGAGAACCTGCCAGCCTATACGGTAAGCAAGATAAAGGTGTTCAATAAGGCTGGACAGAAGTCGCAGATGATGGGACAAGACATGGGCGACAAGGTATATACGATGGATGTACGACTGAAGAAGGAGTATGCTACGGGCTACATGGGCAACTTTGAGGCTGGAGCAGGTACTCAACATCGTTATAAGACACGTGCTTTTCTCATGAAGTTCTCCGATAAGGAGCGTATCGGGACATACTTTAATATGAACAACCTAAACGATAATCAGCGGGCAAGACTTGATGGGGAATGGTCGCCGCAGGATGTTTCTGACGGACTAACAACGACGAAGACGGCAGGACTCTCTTATATGCGACCCTTGGGTACGCCCATCTCTTGGTTCCAAAGTGATGTCACTTGGGAGCATACGAACGATAATTTAGTAACGAAGACGAACACACAAACCTTCTTACCTGATGGTGACTCCTATCGCAAGGCGGTGTCGAATATGAGGAATAGTAGTACGTCGTGGCAAACAACCAACCTGTTAATATTGCAGGAAGATGCCTATTATGTGACATCGAATCTGGCTGCATCTTATAAGAAGAAAACGGGTTGGGGACTGGAAAACCAGCGTGACTCGGTACATAATTCATTGTTGAGTCGACTGATGGAAAGCCAGAGTAACGATGTAAAGCACTATGGTTTCACATTCGATAATAGTGTGGGATGGAAGGTGTTAATGAGTGATATGTTCGGAGTAACAGGTCAGGTGTATTACACTAGAGACCTGAATCGCTCATTATTATCGTCCGACTTGCAATACCCAACGGCTGCCTTACCTGCAGATAAGCGTGTGCGCTATCTCAATACACCGAATCAGAACCTCAAGCTAACGGCTGGCTTGCATTATATATGGAACTATCGTGGCCGCAGCGTGATACCTGAATACAAGTACATCTATAACTTTAACAAGACAAATAACCTCCTTTACCGACTCGATCGGATAGGTGCCGGACCTTACTCACTCGATAATCTCCCACCATCAACAGCCTTGATGATAGCGGGCGCATTGGATGGTAACAACACTTATGAGTATCGGGAGCGTCGACATGAGCACCTCTTCAATCTTTCTTATTCGTCATTAAAGAGCCTACTCTTCGGTGCCGAATTCCGTGTGGGAGTACCCGTTCGCCTCTTGCATGCCAGTCTGAACTATGAACGAATGGGGATGCAACACATCAGTCGACAGCGGACATTCTTCGAACCTATGCTCTCTTTGGAGAAACAAGGTCAATGGTCAGTGCGCATGGGGATGAGTTCGGACTTCCCTGAGATGACGCTTCTTACCACTTACCGAGACGACAGCAATCCGCTATATGTGCGTGAGGGCAATAGTAAGTTGCGTGATATTCATAAATACTATGTGACGGGTAATGTGACATTCCACGGTCAGCACCAACAGAGTATCAGCCTAAGTGCGAGCTATAATCAGACGGATAATGCTGTAGCATACGGTCTGCAATATGATAAAACGACCTCCGTATCGCACATCCTACCCATTAGCGTGAATGGTAACTGGCATATTAATGGTGGTTTCAACTTCACACGTGCATTGGATAAGAACAATCGGTTGACGATTGATAACAGCCTTGCAGCAGAATATAGGCACTCGGTGGATATGGCACAGACGCTGGGTAGCACGGGAAACGAGCGTAGCATAGTGGGGAATGTGATACTCGATAACACATTGAAGTTGAATTATCGAGCTAATGACAATGCAGAGTTTGCCTTGCATGGAAGCGTGAAGTATTACTCTATTACCAGCAAGCGTGTAGGCTTCGAGGCAATTCATGCAGGCGACTATAACGTGGGACTGAATACGACCTTAGCACTTCCTTGGCATTTCCAGTTGGTCACTGACATAACAGTCTTTATGCGTCGAGGCTATCAGCAAGCAGAGATGAACACGTCAGACTGGCTCTGGAACGCACAACTCACACGTTCTTTCTTCAACAATCATTTGTTGGCTAAGTTGCAGGCATTCGATATACTCCACCAGTTGAGGAGTACAAGCTATGCCGTTAATGAGCAAGGGCGCATGGAGACTTGGCACAACAGTATTCCCCGATATGTGATGTTCTCGCTCGCATGGAAGTTCAATGTCAATCCAAAGAAGAAGTGATTATGCACTCGCTTACTATCTAATCACGTGTCCTCTTACCATCTTATCACGTGCTATCTATCATCTAATCGCGTGCTATCTACCATCTAACAAACAAAGGTCAGGCTATGTTCTTAGCCTGACCTTATTGTTTGTTGGAACGTTACAGATGCCTATTCGGGTTGCATGATACCATTCACGCCTATACTTAGAACGCCCTTCACGCCCTTGAAGTAGGCTATGGCTTTGTCAATATCCCATCCTTCGCGCACCTTAATCGCTACTCCGTTAGATTCCTTGTATTTGTAGAGCACCGTACATGCGCTCGTCTTAATCGCCTTCATCAGTGGTTTGCTACCCTTCTTCTTATCGAAGAAAATAACCAACGTGTAGCTTGCCAGTGCAGGAGCAGAGCTAACTTGTTGGGTCGAATCAGCCTCTCCTTCACCATTCATAATCCGTTCCTTGATAGGGCATTGCGCCATTGCTGTGGTTGATTGAACCAATAGGAAGCCCATCAATAATAGGCTTGCTTGCATATATCTCTTCATATTCTTTCCTTTTAATTACGTGCTGCAAAGATAGAGATAATTTCGCATATAACCATAAAGGTGTATGTTTTATTTCACTCTTGAGGTTGTTATAGACTATTGGTTCTAATAAATTCTTTTTAGGGAAGAGCTGTGAAAGGCGGTTCAAAACAGCTAATGAAGGCAACCTAATAGACAATTTTGTTAGAAGAAAAGCAACTAATCTGTTGTTATGGATTCCTATTAATGAGAGTTCTTATATATGTTTTTAAATGAGGTAGATAATGTTATTCAACTAATTTGACAGCACTATCTAGTTAATTGGACGACTTCATCCAACTAATTGGACGAATGCATCCAACTAATTGGACGACATCATCCAACTAATTGGACGAATGCATCCAGCTAATTGGATGACACCATCCAACTAATTGGATGTAGTTGTTTTATAGTGTAAACTTTAGAATCTCATGGCAGCTTTGGTACCAATAGTCAGTGTGTGAATGTACTCTTTGTTCTTTATGCTGTATGGTGGCTGTATATTGTGGTCGGCAAATAAGCCAAAGGCGAAATGCTTTCTTATATGATAGTTAATACCTAAACCTGTTCCAATGCCCCATCCAGTATTTTTCGGAATATTTATATTATTGATTATTGTATTGTAATAATAGGTAAACGTTGCTAGCAGCTTTGTATCAAGCGTCCATCTAAGCGTTAGTGGAAGCGAGAAATAAGGTCCAATGCTGAAGTTATCGAAGTTGAACGTGTTGTCTTGTGTTTCAGTGTCGTTAATGATAAGCTGTATGTTTGAGAAAGTTGAACGCCCACCAATACCTATATACTGATTGAAGAAGTAGGCTCCTTCAACACCAAGGACGGTTCCCACTGATGTTTGGATGGTTGTGTTATTATTGATATCAAACTTACTTAGAGGGATATTAAAGCCCATATAGAGGTTAAAGAATGAAGGGTTGCTACGTCCTAGTTGTTCCTCCTCTTGTAACTTTTGGAAGTTTAATCCCCTACCTTTCATGAAAGCATCAGTTATCCAATATCCGAACTCTGTTGACAGAATACCAAAGCCAGCTCCAACCATGACATCACTGAGCCAATGCTTGTTATTCGCCATACGCATTAGTCCTGTTGCAGTTGCTATGGTATATGCCCCAACACTCACCCATGGAGAGATGTGCCCATACTCCTTGGATAGCATAGTGGCTGTCATAAAGGCGGTCGCAGTATGTCCTGAGGGAAAGCTCTGTTTATTGCTTCCATCAGGTCGGGTTACATTGGTTGTATATTTGAGTCCTTGTACCACCCCTGTCATCAAAGTAATGGTGATGGCATCGCTCATAATCATCCTTCCCCATGAGGACCTGCTTGGCACTCCTGCTGCCTTCAAGCCGAGCATGACAGCCGCTGGTGCTATCTGTGTGTAATTGTCGAGTTTATAGTCGAACTTAGGCATGAAGTCATTCCTTAGTACTCGGAACTTATCGTCGAAATGTTTTTCGAGTAACCCCATAGCTATCATTGGGACGCCTAGATAGGTAGCTTGAAACCAGCGTCGCTGTCTGAAGTTATCCATCTTAGTCTGAAGCGATGGTTGGATAATTGTATTTTGTTCGGTTTGTAAGCTATCGTTGCTGATAACAGATAGTGTGTCTGCTGTTTCGGAATACCCACACATTGAAACAAAGAAAAGAAGATATAACAGTAGAACTGATTTAACTCTATTTGTTGGGTGTTTGGATAGTTCTTTCATTATCTTGGAGCTTGTTTGCTGGCAATGTTATTATGCTGTTATAGAAATTAATACTTTACGATTCTCATGATAGCAGGATATTGTTCCTCATAATGGTCGAACTCTATGGCATTACCATCGTATCCCATTTCTGTAAATGCTAAACGAATATCTTGCTGTTCTTCTTCGGATATAGCACGTCGCTGTTGCTTTATCTTATAGTAAACAGAAGCCCCAAAGCACGATATGACATTGAGCTTTACGCCACGAAGGTCGCGCGTCCGCACATTATCATATATGCGAGAGATGCCCCATGCGAAACGTTCTTTGCGGTCGGCTTCATAGATAGGGCAGGGCTGCTTGCCCGTTATCACCTGTGGATTAGCTAGGGTGTAATGCTCATGTGTGTTCGTGTGGAGCATGGTGTAGGCTGTGTGGTGCAAACAACTGTTAGCTTTCGGACAGTTCGTACCAGCGCAGTGAATATAGTTGTAATCTAATTGATTGTATTCCTCTTGGGTCATAGTGTGTGTTTAGTTATATAATAAAGGTAAGGAGGATGTGTCGAAAATGTAATGACACATCCTCCCGTTAGACGTTTCTTGTGTGTTAATCGTTATACTTCAGCAGGTTCATCGTCCGTAGCCTTGAAGTTAGCAAGGTCTGCTGGGTCGAATGACTTGATGTAAGAAGCGTGACCAATCACCTCTTCCTCTGCCATGCGAACGAATACATTAGCCGACTTCTTGAATAACTCTGGTGCCTTAGAAGCATCTTCTATCAAGAGTAGCGAACCGATGATATCGGCTGTCATATTGTATAGACGGCGAGCAAGGAAGTCGTGGATATCTTGGTTATCGTAAGCATTTACTCTCTCGATTGACTCCTCGTAAAGCTCAACGAGACGAGCAACACGATCGCGCAAAGCCTTCATGCAGTCGCAAGCGAGTTCGTCTTCGAGCATCTCCTTCATGATAGAAAGGTAGGTGCCGTTGGTGATGTAACGAATAGCAGCTACTACCTGGAGTTGCGTTGTACCCTCGTAAATAGAGAAGATACGTGCATCACGATACAAGCGCTGGCACTTGTACTCCATGATGAAGCCAGAGCCTCCATGGATAGAGATAGCGTCGTAAGCAGTCTGGTTAGCGTATTCAGAGTTGATACCCTTGGCGAGCGGAGTGAAAGCGTCAGCCAGTCTTGTGTACTTCTTCATCTCTTGACGCTCCTCTGGAGTGAGCTTCTGGTCACGAGCAATATCCTCCAATGCCTTATAGATATCAACGTAACGAGCCGTCTGATACAATAGCGAACGACCTGCGTCGAGCTTAGCCTTCATGCGAGAGAGCATATCGTAAACCGCAGGGAAGGTGATGATTTTCTTGCCGAATTGCGCACGTTCCTTTGCGTATGCCAATCCCTCGTTGTAAGCCTCTTGCTCAAGACCAACCGACTGAGCGGCTATGCCGAGTCGAGCACCATTCATCAATGCCATAACGTATTTGATGAGTCCCATGCGTGTGTTGCCACATAGTTCTGCTTTTGCATTCTTGTAAACAAGCTCGCAAGTAGGCGAACCATGTATACCGAGCTTGTTCTCGATGTGGCGCACATCAACGCCACCATTGCGCTTATCGTATATGAACATAGACAAGCCACGTCCGTCTCGTGTGCCTTCTTCCGATCTGGCGAGGACGAGGTGGATATCAGAATCACCATTGGTAATGAATCGCTTCACACCATTCAGTCGCCAGCAGTTCTCCTTCTCATCGAAGGTAGCCTTGAGCATAACGCGCTGGAGGTCGGAACCAGCATCTGGTTCGGTGAGGTCCATTGACATGGTTTCGCCTGCACAAATGCGTGGGATATAGCGTTGGCGTTGGTCGTCGTTACCGAACTCGTAGAGCGTGTCGATACATGACTGCAGTGACCAAATGTTTTGGAAGCCAGCATCAGCAGCTGCAATAAGCTCTGATAACATAGAGAATACGACGTTAGGAAGGTTCAAGCCACCATATTGGCGTGGCATTGATACGCCCCATAAACCAGCTTGACGAGTGGCTTGTATGTTCTCAAGCGTCTTACTTGCATAGTGCATGCGGTTATCAATGAGGTGTGGACCTTCTTGATCGACAGCTTCAGAGTTTGGTGCGATGATGTTCGCTGTGATGTCTCCCGTAATATCAAGGATACGCTTGTAATTCTCAATAGCGTCCTCGTAGTTTACTGGTGCATCAGCGTGTGTAGCAGCATCAGCGTAGTTACGCTCCTTCAATTCTACAATGCGTTTCATCAATGGATGATTCAAGTGAAACGCTATCTCTGGGTGGTCAGTATAATAATTTGCCATTTTCCTTATTTACTATTCTGCTTATAAAACTTTATCAACTTAGGCACCACCTCCTCAACTGTTCCATTGATGACATAGTCGGCAATGGCATTGATGGGGGCGTCTGGGTCGTTGTTAATAGATATGATGATACCGCTGTCCTGCATTCCTGCAATGTGTTGAATCTGTCCGGAGATACCACAAGCGATGTACACTTTAGGGTGAACGGTGACACCTGTTTGTCCAATTTGGCGATCGTGGTCTACCCAACCAGCATCAACAGCAGCACGACTAGCACCGACCTCACCATGAAGTTCCTTTGCGAGCTTGAATAGCAAGTCGAAACCTTCCTTAGAACCAACACCATATCCACCAGCAACAACGATAGGAGAACCCTTTAAGTTGTTCTGTGCTGGTTCGACATGGCGGTCGATAACCTTCACAACATAGTCTACTTCAGGCACATATTTAGCAACATCTGGATAGACAACCTCATTCTTCGCCTTACCCTCATAGAGTGCTTTCTGCATTACACCAGAACGAACCGTAGCCATCTGTGGACGGTGGTCTGGGTTGACAATCGTCGCTACGATGTTACCACCGAAAGCAGGGCGAATCTGATAAAGCAGATTCTCATAATGCTTGCCAGCCTTCTTGTCATCGTAGTCACCAATCTCTAGTTGTGTACAATCGGCAGTCAGACCACTAGTCAATGATGATGATACACGAGGACCGAGGTCACGACCAATCACCGTTGCACCCATCAAACAAATCTGTGGCTTCTCCTCTTTGAAGAGATTAACAAGGATGTCTGTGTGTGGTGCAGATGTGTAAGGGAATAGTCCCTCACCATCAAAGACAAAGAGCTTGTCTACTCCATAAGGCAGAATCTGGTCTTCCACCTTCCCCTTAATACCACTACCAGCAACAATGGCATGTAACTCAACACCCAATTCATTAGCGAGCTTACGACCCTTAGTCAATAGCTCCTGCGAAACCTCCTGTACGGTGGTCTCTTCTATTTCGCAATATACAAATACGTTGTTCATAGGTCTTACCCAATTATCTTCTCTCCTAATAGTTCCTTAACAAGTCCTTCAATATCCTCATCAGAGCTTGTTAGCGTCTGACTCTCCTTAGCTTGAAAGACAATGTTCTGCACTGCTTTCACCTTTGTTGGCGAACCGCTAAGACCGCATTGAGCTTCGTCTCCATCAACGTCAGCAACTGACCATTGGTTCAAAGTGAGGTAAGGACGCTCTTCGTAGAGGTTAGCCCAATGCTCATTACCCTTGCGCTCCATAGGACATGTAGCGTATTTGTACTTCATAACGAGCTTAGCATTACATGGGCGAGCTGGGGCTGCAGAACCATTAACCGTAATCAGCACTGGTAATGGGGCTACGACCGTCTCAACACCACCATCAATATGACGGCGAATAGTTGCCTTTCCGTCTTCAACCTTTAGAATCTCTTCAGCGTAAGTAACCTGATTTAGACCTAACTTCTGTGCAACCTGTGGACCCACTTGTGCCGTATCGCCATCAATAGCTTGACGACCACCAATGATAATGTCTACATCCCCAATCTTCTTTACGGCTGTAGCCAAAGCGTAAGAGGTAGCCAAGGTGTCGGCACCAGCAAACTTGCGATCGGTAAGTAACCAACCAGTATCTGCACCACGATAAAGTCCTTGTCGGATAATTTCTCCAGCACGTGGAGGACCCATCGTCAAAATACCAACAGAGGCATCTGGGTCTTGATCCTTCAGTCGTAAGGCCTGCTCTAAAGCGTTTAGGTCTTCTGGGTTGAAGATCGCTGGCAGTGCTGCACGATTCACCGTGCCCTCAGCTGTCATCGCATCTTTACCCACGTTTCTTGTGTCTGGTACCTGCTTAGCAAGTACAACGATTTTCAAACTCATAGATATAAATGTGTGATTTAGAATTTCTTATTACGTGAGTGGTGGCAAAAGTACGTTTTTTTTAGAATATAAGCAAATTCTATGCATTCAATTCCTATGTCATTGAAAAATATGTTCTTCTGTTTTCTATGCTTTCTGTCTAAAACTATGTTACTATCCCCCTATATTCGTATGTTACTATGTCTCCAAAGCCTGTGTCATTGAAAATATGTCTCTTTGTCCTTCTGTCTAAAACTATGTTAGCATCCCCCTATGTTCGTATGTTACTATGTCTTTATCCGTGTTCTTCTGTCTTATACAAAAGCCCCACCCTCTTTTTTGGGGTGAGGCCGTACCACGGAAGCGAGAGAACCAAATTAATACACTAGTTTTGAAAGACATTAATTTCACAATTAATATAATCGAGTTGTCTTATTACAGAACGATTGATACCCTGAATCAATCTTAAATACTCCCGTGGTAAAAAAGAAAGCCGACCCTAAAGAGGCCTCCCCAAGCCCCTCGAAGGAGGGGATGTCCATAACCCTACTTACAGGCTTTCATTCGTTTCAAACGATATCCAATAAGGACATCCCCTCCTTCGAGGGGCTTGGGGAGGCTTTTTGAGGGGGCTTTTACCCTGCCTGCGGTCCAGTGTGCTCTTCACTCCCCTTTTCTTTCGGTTCGGGGGTGAGGCTTTTTTTCTCTTTCCACTCCTCCCAGTAAATATTATCCGAAACCAGCGAGCGAGTAGCAACCTTGTTACTCTGTGTGCGCGAAGTCTCGGGAATGAAACGAACGCGGACATTCTTAATCTGCTTTGCTGTTACTTCTTCCGGCTTCGCAATGCCCTTGTCAGCGTTAATGGTGTAGTAAAACGTACCGACGCCTTCCAACTTCACCGTGCGACCTTCAGCCATAAAGGACGCCATCACTTCGCCTAAATCTTTCAACACAGCATACGTGTCACCACGACTCACCGTTGAAATCAGTGCCAATCGGTCAGCCACTTGGTCGGTTGTTACGGGCTTTCCAACGGTTATCGCTTCCGGATACCATAGCCCTGTTAGCTTCTTCTTTACTTTCTTAAAAAATGCCATAATATTAATTTTTAAAGTTGGTAAATATAATATGTAAATTATTTTCTCATTCGAGCCACCCTCGGTATGGGACTGAGGGTACCTAAGTATCATACTTAGGGTACCTGAGTATCATA
>NZ_AJIN01000065.1:0-1517 GCF_000257925.1 Prevotella sp. oral taxon 306 str. F0472
AGTATCTTGTTTTAAAGCCTACGGCAACTTTGCTATTCTTTACCCTTTAGTTTAGGGCGAAGCCCTGCATCCTTTGTTATCGCTTACACTCCTTGCATACACAGTCTGGCTTTAATTTTCCTTTGCAAAGGTAAGCAAGGTCGTAAGAACACAAAGTACCGCAACGCTATTTAAGAATATTCTCACGGCAGCCTTCCACAAATCAAAGATTTGGGTTTTCCATAAGAATATCCTTAAATTACTTTGTTTATCTTCCTAATGACCTTACTACCTCATTGCACGTAAAATTTGAAAGCCTGACCGTGATGCTGCAATAGCAGTTGAACGAGAGGGAAATGTATCACTTATTAACAACAAGAATTATGACAAACAACTATGCTATCTTGCTATCGTTAGGCTTCTGTAAGGAAGATTATAAGTTTGAAAACTTCAAATCTGATTTTGGTTACGATTGGACAAGTGAAGATTTAGACGATGCTATTGAGAGTGCAGGATTTGATATACGAAATGTAAGAAACTGCTTGATGGATATACTTTGGTTTAAAGTTGTGTATGAATATGTTGATAATAAAGGCTGTGATAGAGAAGACTTTGATTGCTATGTGAACGGCTCACTTGACACCCACTTCTACTTCAGGGAGACCGAGGTAAATTCAACAGAAGACATAGAAGAACTTCTTGAAAGGGAAAATGAAATATCACATCGTCAAGTTTTTAATGCTTGACGATGTTTTACATAAACAAATAACAATCTCATCAATATGGAAAATCTATTTGAGACTTTAGTTGAGAAACTTCGCAAAGGCATTGTTTCTTTCGTATATCGTAAGAAAGACGGCACAGAACGTCATGCGTGTGGTACGCTATATGGAATAGGACACACCATTAAGGGCAACAGCATTCATCACCATAGCAAATTTACACTTGCTTACTATGATGTAGATTGTAAGGGGTGGAGGTCGTTTCTTATTGACAACCTCATTGAGGTAGGCGAACTTCGTAAAGGCACAATAGCAGAACATCATGACATTTGTCTTGCACTTGTTGTGAAGCTGAAAGAGAAGATGAAGAAAGACGGAGTTACAGCTTTTGCTTATCGTAAAGTTGATGGTTCTGTGAGATATGCACACGGCATTCTTTCGGATAATATAGATATTACGGGACAATACTTTGTCTATTATGACACAGACAAGCAAGAAGAACGTAAATTTCGTATTGACGCTTTCATTGGTTTTGGTGAGCCATCAAACATTGAGGTAAACAACATCTTCACAAGCAATGAAGAGCAACAAGTGACAAGTGGTAAGTCTTACAATGACTTTAGTCAGCTTAACATTAAGACCATTCTTGCAAAGAAAGGTATAGATATTGAGGACACCGAGAATTTCATGGTCATAGACTTATTGCCCGAGCTGAATAAGGAACAGCTAAAAGACCTAATCATAAAGGCAACAACGAGACTTGCAGAGTTATAAAAGGCAACGGAGAGGCTTAACCACCCCTCCACAAACTTATAT
>NZ_AJIN01000066.1:0-20352 GCF_000257925.1 Prevotella sp. oral taxon 306 str. F0472
ATGGCTAACAAACCAATTCAATTTTTCTTGAGAGAGCAGAAGCTAAACATCGGTAAGCAGGCTGGAAAGACTGTTATTGTTGCTCGTCCAACTGGTAGGCACCGTGTAGACTTCCGCAACTTTTGCGAACGCATTGCTAAGTCAACAACCTTTAATGCGCAGGAGGTAGCTGCGGTGCTGAACCTTGCAAGTGAAACCGCCCGTGACATCGTAGCCAATGGTGACATCGTGGAGTTTGGCGACATGGGAACGTTGACACCCTCGTTTAAGAGCAAGGCGGTAGAGACTGTTGAGCAGTTTCGTGCACAGCAGCATATCGAGAAACCTGTCATAAAGTTCCTTGCTTCTGCGAAGTATTTCACTCTGAATGATGTTACGTATGAACAAGTAACACCAAGGGAGAAGAAAGAAAAGAAGGGAAAGAAGGAGAAAAAGAAGGCAGAAGGAACCGAGTCTTCAGGCCCAGTAGCAGAAGGATGATAAAGGAGTTTTGAGATTCTGCTAAAACAACAAAAAAATTGTTCGCGAAGAAATTCGAAATTCTTCGCGAACAATTTTAATTTTCTTCGCGAAGAATTTTTTACGTCTCTTTGAGAGGCAAAATAACAGAAGAACGAGGCTTTAGACAGAATGATATATTTTTGAAGACAGAGTAACAGATGAACATAGGGTTATAGTAACATAGTTTTAGACATAATGACAGAGAGACATATTTTTTCAATGACATATTTTTGGGGACAGAGTAAGCATATTTTTGAAGACATAGTAAGCAGAGTAAGGCTTTGAAGACAGAGTAACAGAAGAACAAATTGATTTAGTAACAAATAAATGATTCTAAGACACAATGACAGAAAGACATATTCTTTTAATGACATATTATCCGTCGTTGACGGATTTTGTTTCCCTTCCACATATAGTATGTTACTATCGCCTTATATTCCCCCCCACTTTGTCTTTAAAAATATGTCATTAAAAGAATATGTCTTTCTGTCATTGTGTCTACAAAATATATTATCGTTTCTTTGCTTTCTATGTCTTGAAAAACTATGTCATTGTGATTTAGCAACAAACAAATGATTCTAAGACACAATGACAGAAAGACATATTTTTTAATGACATATCATCCGTCGTTGACGGATTTTGTTTCCCTTCCACATATAGTATGTTATTATCGCCTTATATTTCCCCCTACTTTGTCTTTAAAATATGTCATTAAAAGAATATGTCTTTCTGTCATTGTGTCTACAAAATATATGATCGTTCCTTTGCTTTCTCTGTCTTAAAAAACTATGTCATTGTGTCTAAAAAGGTTTTTCTGATGGACTTTAAAATGCCTCTCTATACTTGTTTTCTTCCTTGTCTTCGAGCATAGAAAGATAGCTGTTGTATCGACTTTCTGATATGTAATGGTCTTCAACAGCCTTGCGGACTGCACAACCGGGCTCATGTGTGTGGGTACAATTAGAGAATTTGCAGTGCTCGGAGAACTTAAATATCTCACGGAAGTAGCTTGTCAACTCCTCTCGTTCTATATCAAATGTACCGAAACCCTTTATGCCTGGGGTATCGATGAGATAACCTCCAACGGGCAACTCCAGCATCTCGCTGAATGTTGTTGTGTGCATGCCCGTGTTGTGCGCATCGGAAATGTCGGCTGTGCGAAGGTTTACGTGGGGTAGGAGAGCGTTGATGATGGTTGATTTTCCAACACCACTGTTCCCACTTAGTAATGTGATTTTATTTGCCAACAAGGGGTTCAGTTTCTCTACACTGAACTCATTGGAAGTTTCGTTAGTGGCTTGTACTTCGATACATTCATAGCCTATAGTCTCATAGAGTTTCATCACTGCATGCTGATACCGTAGTTCTTCTTCAGATAGTAAATCGTGCTTGTTGAAGACCAAGGTGACTGGTACTCTGTACGCCTCTGCACCAGCTAGAAAGCGATCAATGAATGTTGTTGAAGTTTCAGGATAATTGATAGTTACCACCAAGAAAGCCTGATCAATATTAGCAGCAATGATGTGGCTCTGTTTAGAAAGATTCGGCGACTTCCTTATAATATAGTTTCTTCTATCCTCAATCTCGGTTATAAATGCCGTACCCTCTTGGTTGGGCGTTATGACAACATGGTCGCCAACAGCCACGGGGTTAGTAGAGCGAATCCCTTTCAATCGGAAGTTACCCTTTATCTTGCAGTCTATGTTCTTACCATTCTCCGCCTTTACGGTGTACCAACTGCCAGTGTTCTTTATTACTAAGCCACGCATAAATAAAAGCCTCCCCCGACCCCTCCGAAAGGAGGGGAGTGCCTGACGGAAGCTAGTTAGAATAATAATTTATTGCTTATGAGTTTCAATTATGACTCCTTGTTTCTTCTCGTATGAATGAGATAAAGGTGAGATGTATTTAGCCTATGACATCCCCTCCTTTCGGAGGGGCTTGGGGAGGCAATTACACTGTCATAATCTCTTTCTGTTTCTCTGCTAAAAGTTCATCTACCTGCTTGATAAACTTGTCGTGAACCTTCTGCAAGCTGTCTTCAGCATCCTTCTCGTTGTCTTCTGATAGACCATCTTTGATAGCTTTCTTCAGCTTGTCTTTGATATCAGAACGCACATTGCGAATCTCAACCTTTGCTCGTTCACCGATTTTATTGCATTGTTTCACCAAGTCTCTACGACGCTCTTCGGTTGGTTGAGGTAAGTTTAAACGAATCATCTCACCATTGTTCTCTGGTGTGATACCCACATCAGAATCCATGATAGCCTTCTCGATGTCCTTAATAGCTTTCTTATCCCAAGGCTTAATAGCAATGGTACGTGCATCAGGCACCATGACTGAGGCTACTTGATTCAGTGGAACCTTTGAACCATAAGAGTCAACTCGTACGCCATCAAGTATGGCTACGTTTGCACGACCAGCTCGGATGCGTTGCAATTCATCGCTAAGATACATTGCTGCCATCTCCATTCTTTCGCTGGCATCATTTAATGTCTGCTTTACGTCTAACATATATCTTTAGTATTAAATATTCGATGTTACAAAAATAGGAATTAATTCGGATATGCACAAGAATTTACTTTACTTTTCCTAAAAGAGGTCTTCTATTTGCGCCATCAGTAGTTGGATGATATGTTCCAGACCATCTTTGTCTTCTGCACTAAAGTCATCAAATCGGGTGCTATCAATGTCTAACACACCCCTAAAATGGCGTTGAGAGTCATACATGGGAATAACGATTTCGCTTCGAGAACGACTGCTACAAGCAATATGACCAGGGAATGTTTCTACATTAGGAACGATTTGTGTGCGACCTTCTTCCCATGCCTTGCCACAAACACCCTTACCATAAGGAATTGTATAACAGGCTACTGACCCTTGAAAAGGTCCAAGTCTCAACATATTCCCATTCTCTTGAAGATAAAAGCCCACCCAAAAGAATCGTTCTGGAAACGCTTCATGCAGTGCAGCCGAAACATTCGCAAGAATGCCAACCAGGTTTGTTTCATCCTTTATCAAGCCTGCAATCTGCGGAATTAATTGCTCATATTGCTCTTTCCTTGTCATGCGTTCTATCGTTGATAATTGGCTAATTGCTCTTCAACCATGTTGGTTAGTTCCACAAACTGCGGTATTGATAATTGTTCGGGACGCTTCGTCATGATGTCTTGCTCATAGAATCCATCCGTTGGCTTACCATTATTAAATATCTGGCGAAGGCTTACACGCAACATCTTCCGTCGTTGGTTAAAAACAGTCTTCACCACTCTTTTGAATAATTGTTCATCGCAACCAATGTCTGTTACATCGTTTCTTGTCATGCGAATCACAGCACTCTTCACCTTTGGAGGAGGGTTAAATACATTCTCATCCACCGTGAACAAGTATTCCACATCGTACCATGCTTGAATCAAGACAGACAATATCCCGTAAGCCTTCGAGCCAGGTGCTGATGCCATGCGGAGCGCAACTTCTCTTTGAATCATCCCCGTACAGCAAGGTATCAAGTCCTTATAATCAAGCATCTTGAAGAATATCTGCGATGAAATGTCATAAGGGTAATTACCTGTCAATACGAATTGCTTACCATCAAATATCTGTGTCAAGTCCATCTGAAGGAAGTCCTCTCCAAGGATATTCTCGTGTAGTTTTGGGAAACGTTCATATAGATACGCAACACTCTCAGCATCAATTTCAACTGCTTTAACCACTCTTGGCTTCTCAACAAGGTACTGTGTGAGCACTCCCATACCTGGTCCTATCTCCAAAACAGGTATCTCTGGGCATGCGTCAACAGTATCTGCAATCCGTTTAGCAATGCTTAAGTCAGTTAGAAAGTGCTGACCTAAATTCTTCTTGGGCTTGACTAATTTCATGATTTTTACGTATTTGCCTACAAAGATAGGCATTTTATTTTGCTTTTAAAAGCATTTTACTTATCTTTGCTCAATATATGAATACAAAGAAACTGTTCAATAATATCATTAAGATAGTACTTCCCCTTTTGCTTGGAAGTGCCATCTTGTATTGGATGTATCGCGGTTTCGACTTCTCTAGCATTAGTCATGTTCTCTTGCACGAGATGAATTGGACGTGGATGATTATCTCTCTTCCCTTTGGTATTCTGGCGCAGGCTTTCCGTGGATGGAGGTGGAAGCAGAGTCTAGAACCTATCGGGGAACATGCCCGTTCATCAGTTTGTGTTAATTCAATCTTCCTTTCTTATGCCGTTAGTTTACTCATTCCTCGAATCGGAGAGTTTGCTCGTTGCGGTGTCCTGAATCGTTATGATAAGGTTGCTTTCCCAAAGGCTATCGGTACAGTAGTGACCGAGCGAGCTGTAGATACGCTCATCGTCATTCTTATAACATCTATTGCCTTTGTTATGCAGATTGGTGTTTTCTCTAACTTCTTTTCGCGTACAGGGACTCGAATTGACGATTTTTTAGGGATGTTTTCAGCAACTGGATGGTTTGTAACAGCCATCTGTGGTGTTGCCTCTCTCATCCTTTTCTATTATGTGTTACGCCGCCTTTCCATATATAATAAGGTGAAAGAAATGCTAAGTGGCATTTGGCAAGGCATTAGTTCATTAAGGAAGGTGAAGAATATCCCACTCTTCCTCTTCTATAGTATAGCGATATGGGGCAGTTATTTCTTGCATTATTACCTAACGTTCTATTGCTTTCCTTCAACCGCACATCTCGGTCTTTCTTGTGCTTTAGTGAGCTTTGTTGTGGGCTCAATAGCCGTTATCGTCCCAACACCTAACGGTGCCGGACCTTGGCATTTTGCAGTGAAGACAATGCTAATACTTTATGGTGTTGCTGACAATCAGGCACTTTATTTTGTATTGATAGTGCATACTATCCAAACACTTTTGGTCATTCTCTTAGGCATTTATGCGTGGGTAGCATTGAACTTTACCAAACCTTATGTTTCATTGGATAGTCCTGCCAAACTCACTCGACCAATAGAAAATGTATAATATAAGCCAAACAACAATTATAGTAATAACCTTTTAATATCAACATTATGAGTGAAATCAGAAATCTTAAACCAGTAGGCTTGTGGAGAAACTTCGATGATTTAACACAGATTCCACGCCCATCTGGGTACATGGAAAAGGTGCAGAAGTTCTTATTAGACTTTGCTGCAAAGGTGGGAGTAGAGGCTTTTGTCGATGCTGGTGGTAATGTGGTAATGCGCAAGGCAGCCACTGCTGGCTATGAAAATCGTAAGACAGTTCTACTCCAAGCACACATGGACATGGTTCCACAAAAGGCTCCAGATAGTAATCATAACTTTGAGACTGACCCTATCGTAACCCACATTGAGGAGGGTTGGGTGTATGCAAACAACACTACATTGGGTGCTGATGATGGTATCGGAGTTGCTGCTATCATGGCAATTATGGAGGATAAGGACTTGAAACATGGTCCTGTTGAAGCTATTATTACACGTGATGAAGAGACTGGAATGTTTGGTGCTAACGAGCTTCCAGAGGGTGAGTTGCATGGAGATATCCTCATGAACCTTGATTCAGAGACCTGGGGTAAGTTCGTTATAGGCTCTGCTGGCGGTGTAGACATTACATCAACACTTGAATATAAAGAGGTTGTGAATGATCAAGAGGCTGCTGTAAAGGTTACTTTAAAGGGACTTCGTGGTGGTCACTCTGGTCTTGAAATCAATGAAGGACGTGCCAATGCTAATAAGGAGATGGTACGTTTTGTTCGCAAAGCAATCACCGAACTCGATGCTCGGTTAGCTGGTTGGCAGGGTGGCAACATGCGTAATGCCATTCCTTTCAAGGCTGAAGTTGTCTTAGCCTTACCACAAGCTAATGTCGTTGCACTTAAGGAACTCGTTGAGAAACAGAGGTCTGCTGTCAAGGACGAGTATAAGGGTATAGAGGTTGTTGATAATATAGAATTCTTCGTAGAGGACGTAGAGAAGCCTGCAGCTCTTCTACCGGTTGAGATTCAAGATAACCTCATCGACGCTATTTATGCTTGTCACAATGGTGTCTTGCGTATGATTCCTTCTTATCCAGATGTGGTAGAAACCTCTTCAAACCTCGCTATCATCAATATCGAACCAACAAAGGCTTCTATTAAGATCCTTGCTCGTTCAAGTCGTGAAGACATGAAGGAGTATATCGCAACACAATTGGAAAGCTGCTTTAATATGGCTGGTATGAAGACAGTCTTTAGTGCCCATTATGGCGGTTGGGACCCAAATCCACAGAGCGAGATCCTTAGCTTGTTGCAAAAAGTATATAAGGAACAAAACGGCGAAGAGGCAATTGTGCAGGTAGATCACGCTGGTCTTGAGTGTTCAATCATACTTGGTAAGTATCCAAATATGGATGTTGTCAGTCTTGGACCAACGATTCGTAGTCCTCACACAGCTAAGGAACGCTTTGAAATCGCTACTGCTGAGCCATTCTGGAACTTGTTAGTTCAGACCTTGGAGGAGATTCCTGTGAAGTAAGATAATGGTTGTTGAGAGCTTCACCCGACCTCACTGAAAGAGGAGAAGAAGCCTCGCCCCCAGCCCGTCTCCGAATGGGGAGGGGAGTGAATAGCATTGTTTGCAAACAAAGAGGGCGTTCCTTCGGTGCAAAGAAAGGCTCTCTTCAATACGAAGAAACGCCCTTCTCCAATGGAGAAAGGCGTTTCTTATTTTCTTACTTATGAGTTTTGAATATTGAATTAAGCAATTCTCCCTCTTATCCTAACCAATTCCCGTTAGGCACATCCCCTCCTTCAAGAGGGGCTTGGGGAGGCTTTTTTTGTAGTCAGTGGGGGATTAAAACGCCCAACCAAAGCCTAAGTAAGGATAGAGCACAGCCTTTTTAATAGCGTTCTTCTCACCCAATGTGAAGGAAGGATTCACACCCACACGGAAGAGGAAGCCCTTGCTTGATACGTGACGATAGCCAATGTTACCAAAGAAATAGTATCCGAAACGATTGTGACTCGTGTTATAACCGAGGAAAGTTATCGTCTTCCCATTGATAGTTTTTTGTGTTATCAGGTGCGCCTGTTGGTCAGGAGTGAGCGTGACAGGACCTTCAAGGGTTTGAATGTCACGATCGTGAGAGTTGTAAATACCAACGTTAGCACCTGCACCTACCTCTAAGTTGTTCTTTTGAGAGCCTAGAAGATAGTTTACTTCCAGCGGTACTGAGTAATAACGAATACTACCATCGTTACCAAAGAAGTTGGAGTTGCTACCGAAAGCAAAGCTAACACCTGCTCTCCAACCCCATCTTGTATGCTCGTTGAAACGCTGATCATAATTGATGCCCACCATGTTTGAGGCTCCTAAAAGCTCCAAGTAAACAGCTTTGTCCTTCTCAAGTCCATCTGAATTAGGCTCTACAGCCATCATGTTTGTTGCTAAGCTTACTGCAATCGAAAGTGTAAGTAATTTCTTCATAAGAATCTTCTTTATAGTTGTCTTTTAGTTTTCTGGCTGCAAAGATATAATTTTTTTGATATATATATACACTTTCTCGGTTTTTTATTTGTACTTTTGCAATATACTATATACTCGTTTCAATTACTGAAGAAAGGTCTTTTGACGGGTTGAGCGAATAAACATTTAAGGTAGCAGTGGTAGGCATATTCACATCTTTATATAATGGTGTTCTCGTCTTGATAAATACATTCTTTCGCCGAGTGTGGAAGAGTGAGCGGTGTCAACGATGGTTACAACAGAAACACCTAAAGGCTTATCGCTTTGTAATGGGGCAACAGAACCTCCTTTCAACCATACGTCGTGAGGTTGTAAAAGATGGTTGTGAAGTACTTTGGTTTCATGCTGCTTCCTATGGAGAATACAATGTTATCCGCCCTATTATCAAGACATTGAGAAACGATAACCGCCGTTGTGTCGTCACGTTCTTTTCATCATCTGGTTATATGGCATTGATGAATGAGAACGAAAAAAGCCATGAGGTTGATAATATCTTTTATCTTCCTTTGGACATGAAAAGCAATGTTAGAGAATTTCTAGATATTGTGCAACCTTCGAAGGCGGTCTTTGCTATCTCTGAATATTGGATGAATTACCTGTCAGAATTGCGTTCCCGTAGAATCCCGACCTACCTTGTTTCAATGTTAGTAGCTGATAGCTCCTACCTTCTGAAGTGGTATGGCTTCCCCATCCGAAGGGCTTTTAAGGCCTTTACCAAGTTCATGGTATTGGATGAACGGTCGAAGGAGAATCTTGCAAAGATTGGCTTTAATAATGCAGAAGTGATAGGCGATCCTTTGTTTGATAATGCTATTCGCATAGCCAAGGAGCCTTATCAAAACACAATAATAGAGAAGTTTTGTGCTGGCAATACACCTGTCTTTGTGGCTGGTAGTGTGAGTGATGCTAATGATTTATCGCTTGTGTCTTCTTTAATTGAGCACGGACGAGATGTTAAGTTCCTTGTTGTCCCACATGAGATAGACGCTGTGACCCTTCGTGAAGTACAAGAAAAAATACCAGCAAAATCGTTGTTATATACGGAATGTACCGCAGGTACCGACTTTACCGATATACAAGTGTTGGTCGTTAATATCCTTGGCTCGCTCTCACGTATCTATCGTTATGGTAATTGGGCATACGTTGGAGGTGGTTTTACAGCCTATCTGCATAGTGTTATCGAACCAGCTGTTTATGGTATACCTGTGGCTTTTGGTCCAAGAATAGAACGTAAGACAACCCCGAAAGAGATGGTTCGTCGAGGTATAGGAGCGATAGTCACAACACCAGAAGGCTTGTGTCACTGGTTCAATCAGGTGAAAGTGGAAAAGGAACAGATGGAGGTGAAGAGTCGTACAACGGCTTTCATAGAAGCAAATGCCAACTTCACTCAAAAGGTTTGTGCAAACATAGAGCAATGAGAAAAGTACGTTATTATATATTCCTCGGTCTCCTCAAGTGTATAGCCTTGCTGCCCTTTTGGTGCTTGTATCGAATAAGTGATTTCATTTACTTCATCTTGAGTCGTGTTATTCATTATCGGAAACGAGTGATAACAGGTAATATCAGTAGGTCATTCCCAGAGTTAAGTCAAAGGGAAGTAGGCATTATCACCAATAAATTCTATCGTCATCTGGCAGATGTCATAGTAGAGTCTGTAAAACTCCTGCACGTTAGTGATGAAGAGATGAGGCGCCGTGTTGAGGTGAAGAATGGTGATGAGGTAGAACGTAAAGCGGCTGATGGTCGCCCTGTAATCCTATTCCTTGGGCACTATGGAAATTGGGAGTGGGCACAGGAAGTATCGTGTTATTATCGTCAACCAGCATTCACTTGTGAATTATATCGACCTGTAAAAGACAAGGTGATGGACGATCTGATGTTACGCATTCGAAGCCGTTTTAACACAACACTTGTCACTCAACAAGAGGCTATTCGATTCCTTTTAAGGAAGTATAGAAGTAATGAGCAGTTCCTTGTGGGGTTCATATCTGACCAGCGTCCGAATAGTCAGAACCTTCATAACTGGACGCAGTTTCTGCATCAAGATACAGCTTATGCAGTGGGAGGAGAAGAGATAGGTAAGCATGTAAATGCCCATTACTTCTTCTTACATGTTGAGAAACCGCGACGTGGTCACTATGTTATGACATTCAAGGAGGTGTGTCCTCAAGATGATAAAACGAAGTTCCCTTATACTTTACAATACCTCCGCATGATGGAGGAGAACATCCGTAAGCAACCCGAGCTATGGCTTTGGTCGCATAACAGATGGAAGTTTGACAGGGACGGGAACGCCATTCATTAGAAGTACTAAATAATAGATACAATGAATATCGTATGTGTAATTCCTGCGCGAGCAGAGTCTTCGCGCTTTTTTGAAAAGCCTCTTGCATTGATCTTAGGCAAGCCAATGATACGTTGGGTGTGGGAACATTGCAAGGAAGTAGAGCAGTTCAGTGAAGTGTATGTAGCAACAGATAGCGAGAAAATCAAGGCTCTCGCTGAATCATTCGGAGCGAAAGTTGTTATGACAGCATCTGATCATGACACTGCAACAGAGCGTCTTTACGAGGTGTCAACAAAGGTTGATGCAGATCTATATGTCATGGTGAATGGTGATGAACCATTGTTGACTAAGGACTACATCACGCAGTGTATCCCTGCAAGCATAGGTGAGGGAGAGATGTATGTGTCTAACCTTATGACCGATTTCCACAACCCTGTTGAGGTCGTTGATTCGACTAACTTGAAGATAGTAACAGGTCATAACAACCGTTGCTTATTTATCTCACGCAGTCCAATCCCATATCCAAAGGGCAATATGGATTATGTTTATCATAAGTTCGTGGGTGTAGGTGCTTTCAATCATAAGGCTTTGGAGTTCTATCATACGACCCCTCGTGGACCTATAGAGAAGATAGAAGAGAATGATTCCTTCCGCTTTATCGAGAACAATGTGCCTATTTATTACTACAATTGCCATTGTCGCTCACTCTCTGTAGACAACCACAAAGACATTGCGGGAGTTGAGGCTATTATGAAAGGCGAAATGGAATAAAAAGGAAGTCACCTATGGGTAATTCAATAGGGAAGATCTTGGACTACGTATTCGTACCTCGGATATGTTATCGTCCACGTCTCTCTTCCATCATGGCAGGGCTTAGCCATGATGAAAGAGAGATTGTTATGGATCGCGTTGCCTACTATAATAAACTTCAAGAGCATACTCATATAGATGAAGCAACTACTGTTGGGCAATATAAGTTCCCGTTTAAGAAGAAGCAGTTTGGCGATAAGAAGAGTCGTCTCTCTACTTATTTCTTTGACCAGTATAGTGTCTTGAAGTATTTCCCAGCGGCATGTAGATTCAGATATGAGCATGGGGATGTAACACATGTGCCGTCTCAACCAGCGTTTGTAAAGAGCCGTCCGATAGCAGGGGACAATGTGAATGCGGTCTTGCTGAAGCTCGATCAGCATAGACACTTCCGTTTCGTGCATGACGAGAAGGCTTTTGTAGAAAAGAAGAACATGCTTGTCTCAAGGACAACATGGTGTAATGCTCGTCCTCACAGACGCAGGTTTTGCGAGATGTTTTGGGATCATCCCATGTGCAATATAGGTAAGTCTCAAGCCGAGCCAAACGAAGATTTCCCTGAAAGTATCAAGGGTTTCCTAAGCATTGAGGAGCAGTTAGATTATAAGTTTGTCGCTTGCATTGAAGGAATGGACGTTGCAACGAACCTCAAGTGGGTGATGTCCTCTAATTCAGTAGCCGTCTCCGCACCTATGATTTATGAGACTTGGTACATGGAAGGAAGGCTTATTCCAGATTATCATTATATAGAGGTAAAACCTGACTACTCGGACTTGATAGAGAAAATAGAGTACTATATTGCGCATCCATCAGAGGCTGAAACCATCATAGAACATGCCCATGAATGGGTGAAGCAGTTCCAAAATCCAAGAATAGAATTGGCTATGCAGCTTGCAGTAGCACAAAAATACTTTGACTTAACAGACCTATGATGACTAACGATAACCAGCGGCATGGACGGAAAGTGCATATTGCATTCCTTTCAAAAGACTTCCCTTGTGGTGGAGCAGAGCGTGTAACGTGTGATGTGGGCAACTGGTTATGTTCCCACGGATTCGCTGTTACGGTCTTTGTTATGAACCATTTGCAAGAGAACTATCCGAAGGGTTTCCAGCGATTGTTCGATGTGAAACCTCTTCCTAAGGGTAATATCCTATGGTCACCACGTGTTGCCAAGGCTATTCGTGATGCTGTATTAAGGGAGAAGGTGGATATTCTTGTGACTTATCAGAAGCAACGCTATGCTGCTTGGTTGAAGGCAAAGACAGGTGTAAAGATGGTTTTTGTCCTCCACAATCCACCGTTCCATGAACTGTTGGGGCTTACCGTAGCTATTGGTGAAGCACATCCTTTTAAAAGGAGTCTGTTACAGGTATGGAAGAAGGTAATGGATATGGATTATTACAGAAAGTACCAGAAAGTATATCACTGGGCGGATGCTTATGGTGTACTTTGTCAGTCTTTTAAGGATCGATTGACGGAGAACTTGAATCTACCAGCCGATAATAAGGTATGTGTCTTACCCAATTCTGTTCCCTTACCAACTGATGTTAACTTGGATAAAGAGAAGATCATCCTTTATTTGGGACGCTTTGCTCATATACAGAAGCGTGTTGATCGCTTGTTACGAATATGGAAGATCGTACAGCTGCAACTACCTGATTGGAAGTTAGAGATTGTTGGCGGAGGTGTAGAAGACGCATCACTAAGGGCAATGGCAACAACGCTTGAACTAAAGAATATAGCTTTCGAAGGACCGACCAATCAGGCAAAGATGTATTATGACAAGGCCTCCATCTTATGTATGACATCGTCTTATGAAGGTTGGCCATTGGTCTTAGCTGAAGCACAAGCTAATGGCGTTGTCCCTATTCTGTATAATAGTTTCACAGCAGTTACAGCTGTTGTCTCAAGCAAAGAGGAAGGTGTTCTGATAGAGCCATTCGATGAAGAAGCATACGCCAAAGCGTTAGTTGCACTTGCCAAAGATGATGAACGCAGGAAAAGAATGCAGCTACGAGTGATTGAGAAAGCAAAGACATACAGTATTGATAATACAGGGGCTGCATGGCTCCAAATGGTTAGGAGGATACTAAATGAAGATAGGAGTTGATGCAAGGAAGATATTACGTAATGCCACGGGATTAGGCAATTACGGTCGGACATTGGTGTGTAATATGTCAGAGTTGATAGCTGACAACGATCGTCTCTTGCTGTTTTCTCCAGATGAGGGGAAGCCTGCTTTGAAAGCAATCTCTATACCTCAAAAAGGTGAGTTGGTGGTTCCTACAAACTCATCCATCCCTTTATATAAAAGGTGGTGGCAGTTGAAAGGAATGGTAAAAGACTTCCGTAAGCATGAAGTGAATGTCTTTCATGGACTCAATGCAGAGTTACCAAAGGGTATTAGTAAGGTTGTTCCTGCTATTCTTACAGTTCATGACCTTATCTTTCTGCACCATCCCGAATGGTACAAACCCATTGATAGATGGCTTTACACTCGTCGTTTCTATAACGCCATCAATGAGGCAACACACATCATAGCCATCTCTGAATGTACAAAACGAGATATTATAGAGTATGGGAAGGTGTCCGAAGAGAAAATATCGGTAATCTATCAGAGTTGTAGTACACGTTTTGCAGCTCCTGTAGATGTGTCTTTAAAGCATAAGGTAAGGGAGAAGTATCACCTCACAAACGACTTCATCCTCTTTGTTGGTACGATAGAAGAGCGCAAAAATGCCCTTGAGATAGTGGAAGCCTTACCTTATTTGGAAGGTATTGATGCGGTTATTGTGGGTAGAAGAACCCCTTATGCCGATCGAATAGAGGCGAAAGCTAGGGAACTTGGAGTCGCTGGTAGGGTTCATCTCCTATCTGGTATTGATGATGAAACATTGCATGCTTTATACCATTCGGCAGCTGTCTTTGGTTATCCGAGCCGTTATGAAGGGTTCGGAATACCCATCATTGAGGCAATGGAAGCTGGTCTCCCTGTTGTCGCAGCGACGGGAAGTTGTTTGGAAGAAGCTGGTGGTAAGGGTAGTCTATACGTGAGTCCAGATGATCCAAAGGCATTTGCTGAGGCTATAAAGCGTATGTTACCAGGTGGTGACCAGCGTGAGCAGGCTATCTGTGAGGGCTTGGAATACGTCAAGAAGTTCGATGGTAAGAAGGTTGCCCAACAGGTGATTGATATATATAATAGGTATGGCAAATAAAGAAGACAAGCGTATCCTTGTGATAAGACTATCAGCATTGGGGGATGTTGCAATGACTATCCCTGCTATCTATAGTATGGCTAAAACCTATCCACAACACCGTTTCTATGTGTTGACGATGGCTTTTTGTGCCAAGCTCTTCATCCATGTTCCAGAGAATATAACACTGTGTCCTGTGAAGGACAGAAAGGCTGTCTTAGAGCCAATTAAGGGCTTGAAGTTTGACGCTGTAGCCGATTTACACAACGTGATGCGCTCTTGGAAGATTGATTTACGCTATCTTTTGCGAGGCGTGCGAGTGGCAATGCTTGACAAGAAACGTAGTGAACGACATGCAATAACACATCAACATAAGTACACGGAGAGTAAGTTTACAGCACGATACTTCGATGTTTTTAGACGATTAGGACTACCTTGTGAACCTCAGTTCGATGGCTTGTTCGATAAGAAACCAACCTTACCTCTACAATTAACAAAGCCGGAGAACGAACATTGGATAGGTATTGCACCCTTTGCAAGATATAAGAATAAGACCTATCCAGCCAGTCAGATGCAAGAAGTTATTGCCTTGTTGAATCAGACGGAGAACGTGAGAGTGTTCTTATTCGGCGGTAGGGGAGAAGAAAAAGTAACTTTAGAGTCATGGACAAAAGAGTTGGCTAACGTCAGATGTATCGCTGGTTCATTGCAATTACACGAGGAATTGGCACTGATGGCATGGCTTGATGTGATGGTGTCTATGGACTCTGCCAATATGCACTTAGCCTCTCTTGCAGGCGTGCGTGTCGTGAGTATATGGGGCGGAACAGCTCCCGCTTGTGGCTTCTTAGGCTGGCAGCAGCAAGAAGGTGACGCTTTGTTGACACATTGTGATTGCCAACCTTGTACGATAGCGGGGGCAGATGAGTGTGCAAAAGGTGATTACCATTGCATGACGACATTAACCCCATCGCAAGTTGTAGATAAGTTGATGAATGTGATAAGGACGAACGATAAGAAGTGATATAACGTATAGATAAAGATAAGAACATCTATTAGATAGACTGAAAAAATTGATTATGAAGAAAGATCTTTCAATATTATTGTGGCTGTTTATAGCCTTTACTTTGTTTTTCTTAGGTATTCAGAAGCCGTTATTCCTCATTTATAACCATGGCTTCGGAAAGTTATCTCCATCATTCCATGACATCTTGGAGATTTATGTACATGGTTTTGCCATTGATATGGCAACGGTGGGTTATATGATGGCAATACCTCTTTTGCTCTTTGGTATCAAATGGGCATGGGCGAAGTTCCCTATTAAGAAGAGTTTAAACATCTACCTCGTCATTATCTCCATATTACTGACATTGGGTGCATTAGCCGATGCTTCGTTGTATGAGTTTTGGGAGTTTAAGCTCGATCGGATGGCGTTCTTTTATCTTAATGACCCAAAGGATGCCTTTGCGAGTGTGTCAGTAGGATATCTGCTTGTACGTCTGCTCGGGTGGATCGTACTATCTGCTATCTCATACGCCCTGCTTGCATGGCCTTTATGGAAAGTACAATTAGGAAAGATAAAGACAAATCCATGGTTGCGTGGTGTCCTCTTTGTTGTGATAGGGGGAGCCTTGTTTGCTATGATTCGTGGTTTAAGAATATGGCCAAATACGCCAGGTCGTGCGTTTTATAGCAATGTCACATTCTATAATCATGCAGCTTTGAATCCATTTTTCAACCTTATGTACAGTCTTCAGAAGGAGGAGGACGACTACAAGGAGTTTGATGCTTTCGATGAGAAGACTAGGGCTAAGTTGTATGATGGTCTATTCCCTACAAAGGCTGATAGTACTGAGAAACTCATCAAAACATCACGTCCTAATGTATTAGTAGTGGTTCTTGAGGGCTTTGGCTCATGTTTCATCGAAGGCTTAGGAGGTATGAAAGATGTTGGGGTAAACATCAATCGCCTCTTGCCAGAGAGTGTTGTCTTCGATAGTTGTTATTGTGGTAGCTTCCGAACAGACCGTGGTATTGTGTGTGCAGTGAGTGGTTATTTGGGGCAACCAACGACAAGTATCATGCGTTTTACACATAAGATTAAACATTTGCCAGGCTTACCAAAGACCCTGAAGAAGTATGGCTATCAGACACAAGCACTCTATGGAGGCGACGTGTCATTCTTTAATATGTCTGAATACTTCCTTGATTCGGGGCATGACAAGTTAGTGACAGAGGATGACTTCCCCACTTCTGACAGAACAACTAAGTGGGGAGTACCAGACCATGTAACCTTTAACTGGTTGTATAATGACATTGTTCGTCGTGATAAGGAGAAGTCTGGTCCATGGTACACTACCTTCTTAACCATCAGTTCTCACAACCCGTTTGATGTGCCTTATCACCGTTTGAAGGATAAGAAATACAATGCTTTCGCATATACGGATCAGTGCTTTGGAACATTCATAGATAAGTTGAAGAAGACTCCAGCATGGAAGAATCTACTCATCGTAGTGGTTGCTGATCATGGATTTAACTGGCGTGAGATTGCTTCACCGAAGTTCCCTTACATTCCATTCTTGATGATGGGCGGTGCTATTAAGCATCCTCAGCGTATCCATAAACTGATAAGTCAGACCGACCTTCCTGCTACTGTCTTAGGTCAAATGGGTATTCCTCATGAAGACTTCACCTTTAGTCGTGATGTAATGGGTAATACTTATCGTTATCCGTTTGGCTTCAATACCTTTAATAATGGCTTCAATTTCTGTGATTCAACAGGCTGTACTGTCTATGACAACGTAAGTAAACGAGCTATTTATGGGAATGACAAGCGACGCATAAACATCGGTAAAGCCATTTTGCAGACCCTGTATCACGATATGGCAAAGCGTTAATAGCAATACAGAATCATGTTATGAATCTCATACAAAAGATTAGAAATTACATCTCTTCATGCCGTTGGGTAGTGCCAATCACTACTCAATGGCCTTTATTTATCAGTTATATCGTATTGATAGGATGGAGTTCTATAACTCAGAATATCTATGCGCGTGCTTTCGTAATCTACTTGCATGCTTATATCGCAACCGCTATCGTCACATGGAGTAAACGCTCGTGGGTGAAAGTGCTGATCTATATCGTAGCCTTCATCTTATTCTTTATTAATGCCTCATTGAAGGTTAACTATGACTTAGAAATATCCCCCAGCGTATTGATGCTACTAGCTGAGACGAATGCAGAAGAGAGCTCGGAGTTCTTACATTCATTGCTGCACACGAGTACAGCATGGGTTATTCCAGCATTGACAGTGGTCTTTGTTGTACTTGTTGTAATAGCTGAGAAGAAGAGGACGAAAGGTACATTATATTTAGAAAGAAAACGTCCTTTCCGTATATTGTCAGTGTTTTCTGGGATAATGCTCACTGTTGGTGTGATTGGTTCTTATTGTTATATAGGTCTCTTCCAGTGCAAGAATCCAGATGACGTCTCTGTTTGGAATCTACACATGAGTTACCCCAGCGATGCGCTGACAAGGGTGGTTGTGGCTCTTTATGATTCACATCTGGCTAAGAAAGAAATGGAAGGAACGGCACTATTAGCAGAAAATGTGAAGTCAACAAAGAGTGATGTTGAAGCAAAGGATTCGTTGAATATCGTCTTTGTGATCGGTGAATCGTATATAAAAGATCATGCTTCTGTGTATGGATATGGACTTAATACTACTCCTTTCTTATTACATGAGAAGAAAGCGGGACGGTTAGTTGCATTCACAAATGCCGTCTCTCCATATAATTTTACAACCAAGGTAATGCGCAATCTGATAAGTACGAATAGTCTTGAAGATGGTGTTCGATGGAGCGAACGCCCACCATTAACAGCCGTATTCAAGCGAGCCGGCTATTTTGTCAGTATGTATGATAATCAAAGAACCTTTGCTTTTGGAGCAACATTCACCTTTGCTTTGAACAGTTATCTTTATGCACCACGTGTCTTGAAAGTATGCTATGATAGGACAAACAACAATTCTTTTGAGTATGATGGACAATTAGTTGATAGATATAAACGTGATTTTCAGGAGCAACATAGCCATGCTCTGACTATCTTCCATCTCATGGGACAGCATATAGAAGCTGTTAAGCGTTATCCTGCTGATAGGCAATTTAACCATTTCTCTGCTGATAGTATTAGGCGGAAGGAACCATGGATGACAGAGGAGATGAGGAAGAGTATTGCTGAATATGATAATGCTACATTATATAACGACTATGTGATGAAGCAGATAGTCAGTCTATATGCTCATAGAAATGCAGTGGTGATTTATGTTTCTGATCATGGTGAAGAAGTCTATGATTATAGGGCTAGTGCTGGACGAAAGGGCAGTGATGACTTGAAAAATATGCTTTATTACCAGTATAGTGTACCTATGATTGCTTGGTTCTCTGATGTTTTTAAGAAGAAATACCCTAACAAGGTGCAGCAAATAAAAGCATCGATTTCTAAACCTTTTATGACCGATGATATCTGTCAAATGCTCTTTGACCTTGGTGGTTTAACCTCTTCTCCATATTATTCTGCTAAGCACGACATCTTGAGTAAGGATTATGTTTGTGGGAAGCGCATAGTTAATGACAAGTATAATTACGATAACATCGTGCGACCGTAAGATTTCATATGTAAAGGAAACATAGTTTTTAAGAAGAGAGATGGGGCTTCGCACAATATGGGCAAGGTTCCATCTCTTTTTGTTTTCACCTTCCCCCGCGCACCTATAATTATAGGTGGTATGGGCTTGTTATATGACTTGTTAAGCGAATATATGTAAGGTGAAGAGTAGACAAAAGTCTTAACAAGATGAGTACTAATTTGATTTATGCCTCGCATATGTCCTTCCGTCAATTCATATAATGTATTTCTTAAATTGCTTCTTTTCGATAAAAAAGTCTAGAGAAGTTTTGTTGTTTAAATAAAAAACACTACCTTTGCAACCGCAATTCAGCAATGAGTTAGCTATTAATGGGATATGGTGTAATGGTAACACTACAGATTCTGGTCCTGTCATTCCTGGTTCGAATCCGGGTATCCCAACGCTTAGAGAGATAGAGTTATCTATCTCTTTTTTGTTTTTGTGTATTTCCTTCTTTCATTATATACGTTAGTTTGTAGTTAGAGATAGACTGTTCCTACTCTTTTATAATCATAGCCTTGGCACGTAAACATAATTGTTTTTGGTCTAGAAGAATATATTTCTCGATGGAGCTTATAAAAGAAAAATCAGCAACTTAGATGTTAGTTCTAAGTTGCTGATTGGTTGTTGTGGACCAGCCTGAACTAATCCATGATATGTCCTTATCGCTGTTAGCTAAATATTTACCTTTTTGTTCTGACAGTCTCTGTAGCAGAAATGTAGCAGCAAACTGACTGGTTTATGACCGCTATTTTGACTATCTGTTGAAAGCACGCTCACTCCCATTCTCGGAATACAAAGTTAGATTTTTTTGTTTACATCTCCAAATCTTTGTGCCATAAATATTTAGAGATTTTACTGCTACATTTTTCAGTGCAAGGTGCAAGCCCTTATATATAAAGGGACTTGCACCTTGCACTGGAGTTTTACAAGACAATAATAATTATACAAAGATATAAGAATAATAAGATGTTTTAGATTTAGTTCGTTATATTTATTGGTACACTGTGTATTCCGTTACTAACAAAGAGTCGGATCTCACGCTGGGAAAGAGGGAAGACAGCAATGACCCTTGAACAAATTCTGATGTACGCTTCAAAGGTGGGCATCCAGTCTACCAAAATATTTGAGTTTCTTGCACGTAATGGGCAGCCCGGTCCTTTACCTATAGCAGAAATTCATCTGGAGGTTTTTACTGAGGAAGCATTCAGAAGACTTTCACAGTTAGTCAGTGAACTTGGAATAGAACATGTAACAATTAAAACCAAACGATTACGCTGATGGAAATAATCGCAGTAGAAAGCCAAGCCTATCAAGAACTGATAGACAAGCTCAATCGTATTGAGCAGTATGTTGAGCGCACCTCCCGTCTTATT
>NZ_AJIN01000067.1:0-297315 GCF_000257925.1 Prevotella sp. oral taxon 306 str. F0472
CAGCACTTATCCGTAACTTTTACAAGGCCATTATTCAAAGACTTGACGTAAAGAAGTTCGGACTCAATGTAACAAGTCGCATAAAAGCGTTTGTCTTCAGGTTTATCTCTGTACCAGCCAAGTGGATCAAGACATCAAGGCGGTATGTGCTGAATATCTATACCTGTAATTATGCTTACGCAGATGTTTTCCAGACTGATTTTGGATAGTGCCTACAACTTATGGGAATGATATTGTGTATTGCCTCAAGTCACATTGTGGGGTAAGGGGATATTGTAGGCAGAAGTGGGTGCTTCAAGTTCAAATTATCTGCAAATTCAGTAATGAGAGGACGTGTAAACGCAATAAGAACCTTCAAGGGCTTAGTTGCGGATTTGAGGTTAAATAAAATATATGAGAACTGCTAATATCGAATTGAATACATTGTTCAATGCCGATGTCTTTGGCCTGAAAATGTACCAAGTTATTTTTTAATCATTACTTAATTGACAGTAACAAACATATTACACTAGGAATTTGTATGTTAACGTATTCAACAAGAAAACAAATAGGGAACGCCTTGGTTAAGTTATCTGGGGTTGACTATCATTTTGAATTGAGAAACGATAAATGGGTGCAAACCAATAATTCACATTTAACTAATATGGAAAAAGTTATTATTGGGCAAAGTGCAAATGGTAAAAGCATAGCGAACATCGCAGAGTATCTCTCTGTTTCGATAACTACAATCAAGACTCACAGAACAAACATATTCAAAAAACTTGGAGTTAGCAATATTACTGAGGCCATACAATATGTAGAGGATTATAATCTAATTTGAGTACTATCTCCAAAATATCGTATCAGGCAAAAGTTGATATCGAAAAGTGGTTTTGTTGGATTTTCTACTGAAGATATACGGATTGAAATGTCTAGTAATTACAAGTAACTATTTGATTATTAATATTGTTTTATGTCCTTTGTCGCTGAATAGCTACTTGCAATATACCTGTTACCGAGACCTCTGCAAAACTATTTTTAGAAGAAAAACTATGATTGATTATCAGTAAGTTATATTCACTTTATTCTTCTTTTTACGGACTTTTGCAGAGGTTTCGTTACCTCTTATAATTCTCCTCCAACATTTTTTCCAAATCCGACTCCTTATAAAGTATCTTCCCTGCAAACTGTGTGTAAGGAATAATCCTCCTGTCCCGATAGTCCTGCAAGGTGCGAGGGCTGATATACAGCCTCTCGCATACTTCCTTACCTGTAAGGAAGTGCTCATCGCCAAATAGCGGCTTGTGTGTCTGTGCCACTTCCTTAATTCTCTTGCTTACTCCGCTGATAGCTGACAGCACCACCTGCATATCGTCCGCCTCTATATTCAAATCTCTTACCTGTTCCATAATCTTCGTGTCTATTTGTTGATTTTAGTTTTTCCCGTTTCAGCTTTCTCCGTTTTTGTTTGGAGCAACTGTTCCACGTCCTCACGCTTGTAGTAGCACTTATGCCCGATTTGGGCAAAGGGCAACACACCCGTATCACGGTAGTGCTGCAAGGTGCGCTTGCTGATATTAAGCAGCCTGCACACATCACCGTTGTGCAGCCAATCGGTGTGCCTGCTTCGTTCCCCGAATGCCTTGTGGCAGGTCTCGGCAAGGCTGAGAATCTCGTTCCTCAGCTTTGCCCAGTTTGAATCCGTAATGATAAAATATCCCATAGTTTTATTATTGTTTTGTTTGTATTTCTGTCTTATTGGTTTAATAAAACCTTTGTCCGTCTTGCGTTTCACCGCATATTTCTGCCTGCAAAAGTAGAGAGTGTTTGCCATACTTCAAAGCACGAGGGAACAGTAGGGAAATAGAGGGAAAAACATGGAAATGGCAAAAGGATTGTCGCTCTCTTTCTTTGTCTCTTTACTCCATTTTATCATATCCTTTTAGCCGACGCAATACGATGCGTATTGTAGCAAATTAGCACCTGCCTTTCTTGCATCCTTTACACACTTGTCCTCTTGTTTTGGGCTTAAATCCATACTTTCCAACAGTTTCTTGTCAAAAATCTGTGAGAAATTCATAGCCAATGTACGCAACATTATGCAAGCACTCTCCGAATGCTTGGCACTTTCTTGTTCTCTTCATAACTTCACTCTTGGAAACCAAACCAAGCATATAATGAAGAAGAATGCAGATAAAGGTAAATCGGAGGGAGGAAACAATATGTCCAAGCAAAAGAAGACTTCCTCAAAAAACGGTGAGATAGAAACCTATCTGTCCTCTCGCTATGAGTTCAGATACAACACTGTATTGGGAAGAACCGAATACCGAAGCAAGAACGATGCTCATTTCTCAAAAGTGGGTCGCTATGAAATCAACACGCTCCGCAGGGAGATAGACAACGACATCGGGATTATCACATCTTCTGATAATCTCTATTCCATCATCGAGAGCAGTTTCTCTCCACGCATCAACCCCATACAGGAGTATTTCAAAAAGTTGTCTGCAACGGATATAGGCAGCAGTAACCCTGATTGTGGAAATAAAGTTTCCCTTTCACTGAAAGCCATTCCCGACTTGGCAAGTTGCGTTGTCGTGCGCAACTCCGACAAATGGCTGCCGTACCTCACCAAGTGGCTCGTGGCAGTGGTTGCCAACGCAATGGACGACCGTGAGTGCCGTAACCATACCTGCCTCGTACTCACAGGCGAGCAGGGCAAGTTCAAGACCACGTTCCTTGACCTGCTCTGTCCCCCAGCACTGCACGGTTACAGTTACACAGGAAAAATATATCCGCAGGAAAAGGACACACTCACTTATATCGGTCAGAACCTTATCGTAAACATAGACGACCAGCTAAAAGCCCTCAATAAGCGGGATGAGAACGAGCTGAAAAACCTCATCACCTGTCCGATGGTCAAGTACCGTATGCCGTATGACAAGTACGTGGAGGAGCATCCCCACTTGGCAAGCTTTGTGGCATCAGTGAACGGCAATGACTTTCTTACAGACCCGACAGGCAGCAGAAGGTTCCTGCCCTTTGAAGTACTTTCCATAGACATAGAGAAAGCCAAGCGTATTTCAATGGACAATGTCTATGCTGAAGCCAAAGCCCTGCTAAAGTCAGGTTTCCGCTATTGGTTTGATGATGAAGAGATTGCCGAACTATACAGGGAGAGTGAGGACTTTCAGGTACAGACCGCTGAGATGGAACTCTTGCTGCGTTGCTTCGAGAAACCAGCGGAGGACGAAAACTATTCGTTAATGACCACTACGGAGATACTCACCTATTTGGGTATTTATACCCACCAGCCACTTGTTGCCAAACGTATGGGCGAAGCCTTGAAGAAAGCAGAATATATAAAGGTGAGCAAACGAAGAAACGGTGGTAGCCCCATCTATGTCTACAAGATTAGGAAAATCTTGCCCTGCCCGCTCCTTCAAACTTGTAGTAGTCAAATGTAGTAGAATGTGTAGTATTGTCTTATACTACAAAGTAATACTGATTATCAATCACTTATCACAAAATAATATGTAGTAAGAAGAAAGATGAAAAAGTTTGGAGGGGAAAAACTTTGGAAACGGTAAAACCATAAAACAGACAAGCATAAATAATTATCATTCAACCCATTAAAGTATCAAAACAATGAAAAAAGAAGATTTATCACTAATCAAACGATATTCCATCGTGGAATATCTCGAAAGGAAAGGCATTAGGCCTGTCCGTAAAACATCTACCTATGTCATGTATCGCTCACCACTCAGGGAGGAAACTCATCCGAGTTTCAAGGTGGACACGGAAAAGAACCTTTGGATAGACTATGCCGAAGGCAGGGGCGGAAGTATCATCGACCTTTGTATACGCTTGGAAGGCTGCACGCTCTCGGAAGCCATCTGCCGTTTGGGGCAGAACGCTTTAGAGCATACAGCGTACTGCTCCTGTTCTTCAAAGAGAGAAACATCTATCAGTCCAAATCAAAGAAAGGATATAACAGCAAGCGGAACAAGGAGACTGACAAGCATCTCAGACACCTTGCCGCCGCACCTGCAGGAGTATCTCAAAAAGGAACGCTGTATTGATTTAGAAAAGGCAACACCCTTTCTCAAATGTATCAGCTACGAGGTAAGGGAAAGAAGATATGAAGCCATCGGCTTTGCCAATTCTTCAGGTGGTTATGAACTACGGGACAATCATTTGTTTAAGGGAACGATTGCCCCGAAAGACATCACCCCTATATTTGAGGACAAGGCACAACCTGTCTGTCTGTTCGAGGGCTTTATGGATTTTCTTTCTTTCCTTTCAATGAAAGAGGAAGTAACCAACCAATGCCTTGTGATGAATTCCGTGAGTAATGTTGTAAGAAGTATTCACTACCTGAATAAAAGAAATATAACCTCTGTTCGTGCTTTTCTTGATAATGACGATGCAGGTCGAAAAGCTGTGCAGGAATTTGTAAACACAGGTTTTAAGGTAGAAGATATGGCAGTGTATTATAGAGACTTCAAAGACCTCAACGAGTTTCATGTCAGTCGTGTCCGTGAGCAACAGAAAAAGTTGGAGAAAACTCCCAATACAAGCAACAAAAGAAAACAAGTCAAACTTAAAATAAGATAGAGGTATGGAAAAGAAAACAGTCAGCAAAGAGGAAATGGAAAATACCATCAGGAAATCTTTCAGTATGAGCCAAGCTGAAAGTTCAAGTGAACAAACCGTCGCTGAATTTCGAGCAAAGGGAATGAAAAATATTCAAGAGCAAAAACAACAAGGAACAGAACATGTCATAAAGTATGTTACGCCAGCCGAGCCTGCACAGCATACAGAGCATGCAACCGTTCAAAAACGCATCAGTGCCAAGATGAGAAAAGAGACACTCGACGCATACAAGCAGGCGTTCCTCGTTCCGACAAAGCTAAGTGAGAGAAAGGCGGTTTACCTGAGCAGGGAGACGCAGGAACGTGCCGACTTCATCGTTCGCAGGTTGGGTGACAGGGGTAGCAATCTTTCAAGTTTCGTGGAGAACATCGTGCGCATCCATTTGGGGGAATACGGTGAGGATGTAGAGAAATGGAGAAAACTGTGAACCGCAAGAAAATGGTCGAGGGGTTTCAGAAAAAGGAACACCTCTTTCACTCAAAACCCTCGACACTTTTCAGAGAGTAAGGCAACGAACTTTTGCTAAAAACACTGAATGGTGGGAACGCTACGAACGCAGTTAGATACTGAATGCACGGCATTCGCTTTTAATAACCAAAACGCTTTATGCGTAAACGTTTCGTTAGCTGACATTGCAAGACGTCAGTTTGTACCCACAAACTGCTCTTGCTCCCCTCGTTCGATTGTCGGGGAGATAAGACCGTAATCACTCCGTTCTCATCGGTCAGTATTCAGGAATTAAGAAACAATGAATCATCTACAATGATTAACTTTCTAAGAAACTTATATGAAAAGATACAAAGGAAAAGCTGCCCGATGGCAGCAACAGGATAAGGAAGAACAGCGGATGAACAAAACGGAGTTCATCAAGGTAAGATGCACCTTAGAAGAGAAGCAGCGTATCAAGTCAAAAGCGGAAAGTGCAGGGCGGAAGTTCTCAGATTACTGCCGTGAGATACTCCTTAACGGAGAAGTAACAGCCGTTCCCAAGATGACAGACAATGAGAGGGAAGCCATTGCCATTCTCCATCATACAGGAAAGTTCTATGGACAGGTATCCAATCTCATCAAGGTCAAGGACGAAAGGTGGGTACTCATCACAAAGAACCTATCACTATGTGCAAAAGAAGCATTTAAGCGGTTTTACGACCCTCATTTTCGTGTGGAAGATGAGGTATATAAGGTCTTAAATCTAACAAGAAATGATAGGAAAATGTAAGGCGATAGCGCACGGCAGCACGGCTTTAGACTATATCTTCAGAGAGGGCAAGCTTGGCTATCGACTTGCCTTCCACAATCTTTGCAGCAGGGAGCCAAAGGCTATCTATGAGGAAATGAAAGTGGTCAGCGATTACAACAGTCGTTGCAGGAACAAGTTTCTCCGTATCGAAATAGGCATCGCACCGCAGGACGAGAAAAAGCTGTCAGTGTCCGAACTCATGTGGATAACCCATTTATTTGCCAAGCAAATGGGACTTGACAACCACCAATGGGTGGCGGTAACGCACAAGGATACCGACAACAGACACATTCACATCATTGCCAACCGCATCAGTTTGTACGGAGAGGTCTATGATACTACTTTTGTGAGCAATAGGGCAGCAAGGGTGGCGGAAGAAATCAGCAGGGAGAAACACTTGACCATCGCAAAGGAGGTCAAGGCGAAAAAGCAGCATCAGGAGCCAAAAGCCAGTCCAATAAGAGAGCAGACAAAACAGCAGGTACAGCAAATCTGCTATGCCCTGCTTGACAAGTACAAAGGTATGGGTATTACTGGGCATTCCATGTTCCTTTACGAGTTGAACAAGAACGGCATCGCGATAGAGCGCATGAAGAACAAGCAGGGCAAGGTCTATGGCTTGAAGTTCTCATACGCAGGACAATCATTCAAGGCATCCGAAATCGGCAGGGAGTTCGGCTACCGTTCCCTGCAGAAAAACTTTGAACCAACCAACAGGGAAGAGCCAAGGAAACCACACCAAACAATACAGGAGGCAACAGAAAAGAACGAACGCCCTGATACCGGTTATCAACTCGTACCTCCAAGCCGCTCCTCAATTTCACGAGACAATGACACACCACAAGTGCAGAATCCTATTAGTACAGTGGCAGACACCATTGTTAGTGCAGCCGATGAAGTTGTGGAAGGATTAGGCGATTTGATTACACCATCCACACAGGGCAATGACTATGCTGAAACAGCGTGGCAGCGCAAGCTCAGGAACCAAGCCAACAGAAAGAAAAAACGTGGAAGAGGATTATAACTCACGCCTGAACAAAATGCAGAAAGAAGAATATCTCATCAAGAACGCTTGTTATTCGGTAACAAAGTATTATCTTTGCAAACAGAATAACAAGCGTTCTTTGTTAGGCAGAAAACAGCGAAACCAAGTAACTCGCTCGTTTCTAAATCGTTACCAGTTTAGTTCTACTAACAAGGTAACTTCTTTATTTTCAACAAGTTGTATTTTAAGAATTATCTTGAAGTCCAACAGACCATATTATTTGACAGAAACACATAACTACACCTCACCACGTAACAATCCTTTAGTTTCCTTCCATTGCATGGCAAGCCGAAAACAAGGCTTTTTCTCCATCAGAGCAAATAGATTATCACCTTTTTTAATCAGCTTCTTTGCCATGTCAAAGGTTTGTACTATCTTTGTAAAATAATGATAGATAGACCAACAGTAGATCGAATAATGGATGCTACGAATATCGTTGAGGTAGTCAGCGATTTCGTATCTCTTCGCAAGGCAGGAACCAGCTTTAAAGGGCTATGTCCATTCCATGACGACCGCACCCCATCGTTTTCTGTAAGTCCCGTAAAGGGTGTTTACAAGTGTTTCGCGTGTGGGGCGGCAGGCAATGCGGTGAAGTTTATCATGGAGCATGAGCAGATGACTTATGTAGAAGCACTCAAGTGGCTTGCGAATAAATACCATATTGAAGTACACGAACGCGAATTGTCGCAAGAAGAAAAGCAACAGGAGAGCGAGCGCGAATCGATGTTTCTGGTAAACGAGTGGGCTGCAAAGTATTTTGAAAACATCCTTCACCATGACGTGGATGGTACTGCTATAGGCTTACAGTACTTTCGTAGCCGTGGTTTCAGGGATGACATCATCCGCAAGTTCCACCTTGGTTTCTGTCTTTCAGGGCGCACAGCTTTCGCAGAAGCAGCCTTGAAAGCTGGTTATAAACGTGAGTTTCTTGTAAAGACGGGACTATGCTTTGAACGAGAGAATGGCGATTTGATTGACAGATTCAATGGACGTGTGATGTTTCCGTGGGTTAGTGTGAGTGGAAAAATAACCGCTTTCGGTGGTAGACTACTTGATGAACGCACCAAGGGAGTGGCTCAGAAGTATGTAAACTCGCCCGATAGCATTATATACCACAAGGAGCGTGAGCTCTACGGGATATTCCAATCAAAGAAAGCAATAGCCAAACACGACCTTGTCTACATGGTGGAAGGATACACGGATGTGCTTTCTATGCACCAATCAGGCATTGAGAACGTTGTAGCTAATAGTGGTACAGCATTGTCGGTGTACCAGATTCGTATGCTGCACCGCTTTACCTCAAACATAGTTCTGCTCTATGACGGTGATGCCGCAGGTCAACATGCAGCCCTGCGAGGTACTGATATGTTGCTTGCCGAGCGTATGAATGTGAAGGTTCTACTACTTCCTGATGGTAAAGACCCTGATGAGTTCGCAAGAACTCATAGTGCGGCGGCATTCAGACAATATGTTGAAGAGAATCAAACAGACTTCATTGTCTTTAAAATCAACCTCTTGCTCAATGGCGTTACCGACCCTATTAAACGTTCGGAAGCTATTAGCTCCATCGTTCAGAGTATATCGGTTATCAAAGACCCAATACTCCGTGACACTTATATTCGTGAGTGTTCCAATCGTACGGGAGTAGCTGAACGCACCTTAATGGAGCAGATGAACCGCAATATTCATCAGTATCGTGAACAGCAGACACGCGAACAGCAATTCCAGAAGGAGGCTGCTTTACGAGAAGGACGAGGCGTTGAACAGCCTGCAGCAAGTACGATTCTACAGGTATCGAAAGTGGAGAGAATCATCATGCAAACCCTCGTTAAAGATGGTGATAAGGTCATTCTGCGTGATATAAAGGATGAGTCTACAGGGCAATTACTCAATATTACAGTAGCTCAATACATAGCTTATACTCTCATGGAAAATGGTCTTTCGCTGACCAATCCATTGTATATAAAGATGCTGCAAGAGGCTGTTGACCATAGTGCTGACCCTCAATTCAAATCCGAAGAATACTTTACTCAACATGCCGATATCGACATTGCCAATGAAGCCGTACGCCTAAGTGTCGACCGATTCCAGCTCTCTGAGAGTCTAAAAGTTAAGGAAACGGAACACAGTCTACGTGATCGTGTATTACACATCATGACTGATTATCTACTAGACTACTACGACTCACATCTCAAAGAACTTGTTGCAAGGATGAAGCAAACGAAGGATACGGACGAGATGATGGGTATGTTGAAGGAAATTAACGCTATGCAAAACAAGAGGAACATCCTCGCTAAACGCTTAGGAAGCGATATTTTGATATGATTGAGAAGATAAAACGACTCTTTACACAGCCCCTCTCACTGGGCGATATTACCTCCGATACCAACAAACAGATGGTGACTAAGGCGCTCAAGGAGCTTAATTGTGAGGTAGAATGGACTCAAGAAAAGTCTGGAGTGCGGTTTGTTCAGTACGACTTCCAGCGTGGGCACTTCGGAATCCACCTCTTCCCGGGTACGAAGATGATAGAGTTAACCTATCTCTATATCGCTGATACAGATTTAGCTAACGTACATCTTGTTCGCCAACTGTGTAATGAGATGAATATAAACTCTGATGGTCCGCGCTTCTGTTACACGCTGAATGAAGCGAAGAACAAGGTTGATATTCATCTATTCTTCGACCTTCTCTTAGACAGCGATCGTGCGAAAGATATTCTATCAACGGCTATGTCGAATCTATTTGGGAGTCAGAACGCTTTCTGCCAACGCCTTGATACGGTGGAAAAGGAGGCTAAAGAGAACGAAACAGACGACTTGGAAGCTGCAAAAAGCGATGTGGAGAGAAGCTGTTACATGATTCGTGAACAAGAGCTAACGCATCAGAAGATTGCACCGGGATGGCGACAGAATGATAATAAACCTGCTTCTCTAACGCAGTGGATGGATGTCGCCTTTGGCATGGCAAACTTTGTTCCGTCTGAATTAACCATTGTCACGAATGAAATTCATCACTTGGCTGATAGGCAGGCGATCGAAGTGTTCGACCTCTCCACACCGCTGATTGAAGGTGGAAAGTTCGTGCGACAACATGCGATGTTAGACCTGATTTTCTTCCTTCCATCGGCTCCTGACACCCGACAACGCATGACTATCAGCTTGCAACAAGTAGGGAAAGCGAAGGACATATTATATTACAGGATTACAGGAACGCTGCTCCCACTGCCAGCAACGCCCTCTCGTTCATTGTCATCTGTCGAAACCAACGTTCGCATGGAGAGTGCTCTTGTAGCTTACGACTTGCGTACTGACAAGCAACTCAACGATGAGTTCATCTACACATGGAAGGAGGCTCAAAGCAAACTCGCCAATGGTCAGGAGGGAGAACTTACTGATGAAGAATGCTTACTGGCTACTGTTCTGTTGCAACCAGTGGCTTCTTATCTCTATCGAGGGCGTCGGCTCTATCTTCAAAAGCGTTACGTGGAGGCGATACCACACTTGTTTAATGCGTTCTATCGGCTCTTTTACGACTTTACAACGCTGAATAACAGTGCCAAAGAGACGTTCCTTGAAATCTGTTTCATGCTCGGTTCCTGCCACATGGAGATGCTGCAATATGACAGGGCATTCTTCTTTCTATCGTTCACAGTGGGTCGGAATAACATAAGATACGCCGAAACGTATATCAACTGCTTAGTGAATATGAATGATTTTCGTGCTCTTGCGACTATTGAGGATATGCTGAATGACGTGTATAACAGCCTCCGTGACATCGAAGATGACCAAGTGGAAGAGCCTTTGCAGGACTTTCGTCGCTTCTTATTACGCCGTAAGTCGTATGTTCTCATTGGTCTGCAACGACTCAATGAGGCTGAAAAACTACTGCGAGAGATGCTGAAGAATCAAGAAGATATGGAATATGCGAAGCAGGAACTGGCATATATTCAATACTTGCGAACTGCTAACCAGAATGAAAAAAAGGCATCTGACACATCGCAGGGGACACCTATATAATAAGGTGGAAAATAACGTTAAGAGGCGAAACGATGCTGAATACAAAAAGATAATACAGCGATGATTTACGTACATTGGCTCTTTCTCGTAGCATATAGCATTATCATCATCATCACAATGGTGCGAGTGCTAATGGATAACCGACAGCCTGCCAAGACCATGGCATGGATGTTGGTGCTGATGTTCATACCCTTTTTAGGAATCATCCTGTATATCTTCTTTGGCCAGAATACACGCAAGGAACGCAAGATATGGCAGCAGAGTCTCGACCAGTTAACGAAGCGTTCTATGTTGGAGTTTGTCGAACAAAAGGACTTCAATATACCTGAAGAATACCGCACAATAAGCAATCTCTTCATGAATCAAAACCTCGCTTTACCTTTTAAGAACAATGAGGTTGAGATTTACACAAGCGGTTATGACTTCTTTCCGTCACTACTGATGGAGATTGGAAAAGCCGAACATCACATTCATATAGATACCTTTATCATCTCTGACGACCCGCTCGGAAGGATCATAGCTGATGCCCTTATCGACAAAGCGAAACAAGGAGTAGAGGTGCGACTCATCTATGATGATGTAGGCTCATGGCGCACACCTAACAGCTTCTTCACGCGTATGCGTAACGAAGGAATTGAGGTTTACGCCTTTATGCCAGTGCGTTTTCCTGCTTTCACAAGTAGAGTAAATTATCGAAACCATCGTAAGATATGCGTCATTGATGGGGAGGTTGGTTTCATTGGAGGCATGAATATAGCACGACGATACGTCCAAGGAACACCGAAACAGTCATGGCGTGATACACATGTAAAGCTCACGGGAGCTGCTGTCTATGGTTTGCAACGTGCCTTTCTAGTAGATTGGTACTTCGTATCAAAGGTGCTCATCACTGAACGGAGCTATTATCCAGAGATTATTATAGGGCAGAATAATAGTTTGGTACAGGTGGTTACGAGTAGTCCAACAAGTCTTTGGCCAGAGATAGAGCAAGGATATGTACGTATTCTAACCAATGCGAAGCATTATGTCTACATGGAGACACCCTACTTCCTACCAACTGATCCCATTCTTTTTGCTATGCGTGTGGCAGCGTTGTCGGGCGTTGATGTACGCCTGATGATACCTTATGAGACTGATACAAAGGTTGTGGAATGGGCTTCAAGGTCGTATGTTATAGAGGCATCAAAGGCTGGTGTGAAGATACTTCTCTATCGGAAGGGCTTCAATCATTCGAAACTTCTAGTCTCAGATGACGCTATGGCGACCATAGGGTCTACCAATGTCGACTTCAGGAGCTTTGAGAATGACTTTGAGGCAAACGCTTTCTTCTATGATAAGAAGATTGCCCTGCAAGTGAAAGAGGTTTTCTTAGCGGATCAAAAGGATAGCATTGATCTAGATGATGTGCGCCGTTTTATCAAAAAACCATTCTTACAACGATTGTGGGAGTCGTTTGTTCGCTTACTTAGTCCATTGTTGTAAAGTTCTTATCCATCGTTTTTATCTTCCTTGATAAGACCTTACTCAACTATTCCTCGAGGTAGTATCGCTTCTCAGAATAGCTTTCTTATAGAACTAGATGAGGTTGATGAAATACGAACTAAGCTCCCATTGAAACCAATAAGAAGATTATTTCAAACAGAACCTATCATAAACTCAGATTGAGACACAATGATTGTTGAATAGAAGGAGAGGCTCTTCTTAATACAAAGAGAGGCTCTCTTTGCAGCAAGAAAAGGCTCTTCTTCTTTTGAAAAGAGCCTCTCTTTCAGCCCAAAAAATAAGCCCCTGCGCAATACGGAGAGCCTGTTACTCAGTAAAGCCATGGTTTTCAATAACTTAAAAAATAGATGAGGACTAATGCTAATAGCAGTTATTAGCAAAAGAGAACAATGTTTGTAAGGTGTGAAAATACGCCAAGCAGCATAAGAGTTCATAGAATAAAAAAGTCCCAGACGAATGGTCTGGGACTAAAGATTAGCTGTCTCACGACAACTAATCTTCTAACCTTAATAATCTAATACCATGAAAAACACGTTGCAAAGATATGCTTAATTCACAATCATTCCAAACTTTTTTAGTTAAATAAAGCAAACTTATTGATGTTTAGAGTATTATTCTTTAATACTATTCAACAAGCCTAACTTTCCTTCATTTACTAGCTTGATAATGAGCTCACCAAATAGTGTGTTCTGCCAAGCAAACCACTCTCTGGTGTAGTTATTAGCATCATCTTTGTTAAAACTTTCGTGCATGAAGCCTGTACCAGCGTCCGTATTCATCAACATCTCTATGCTTTCTTTTATCTCTTTATCGTCTTTTGAAGTGAAAGCACGCATCATGATGGACATTGGCCACACCATTTCATAACCGATGTGAGGTCCTCCAATACCCTCTCCAGCCTTTCCACGGAAGAAATAAGGGTTGTCCTCACTCCAAACGAAACGGCGAGTATTCTGATAGATAGGGTCGTCCTGGCTTACATCTCCTAGATAAGCCATGGCAAGCAAACTAGGTACGTTAGCGTCATCCATCAGTAGATGATTACCGAAACCATCTACTTCATAAGCGTAAATCTTGCCATACTTGGGGTGATTATACACCGCATACTTCTTCAAAGCTTCGCTAACTTCATCAGCCAAAGCCGTACACTCCTTTGCAAGACCAGCCTCTTTATTCACCTTCAATAGGATTTCTGCAGCCTTACGAAGCGATGACACCGCCATAAAGTTCGATGGAATGAGGAAGAGAAAGGTTGTTGCATCGTCCGACGGACGGAAGGCTGAGGCGATTAAACCCACTGGCTTCACTGGAGCACCCCATCCCGCATTGTTCATAGTGTCCAATGCTCGATCCGTAACACGCAAGAACTTATAGCTGCCGCGGCCTTCTTTCTTCTGTTGTTCACGGAATGTCTTGAGGATATTCTCTACTGCCTTTACCCATTCGGAACCAAAGACACTGGTGTCACCAGTGGTTTTCCAGTATTCAAAAGCAAGTCGGATAGGGTAGCAAAGAGAGTCTATTTCATACTTTCTCTCGTGTAGCTCTGGCTTCATAGCCGTTTCGTCACTCATCCAAGGGCCTTTCGAATCAGGTACCTGATTGAAGGCATTGGCGTAAGGGTCGATGTTTATGCACTTTATCTGGCGGTTGATAACACCTGCCAACATCCTTCGTAGCTTCTTATCTTTGCCTGCCAGTTGCACATAAGGCCATACTTGAGCCCCCGAGTCACGCAGCCACATAGCGGCAATGTCGCCTGTGTAGACGAAAGTATCAGGTGTTCCGTCAGGGTTCTCACCATAGTGTACGGTGGTATCAAGCGTATTTGGGAAGCAATTCTCAAACATCCACGCCAGTCGTTTATTAGTTAGTTGACGCACAATAAGCTGTATCTCTTTCTCAACAGCATCTGATTTAAAGAGTCTGTCAGCCTCTTTAGGACGTTTAGAAACAAGTGTTACAGCATCAGTCGGGCATGTAAGATGATTGACCGAAGCCTTTTCAGTATTCAAGGCGTTGGCAGACTGCGTATGAAATGCCATGAGTGTGAGGCATACAGAGGCGATAAAGATTTTCTTATTCATATATGCGTAAATTAGGTTTCTATTGATATTCATTTATGTAATCGATGATCTCCTGACATTGATCATCGCTCATTGTTGGGTTACAAGGGAGGGAGAGTTCTTGCTGATGTATGCTTTCTGTGATGGGATAAGAGAGCCTATTCCATTCGGCATAAGCCTTTTGTTGATGTGGTGGGATAGGATAGTGAATCATTGTGGATACCCCTTTGTCATTCAAGTAAGACTTTAGTCTATCACGGGAGGGGCATAAGACAGGGAATATATGATACACATTATCACGGTCGCCATCGTTAGTCATTGTGATTAGTGGGTTCTTAATACCTTGTTGATAAGCTTTAGCTATCTCCTTCCGTTGTGCATTTTCTTGATCAAGATAACGGAGTTTCACATCTAAAACAGCTGCTTGAATCTCATCCATACGGCTATTTACGCCCTTAAAAGAGAACTCATATTTACGTGCCGAGCCATAGTTAGCAATGCTACGGATGGTCTCTGCCAATGTATCATCATCTGTTGTCACGGCACCAGCATCGCCTAATGCACCGAGATTCTTACCTGGGTAGAAACTATGGGCAGCTGCATTTCCCAACGAGCCAGTACGTTTCTTACCATAAATACAGCCATGCGCCTGTGCATTGTCTTCGATGAGAAGGAGATTATGAAGCGCACATAACTCGCCAATCAGCGGTGTGTAAGCACATCGCCCATAGAGGTGTACGAGTAAGATAGCCCTTGCCTTCGATGTTACGGCAGCTTCGATAAGTTGGTCGTCAAGCTCCAGTGTATTAATATTAGGCTCTACTAAGACGGGAGTCAAATTGTTTTCTGTAATGGCAAGGATAGTTGCAATGTAGGTATTAGCGGGTACGATGATTTCATCTCCAGCCTTCAACCGACCTAACTCTATGTAGGCTCGAAGGATGAGAGATAGTGCATCAAGTCCATTCCCACATGTTACGCAATGTTCCGAACCAATGAATTTAGCGTAATCGACTTCAAATTGCTTTGTTTCCTGCCCTTGTAAATACCAACCAGAACGCACAACACGTTCCACAGCGTTAGTAATTTCATCACTGTGAAGAGCTGTTATATCCTTGAGAGAAAGGTAGTTAATCATTTTTCTTACCAGTTAATTATATCCTTACTTACCCTTGCTTACTGGATTATTCAGCTTGTCCATGGGCATAACATCCCACTCATAGCTATCATAACAAACACCCCGTCCACCAAAGCCTTCCTTTTGGAAAATGAGAGGAGCATTGAGTTTCCGTCCATTCTCTTCGGTGCTTTTACCAAAGTCAAAGTATCCTTGTCGGTCAGCATACACCTTATTAATAAGATAATCGAACAGAAGATCAAGTGATCCTAGGCTCTTTCCCTCTGGAGAAGCAGATATATATTGTGTGTGAATGACTTGCGGTGTCTCAAAGATGAGAGTTCCTCCAATTGGATTACCAACCTTATTAAATGCCATGAAGAGGCGAATAGACTTAGGAAAGCGGCTCTTTAGCAATTTAAGTTCAGCTAGAGAATGAACAGGATGAGTATTATATTTATTTGAAAGATTATCGTTTAATATTCTCCAAAAGGCTTCCATGTCCTCGCTTTCAGCAATGGTAAGTTCTGAATGAATGGCTTTTCGGATTCCACTCTTACGACTTTCCGTGAACTTTAGATGCTGGAGAAGGGGAATAGTTGTGGATATATCACGAATGGTTAGACGTGCTTTGCACACATTAAGAAGTGCGTATAAGTCTTCTTCAGCAGGATATTTGTGGTAAATCCATGGTATAGACTTGTACACTACATGCTTAAATCCCTGTTTGTTAAGATATTCGTTGATGGCAAGGAATACCTTACAAATATCCTCTGCACATACTTTTGTGTTTGTGAGAAGTCCCCCGTAGGTCAGTCCTTGGTGTGAGTAAAGCGTTGTATCAACCTTATTGGCAGGCAAAAGGGCGTAGAGTAGTCCCTTCCGATAGACCATTAAAGAGCAATCAAGGAATCTATCGGCATGGTAATCCATGTAAGCACGATTGAAAAGAAATGTTCCTTGCTTCGAATTCTCTACGAAGTTATTCCATTCAAGTACCTGCTCTCTAGTATATTGCCTTACTTCAAACATGCTGTATTAGGTATGCCATTCTTGGAATAAAAGCATTATTTCTAAACTACTTATGGCTTAAATAGTTTATAAACTCATCATAGTTACGGATATAATCAGCCTCATCAAAAGGGTCTTCAGCCAACACAAGGCACACAGCACCCGATGAGAAATCATCGAGTGTACGCCATATATCAGTATCAACAAGCAGTCCCTGGTAAGGATGATTCAGTAAAAAGGATTCCTTCCGTTGCCCGTTATCAAGTGTAACAGTGAACGATCCACTTACAGCTATAATGAATTCACGGCAATGCTTGTGTGCATGTCCACCACGGGAAGTACCTGATGGAACATCATAAGTCCAATAAGCACGGGCAACATGGAAGGGTATGTCCTTCATACCTTGGGCTATGGTGAGGTTTCCACGAGGGTCAACAACCTTCTGCAATGATATTATCTTTCCTAATGAAAACTCGTTGTCATTCATTACTCAATATGTCATTATCTCCTTATTAATGCTTTTTCATATAAGGATCAGTGCCCAAAACGGTTGCTGCCACACGCTTCGTTTTATCACGCAATTCGTCCATATCGGTTCCAACCTCACCATAACAGAGAGCTACTCCCATACGTCTTCCAACATGAGCAATAGGCTTTCCGAAGATACGCAAGCGTGTTCTATCTTCCTTACAAGCATCTAAAAGATTGTATGCTAGCGGTTTACCTGATTCCATTGGAGATAAGATAACAGCAGAACAACCTGCATGTTCAAGGTGAATAGCGGGTATTGGTAGTCCCATCACAGCCCGGAAGTGAAGCTCGAACTCGTTGAAATTGGTGGTATGAGCCAATGTTACCATACCAGTGTCATGTGGTCTTGGGGATAACTCGGAGAAGATTACCTCTCCTTGTTTGGTTAGGAAGAACTCAACTCCCCATATTCCATAACCTGTAAGAGCATTTGTTACCTCCTTAGCAATGTGTTCTGCCTGACGTAGAGCATCTTCAGAGATAGCATAAGGTTGCCAACTTTCACGATAATCGCCCCCTTTCTGTATATGACCGATAGGCGGACAGAAGAGAGTAGGACCATCTTTTTGAGTTACAGTGAGCAGTGTAAACTCACTATCAAAGTCTATGAATTCTTCTATAATTACCTCTTTTACATCCCCACGAGCTCCTTCCATCGCATTCTTGAATGCTTCTTCAAGCTCTGCATCATTATGGACATAACTTTGTCCATGCCCACTTGAACTCATCAAAGGCTTTACTACACATGGAAAACCAATCTCGTCAGCAGCAGACTTGAACTCTTCATAAGTCTTAGCATAGAAGTATTTTGCAGTTCGCAGACCGAGTTCACGAGCAGCAAGGTCACGAATAGCACGCCTATTCATCGTGAAGTTGACTGCACGAGCAGATGGGGCGATCTGAATACCACGCTGTTCATAGTCAAACAAACGCTCTGTTCGGATTGCTTCTATCTCTGGAACGATGATGTCGGGATTATGGAAGTCGACAACAGCATCAAGTGACGTACCATCAAGCATATTGATTACTTCCGACTCATCAGCAACCTGCATAGCTGGGGCGTTATCGTAACTATCACATGCCACAACATACTGTCCTGCACGTTTGGCAGCAATAGCAAACTCCTTACCCAGCTCTCCTGAGCCTAATAACAAAATCTTTTTCATGTGTAGTTTAGGGGATTGTTAATTATAAAATAGGATGTCCTTATATATAATAAGGTGTAAAGGGGAGTGCAAAATCGCACTCCATTACCTTCCTTTCTTAGTGTACATCATGTCATAATACTTCTGGTAATCACCAGAAGTAACCTCTTGTATCCAGTTCTGGTGTTCTAAGTTCCAACGAATAGTCTTCACAATACCATCAGCGAACATAGTTTCTGGATACCAGCCAAGCTCTTCCTTTATCTTTGTTGGATCTATGGCATAACGTGCATCATGCCCGAGACGATCTGGAACATGTGTTATCAAATCATTATTAATCCAACTGATATCAATGTCACCATTGGCATCCTTTACTTGTTTCTTTAGTATGGTACGTAGGTTCTTATCCTCAGTCATCATGTCATGAATGGTCTTGATAGTAAGTTTCACAATGTCGATATTCTTCATCTCATTGTGTCCACCAACGTTATAGACTTCTCCCTCACGTCCTTCACGTACCACCATATCTATTGCTTTACAATGATCTTCAACATAAAGCCAGTCTCTTACATTCAGTCCCTCACCATAAACAGGGAGTTTCTTGCCCTCAAGTATATTGTTGATAATTAATGGGATGAGCTTTTCAGGGAAGTGATAAGGACCATAATTGTTAGAACAACGCGTGATACTTACAGGCATGTGGAAAGTGTCACGATACGCCATTACAAAGTGATCAGCACTTGTCTTACTAGCAGAATAGGGACTATGAGGGCAAAGAGGAGTTTCCTCTGTGAAATATCCTTCGGCTCCGAGCGATCCATAAACCTCATCGGTTGATACTTGGTGATAACGTTTTCCTGTCTTCCAAGTAGGGTAACCCTGCTCGTCCTTACCAGTCACCCATGCTCGACGAGCTGCGTCCATGAGGTTCTGTGTACCAAGAATATTAACAGAAAGGAATAACTGTGGATCTTCAATAGAGCGGTCTACATGACTCTCTGCAGCAAAGTTCACAAGATAATCAATATCATTCTCTGCAAAGAGACGATCAACTAATTCGCGGTCACGAATATCTCCTTTCACAAAAATACAACGCTTGTCATCAATGTCATCTTTGATTGTTCCAAGGTTTCCTGCATAAGTTAGTGCATCGAGAATTATCACCTTGATATCCTCATTAACATACTTCTTATGAAGCAGATACTTGATGTAATTTGCACCAATAAAGCCTGCTGCACCAGTTACAAGATAGGTCTTCATATTCAAAACTATTATTTGTTATACTTTAATTTATTATCACTTAATGTTATAACTTCACAATCGGTAAATCTATCCCCATCGATTGTTAATCGAACTAATGTACGCTCTTTATGCCATCCACGCATACCAGCTGCACCTGGATTGATATGTAACATGTTAAGCGTCTTATCGAATTGTATCTTTAAAATATGTGAGTGTCCATCAACAAAGAGATTGGGTGGTGATGCATAAAGCATGCTCTGCACCGAACGATCATATCGACCAGGATAACCGCCAATATGCTTTAGTAAGACATCAATATCCTCACATTTAAAGCGGAGAATGTCGCGATAACGTGCTCGCATCTCATAGTCATCAATATTGCCACAGACGGCTCGGAAGATAGGTTTCATTGCTTCGAACTTGTCTGCAACCTCCATAGATCCAATGTCACCAGCATGCCATATCTCATCACACTCGCCTAGATAATACTCGTACTTATCGTCCCAGTAGCCATGAGTATCTGAGATTATACCTATCCGTTTCACGCCCTTTTCCTTATAAAATCGGCTATTACGTCTTTCGTTCCTTCCAATCCTAAGATGCTTGCATCTATACAAAGATCATAGCTTTCGGCATGTCCCCATGTCTTAGCAGTGTAATAGTTGTAATACTTAGCACGCTCACTTTCACCATTCTCAATGAGTTTACGGGCTTCATCCTCCGTACATCCACGACGCTCACAGACATTAGCTATGCGAGTCTGCATAGATGATGTGATGAATACATTCACGCAGTTTGGATTGTCACGAAGTATGTAATCTGCCGTTCTACCTACAAAAACGCAACGATCATTCTGCTTAGCAACCTCACGGATAGCATCACTCTGAAACTGATAAAGGCTCTCTTGCGAGAAGTTACTCTTATAGAAGTCACTATCAGCTAATAGTGGGAGACGAATATTGAAATGCGTCTTCAAGAAACCTTTCTGCTCATCATTCTGTTCAAAGAACTTCTCTGAAAAGCCACTTTCTTTGGCTGCAAGGTTAAGTATCTCACGATCATAAAACTTACAATCGAACTCCTCTGACAGTAGTTTAGCTATAATTCGACCACCACTTCCTATCTGTCTACCGACGTTTATGATTAGCTTTTTTCCCATATTATAGATAGTTATTTACGAACCAATACATCACACTTAACTAGCTTGTCGTTTAATTCTACGTACAAAAATAAGCATGATAATGGCAGCAATGAAGGATGCTGTAAAGTCACTCGAAGGCAATGCTGCCCACACACCATTCAATCCGAAGAAGTGAGGAAGGGCTGCAAGTAGAGGGAGAAGAAACAACAACTGGCGTGAAAGAGACAAGAAGATACTAATCTTTACCTTACCTATACACTGGAAGAAGTTGGTCACTACCATCTGATATCCTATGAATGGATACATCATCATATTGATTTGTATGGCTTTAATTGCCTGTTTTATTAATTCTGCATCGTTAGTAAACATACGTGCACAATAGTAGGGAGCCAAGTGTGCAATAAGCCATCCTGTTACCATAATAGCTGTCGCTGCAAAGGCAGCATACTTCACAACACGCATGAGTCGGTCGGTTTGTTGCGAACCATAGTTATACCCCGCAATAGGTTGCATACCCTGGTTTAAACCGATAACAAACATCACGAAAATCATGGCAATACTATTAGCAATACCATAAGCACCCACAGCAATGTCACCTCCATATCGAACCAATTGGTTGTTGATGAATATGACCACGACACAAGCACATACATTCATTAAGAAAGGAGAGATACCTATTGAAATGATATTATTCACTAAGTTTCGCTTCAATCTATAGATTCCCTTCTTCAGATGTAACAGTTCCTTTTGATTGGAGAATAGTTTCATTTGCCAACAGAGTGCTAATGCCTGAGATATGATAGTGGCTAATGCTGCCCCCCTAATACCCCAATGCCACCACCATATAAAGATGATATCTAACAGGACATTCATTAGTACTGTGAAGATGGTTGCGGCCATTGCATGACGTGGCTTAGAGGCTGCACGTAACACAGCATTCATCCCGAAGTATATGTGTGAGATAACATTTCCAGCCAAGATAACCTGCATGAAACTACGTGCATAAGGGATTGTTGCATCGCTAGCACCAAAGAATCGCAGGATAGGATCTAGGAAGATAAGACAAAGAACACTAAAGGTAACACCAATAATTAGGTTCAACGTCACTGTGTTTCCTAAGATATTCTCGGCTGCAGTATAGTCTCTTTGACCAAGCTTCACACTAATAGCTGTGGATGCACCTATTCCAATACCTGCACCGAAAGCTGTCGCAAGGTTCATGAAAGGGAATGTAATGGCAAGCCCCGAGATAGCCATCGGACCTACCACTTGACCTATAAAAACTCGATCAATGATATTATAGAGAGAAGCTGCTGTCATAGCAACCATTGCTGGCAAGGCGTATTGTATCAATAACTTGCCAACAGGTTTCGTACCTAACTCTAACGTTGCTTTCTTATTATCCATTAGGGCTTTATTACATCTCTTTAAACCATTCCCTTTAAAAGAAATGAGTGATTCTTACTCGTGAAATAGTCGACATACATACATAAAAAAGGTATTTACAAGTCATTAAACAAGAATTACCTACCTTATTAATATATCAACTTCACTATGTTGCAAAAGTACGAAAAAAAAAACTGATATTCACCTTTTATCTCAAGTAAATATCAGTTTTATACATCCTTATAGATAATGTTTTACCTGATAAGGGATATGTTCTTAAACCAGTTCTACCTTATCCATATCTTGTTCTTTATCACAATAATGGCATTTAAGAATACCTCTTGCTTTATCAACAACATGGAAGATGGTGTCCATTGGTTCGTTATTTGTGATACATTTAGGGTTGTTGCATCTTACAATGCTCCGAAGCTCATCTGGTGTTTCCACCTTCTTCTTCTCTACCACTTCATAGTCCTTAATGATGTTCAACACCACGTTCGGTGCTACAACCGACAAACGGGAGATCTCGTCATCAGTGAAGAATTTATCACTAACTTTGATGATTCCCTTAGTGCCTACCATCTTCGATGAGAAGTTATAACCGATGGTAACAGGTGTAGAGAGCTTCTGGAGCTGTAACAAATTGACCACCTGAAAAGTCTTCTCAGATGGTATATGATCAATAACTGTGCCGTTCTCAATAGCGGCAACCAAACGTTCTTTCTTTGACATAATAGGTTTCTTCTTATTTTGCTTGCGTAACTTCAATACCATCAAAAATGTCTCCTGCAGTTACATGTATGAGAAGTTCACGAACTTTCCCACTTGTATTGGGCTTAATGATGATACGATATGCATTCCGTTCTACCATTATATTATACCAGTCATGCTCTATATGATGGAAGTTCTGAGACTCTAATCCTGCATAAATAACTGTATGCTCTGTTGAAACATTACTTAGCCATGGATTTTGATAGTTCTTGCATCTCAATGTATAGGTACCTCCTTCAGCTGGAACAACAATACTCTTTGGATTACCAGGATAGTCAGCCTCCCACTTCATAGGCTCCCAATTGCCATCAAGTTCATTCTTACTGCAACTGACAAGAGTTGTGAAAAACCCAACTATCAGTGCCATTACCATTATTCTACCAACTTTATTCATAGACTTACAGATTGGTTTTTATCTCTATAAAAGTTTATTCTAATATCGTCTTATCGGCTTTCACCTCTTCTAACGATATACCTAGACAATGGCAGAAGATAGCTTCTCGAGCAAAAAGACCATTGCGTGCTTGCTGAATGTAATAAGCATGTTCGCTATCATCAACATCGTATGCAATCTCATTCACACGTGGGAGAGGATGCAAAATCTTCATATTTGGACGTGCTTGAGAGAGCATATCCCGACGGAGAATATAAACATTCTTCACCCGTTCATACTCCATCAAGTCAGAGAAACGTTCCTTTTGTACACGCGTCATATATAATATGTCAGCATGAGCTATTACATCAGGAGTAAACTCTTCATGCTCTTCAAAGCGGATACCATGCTCTTTGCAATAGAGTTTATACTCCTCAGGCATAGCTAGTTCCTTTGGTGCAATGAAGTGGAAAGTAGGGTTGAAATGGCGCATTGCCATAATAAGTGAATGTACAGTACGCCCATATTTCAAGTCTCCAACAAGGTAGATATTGAGGTTCTCAAGCGTTCCCTGTGTCTGATAGATGGTGTATAAGTCCAATAAACATTGTGAGGGATGTTGGTGCGCACCATCTCCTGCATTAATAATAGGCACAGGTGCCACTTCAGAGGCATATTGTGCAGCTCCTTCAATATAATGTCGCATAACGATAGCATCCGCATAATTAGAAACCATGAGGATAGTATCTTTCAGCGTTTCACCCTTACTGACACTCGAAACCTTCGCATCGGTAAAGCCGATAACACGCGCTCCAAGGCGATTGGCTGCTGTTTCAAAACTAAGTCGGGTACGTGTTGAAGGTTCATAAAAAAGTGTTGCAACAACCTTACCTTTAAGTAATTCACGATTAGGATGAGCCTCAAATTCTTTTGCCATATCAATAAGATACAGCAGTTGTTGGCGATCCAATCCTTCGATATTCACAAAGTTCTGTCTTCCCATCTCTATCTTGTGATGATTTGATTGATTTCTGTTTGTAAAGGTAATGATTATTTTCTTTTCTATCAAAGGGCTTGAATAGAAATACATACAGACGATAAAAAAAGTTTTAATTATTTTGCTTATCCATTGATTTACATTACCTTTGCACAATATTTTCACGGTATATGAGAAGACACTTTGTACATTTCCTCTGGGGGACATTGTTAGCTATTTTAGGTTTTACAAGCCTATTCTTCATCTCTGTATGGAATGGTTGGATAGGCTATATGCCCGATATGGACGAGTTATCAAACCCTATTGATAAGTTTGCTTCACAGGTTTACTCTTCCGATCAAAAGCTAATAGGAACATGGAACCAAGATAATAATAATCGCATTGCGATTGATTATAATGGATTATCTCCACACCTTGTTCATGCGCTTGTTGCCACTGAAGACGAACGCTTCTATGAGCATTCTGGTATTGACTTCATCGCTTTAGGACGTGCAATCATTAAGCGCGGCGTGATGAGACAGGCTAGTGCTGGAGGTGGATCTACTATCACTCAACAGTTAGCCAAACAGCTTTTTTCAGAGAAAGCACATAGTACGATGGAACGCTTGCTACAAAAGCCTATCGAGTGGATCATCGCTGTTAAGCTAGAACGTCACTTCACGAAGGAGGAGATTCTAGCAATGTATTTCAATTACTTCGACTTCTTGCACAATGCTGTTGGTATAAAACGTGCAGCCAACGTGTACTTTAATAAGGAACCTCGTAACCTCAATGTCACTGAGGCGGCTTTGTTAGTTGGTTTGTGCAAGAACCCTTCCATGTTTAATCCTCTTCGTTATCCTGAACGTTGCCGCCAGCGTCGTAACGTCGTACTCATGCAGATGGTGAAGTCTGGTTATGTAACAAAAGATGAATACGAAGAGCTTTCTCAACGCCCATTAGGTATCCATTTTACTAAGGCAAAACCTGTTGATGGAGCTGCAGACTACTTCCAGGCATTCCTCAGACAGTATATGATGGCGAATAAACCAGAGCGTAAGAACTATCAAACATGGCAGAATCGTCAATTTGTTCTCGACTCTATCGCATGGGAACAAGACCCTCTTTATGGATGGTGTAACAAGAATCTCAAGCGCAATGGCGAGCCTTATAACGTAAACACGGATGGGTTACGTATCTATACAACAATCGACACTCGCATGCAAACCTATGCCGAAGAAGCTATCCGTAAACACGTGGGAGGCTACTTACAAGCACAATTCAATGCTGCAAGTAGGTACAAGAAGAATGCGCCATTCTCATCTAATATCTCTCGAAAGACAATCAAAGAGATTATTAATAGGTCTTGTCGCCTTAGCATGCGTTACCGCAAAATGAAGGAACAAGGCGCTACTCCTGAAGAAATAAAGCGTAGTTTCCGTACACCACATGAGATGACCATCTTCACTTATCATGGTGATGTTGATACGGTGATGACGCCTATTGACTCTGTAAGATACTACAAGTCATTCTTGCGTTCAGCCTTCATGAGTATGGATCCACACACTGGTGCGGTGAAAACATACGTGGGTGGTATTGATTACCAACACTTTAAATACGATGTTGTCATGGGTGGTCGACGCCAGGTAGGTTCGACTATCAAGCCATTCCTCTACGCCCTTGCAATGCAGAATGGCATGACTCCTTGTTCATTGGCACCTAACGTTCAACGCACGTATGGAGGATGGACTCCTCGTAACGGATCGCATGCACGTTATGGACAAGAGGTTCCTTTGAGATGGGGTTTACAGCAGTCTAACAACTGGATATCTGCTTATCTCATCAATCTCTTAGGTCCTTCTCAATTCGTAAACATACTTCATGACTTCGGATTGAATAACCCTGACATTGATAAATATGCCAGTCCTGTACTCTGTCTAGGTCCTAGTGAGGCATCTGTTGGTGAGATGACTAGTGCCTACACAACCTTTGCCAATGGTGGTATTCGTTGTGCTCCTCTCTTCGTAACAAAGATAGAAGACAGCCATGGTAACGTTATTGCGAAGTTCCAACCACTAATGACTGAAGTTATATCAGAGGTTAGTTCCTATCAAATGATTGATATGCTACGTGCCGTTGTACAAGGAGGTACTGCCAGCCGATTGCGTTCTGCGTATAATATTAACATCGACATGGGAGGTAAAACAGGTACAACAAATAACAATGCAGATGGTTGGTTTATGGCTGTAACGCCTAACCTCGTTAGCGGTTGTTGGGTTGGTGGAGAAGATAGAGACATCCACTTCGATAATACCAGCATGGGGCAGGGTGCTTCTATGGCGCTTCCTGTATGGGCATACTTCATGCAGAGTGTATATGCCGATAAGCGACTTGGGTATCGAAAGGATGCTAAGTTCGCTATTCCTGCTAAGTTCGATCCATGTAAAGTAGCCGATACCATCAACGTAAATGGTATTCAGGAAGAGTACTTCTAAGGCTCTGAATGACGGGGAGTAACACGCATTATAAGGACAAACGAGGGGATTGTCCTTACAATTAAATAATTGTTTTGCTCACAATCAGGTACGCTCTCCTACAGAGGTAAACATATTCTAGTGGGAAAAGTTGGACACCTAGAATTGAAGGAAACGCCTTTCTCTATTTGAGAAGGGCGTTTCTTTGATATAAAGAGAGCCTTTCTTCCCTTCAAAGAAACACCTTCGTTAAAACTTAACAAACGTTCCCCTTTCCTTCACATAGCATTATTCTAGCCCTCCTGTCAGTCTCTGTAAAGGTAAAGAATGTCCGACAGATGTCAATTAGAATACAATCTTTTGATTTCTACAATATGTCTTCCTTATTTAAATGGAGTAAGCTAGAATAAGAAAAGAAGAGCTTTTTGTCACCATGCAAAATATAGTATATGGATTGTAATGCAGTGATTCTTTAAACGTGATAAGGCATAATCTCCAAGCAAATTAACCATAAAATCAAATTCAGAATTATGCTTCGAGAGTTTGATGAAAAGTTTGTTTCTATAGGAAATAAGCGTTAATTAGAAAGGATATTAGCAATAGAATGTGTTATATAAAACTATATTTTAGATTTTTTCCAATATCCTTGTTCGCTAGTTCTGATAATTTTATTACCTTTGCGCACGTGTTAAGAGGATATTAAGAGACGATGAGAAAGATTGTTTCTGATGTATTACCTCATACTTAAATAATATTTAATAAAAGAGAAGAAAGTGGATTCTGCCTATAATAAACTTATCGCTTTGGGCATTCGCCCATCTATCCAACGCGTTGCAATCATGAAGTATTTGCAAGCTCATCACACCCATCCTACAGTAGAGGATGTGTATTTGGCGTTGAAGAAGCAGCTCCCAACAGTAAGTCGCACGACGGTTTATAATACTCTTCGTATGCTTTCCGAACATCACGCTGCATCGATGATTACCATCGATGAACATCGTGTTTGTTATGATGGAGTTACCGAGCCTCATGCTCACTTCTTCTGCAAACGTTGCGAAAAGGTGTACGACTTTGAAGCAATGGAAATGCCTCGTTATACGGGTGAGATTGGCAAAGGCTTCCGAATTGACGATACTCAATTATATTATAAAGGTATCTGTCCTACATGCCTAAAGGCAATGGAGGAGGATAAAAAACTTAGCTAATTTGGGCTAAAACTAATACTTATCAAGGCTTTGATAAGGCTTCCCTATTATTGTAAGAATGCATTATTAAAGCCTTGATAGGTTTTTATCTTCTATTAAATTAAGGCGTTTACGCCCTAAAACAAACCATATTACAGATTTAACAGACTTGCTCAACCACTATTCTTAGTAGTGTTCTCCACTCTTTGTCATTGATTAGGAGTTTAGAAAAGACGAAGAGAAGCTCAAGAATTAATCAAGTGGTAACATTTTAGTTAGTCCTTACTACCAACGAGGGAACAAATATGTATAGTCTAAGAGAACCCCTCATCATCTGATACCTACCATTAATGATTTTTATGCAATTTATAAACTAAAATTGATCTAACCACTTGATATTACGTTTTTTTGCCTATCTTTGTCCATTGTAAGTTAATAATGTCATGTTGGTATAACCATTTACCAACATATTCACTAAATGTTTTATATAATTAAAGAATTGCCAATTATGGACAAAGCATGGAGAGGATTTACTGGTACAAAGTGGCTCGATGAAGTCAATGTGCGTCAATTTATCCAAGACAATTACGATAGTTATGATGGTGATGCTTCATTCCTTGAAGAACCAACAGCTGCAACTAATAAACTCTGGGGCATGCTTAAAGAACTTCAAAAGCAGGAACGCGCTAAGGGAGGAGTATTAGATATGGAGACGGAGGTCGTATCTAGTATGACAGCTTACGGTCCCGGATATATCGGTGAAGGGACAAAGGAAATGGAGAGAATTGTAGGTTTGCAGACAGACAAGCCTCTGAAACGTGCTTTCATGCCTTATGGTGGTATCAAGATGGCAGAACAAGCATGTACAACCTATGGTTATGAACCATCGAATAAACTGCATGAAATATTCACAAAGTACTGTAAGACGCACAATGACGGGGTCTTTGATGCTTATACAGATGAGATGAAACTCGTCAGACATAACCATATTCTTACTGGTCTTCCAGATACTTATGGACGTGGACGTATCGTTGGTGACTATCGCCGTGTGGCGCTTTATGGCGTTGATTTCCTCATCAATGAGAAAGCAAAAGACCTACGAAATTGTGGCGACGGAACGATGACTGAGAATGTTATTCGCCTACGTGAAGAAATCTCTATGCAAATGAAAGCATTGAAGGAGATGAAAGAGATGGCTGCAATCTATGGTTATGATATTTCAAAGCCAGCAACCAACGCACATGAAGCAGTACAGTGGCTTTACTTTGGATATCTAGCTGCTATAAAGACACAGAATGGTGCTGCCATGTCAGTAGGGCGTATCTCAACCTTCCTCGACATCTATATTCAACGTGATCTCAACGAAGGTACACTTACAGAAAAGGACGCACAGGAACTTATCGACCACTTAGTTATGAAGTTCCGCATGGTGAAATTCGCACGTATACCATCATATAATCAACTCTTCTCAGGCGATCCAGTATGGGCAACGTTAGAGGTTGCTGGAATGGGAATGGATGGTCGATCCATGGTTACGAAGAATGATTTTCGTTTCCTCCATACGCTTGAGAATATGGGACCATCGCCCGAACCAAACCTTACAGTATTGTATAGTTCACGTCTTCCAAAGCACTTTAAGGACTATGCCGCAAAGATATCTATATCAACAAGCTCTATCCAATACGAGAACGATGATGTAATGCGTCCAATCTGGGGAGACGACTATTCAATCTGTTGTTGCGTCTCTGCGACACAGACGGGAAAGGAGATGCAATTCTTTGGAGCACGTGCAAACCTTGCTAAATGTCTAACTTATGCTATCAGCGGAGGCGTTGATAGTAAGACAAGAGAGCAGTGTGGACCTGCTTACCGACCAATAGAAGGGGACGTAGTAACCTATGATGAGTTCATGCCTCGCTTCATGGATATGATGGAATGGCTAGCTGGTGTTTATGTAAATACACTGAACTTGATTCATTATATGCATGACAAATACTTCTATGAGGCGGCAGAACTTGCACTTATTGATACTGATGTGCGTCGTACTTTCGCAACAGGTATTGCAGGTTTTAGCCATGTGGTAGATTCTATTTCAGCTATCAAATATGCTAAAGTTAACATCATCCGTGATGAAACAGGATTCCCTATAGAGTTCAAAACAGAGGGTGACTTCCCACGTTATGGTAATGATGATGACCGTGCAGATGATATTGCTGTATGGTTGTTAAAGACCTTCATGAACATGATACGAAAGCACCACACCTATCGTAATTCAGAGCCTACAACAAGTATTCTTACCATCACTTCGAACGTTGTATATGGTAAATTTACTGGGAATATGCCTGATGGTCGTCCTGCAGGTGCGCCACTTGCTCCTGGTGCTAATCCATCTTATGGAGCAGAGCAAAATGGCTTGTTAGCATCATTGAACTCAACTGCTAAGCTCCCATATGAGTATGCGCTCGATGGAATCTCAAACACTCAGACCATCAGCCCAGATGCTCTTGGACACAACGAAGAGGAACGTATCAGCACACTCGTTGGTGTTATGGATGGCTACTTCGACCGTGGTGCACACCATTTAAACGTTAATGTATTTGGTGTTGACAAACTGATTGACTGTATGGAACATCCAGAAAAGGAAGAGTATGCTAACTTCACCATTCGTGTAAGTGGTTACGCAGTGAAGTTTATAGACCTCACACGCGAACAGCAGATGGATGTTATTGCTCGTCGGGCACATGGATCAATGTAAAATGGATAGTTTGCAGACAGATATCTCACATTTATCAGCTCCCGAGACAATGCTTCGGATACATTCTGTAGAGTCGTTCGGATCGGTTGACGGACCTGGTATTCGCTTTGTAATATTCCTTAAAGGATGTGCAATGAGGTGTCAGTACTGTCACAATCCAGATACTTGGGATAGGGCGGGGGGTAACCTCCGCTCTGTTGATGAGGTTCTTGCACAAGCACTAAGATACCGAAGTTATTGGGGAGAGAAGGGTGGTATCACTGTTAGTGGTGGTGAAGCCTTGTTACAAATACGCTCACTTACAGAGTTATTCCGCAAAGCTAAGGCATTAGGAATCAATACTTGTCTTGATACATCAGCACAACCATTCAGTCGGGAGACAACTAATTTCTCTGCTTTTGAGGAATTAATGAACTATACTGATTTAATACTTCTAGACATAAAGCACATTGACAGCAATGCACATAAGCACCTTACAGGTTGGAAGAATGAGAATATTCTAGACTGCGCACGTTATCTTTCTGATATTAAAAAGCCTGTTTGGATAAGACATGTGCTAGTTCCTGGAATCAATGATGACGATGATTCCTTACATAAACTCCGTAAATTCCTTGATTCATTAGGTAATATCGAACGTGTAGAGGTGCTACCATATCATGATTTGGGCGTATATAAATGGGAACAGCTGGGCTTACCTTACACATTATCAGAGGTTAAACCACCTACAGAAGAGAATATACTCCATGCGCGTAAGATATTAACAGAATGATAAAAGCCTATACTTTTAAGTGTTCTACGGCTTATCTTAACTTCTTAGACATCCTCCCGTCTGGCGTAATTCTTAGTTCGACAACATACGTAGTAGAGGCATCTGGGATTCCAATAAGGGCATCATAATAAAGAGCCTTTGCATCAGCACGTGTGAAGTAGAGCTTACGAAGGATACTCTTATTGAGGAAGTCTTTTGTTATTAAGGGCTGGAACTCCTGCTTACGGAAGTCATGTGCAAAGACAGGAGTACCATGGTTGAAGAGACGCAAGGATACAACATTGTCCAAATACATGTTATCAACCTCTACACCATCGCCGTTATAAGTTGATTTTATTACCTTATCTGATGTTGTTTGCACATGTATTTTGCTTTCAAAATAGCCTAAATCAGTACGGATTGTTGTATCTTGTGTTTGCTCATCGAAGGTGTTCATCGCATAAACATGATACCCGAAAGAAGGGTATAACGCCTTATCTGTACTCTTCACGAGCTTTACCTCTTCACCATTCTGGTTGATAAACTTCAATACATGAGGTGCTTGTTTATCTATCTTATAGCCATTTACGTTCTGACCTTGTAGGTAGAGCGTATCTTGATAAACCCAAAATCGCACAGGCATACTAGCCGAGTCTGGATAGAAAATACTATCACCTTTGACCAACACAGCAGGATCTCCACTGTCACCATTTATCCATAAGCCCTGCAACATCTCCTTTGCTTGTTTGTCCTCATGCGTTTTCTGATAGTCAGCACTTCGGTCTCTACAAGCAGAGAAGATTAGTAACGAGGCAAACACAACACATGCGATTATCGTTTGTTTCATCTCTTGTTTTCTAGATTGAGAGGCGTTTATTCAAATTTCTCAGCATCTTCCCATGCTAATGACTTAGCATCATCTTTCTCAGAAAGTAGAACATCCTTTGCTTCAACAGGCCATTTAATATCAACGAACTCATCATTCCATCGAATACTAGCTTCGCTTTGTGGTGCATAAACATTGTCCACCTTATATGTAAAGATAGCTTCTTCTGATAATACAAGGAAACCATGGGCAAAGCCACGAGGGATGAAGAACTGACGCTTATTATCCTCAGATAACTCTACTAAAACATACTTTCCGAAAGTAGGAGAGCTCTTGCGGAGATCGACAGCAACATCAATCACTTTTCCTTTGATAACTCTTACCAACTTAGCTTGCGAATGCTCACCCTTTTGATAATGCAGTCCTCGCAGCACACCAAAGCTCGATTTAGACTCATTATCTTGTATGAAATCCACGTGATAACCGATATGTTCATCAAATTCTGCCTGTTTGAATGCTTCAAAAAAATATCCTCTTTGATCGTTAAAAACCTTTGGTTCAATCACCCATACACCTTCGATCTCTGTCTTTATATATTCCATTTTACTACCACGTTGATGCTGTTCTTGAACGATCGAACCGAACTCTAAGTTGCCGTTCTTAATGTCTCGTGCAAGTCGGTTAATCATTCTTGTACGACTGCTTTCCTCATCTACATTAGCACCGATATACGGGTCGGCAAGTGAAGAGTATTCTCTCTCACCATTGTTAACACTTGTTTCACCATCCGAATTGAGTTCCGAAATGTCCCAATTAAATACGGTGAATATAGCTTGTTTACCCTCGTAGGCGGCTTTTGCTGCTTTCAAAGCGGCGGCACTATTCGCACCCATATCAGTTATATCTATATTAACCGAGTAAGTTTGGTTGCTACTTCTAGCCGCTAGCACACTAGTAATATCATCCTCGTCTACATCCGTAGGTGTATTGAAGTTGAATACTAATCTAGCACGTGTTACGCTATTTTCCTCGTTGTAATCTGCTAATGCGTCAGGTATCTCAATGAGTGTAACCAACGCTTTACCTTGTTTTTTTTTCATTTTTGTAAGTGTAAAAGTTTTAACAAACGTACAAAAGCACGTAGGGGGTGTTTCCCTCCATTCGTTCGTTGTTATATACTCTTAGCAATTAAAGATAGTTTTCTCTCGCAAAGATAAAGATAATTATTGATAAGGAGAAGAATTACTAACTTTTTCCGCTACGATGGTATATTTTAATTGAAGAGACTTGCCACTTTAGAATAAAATAGCTAATTTTGCAAACGTGACAAAACTCGACCGACATATAGAAATACTTCTCTTGGAGAATGATTGTGTCATTGTTCCAGGGCTAGGTGGCTTTGTTGCTCATCATGTATCAGCTAGATACGATGAGCAAGACAGCTTATTTCTGCCGCCATATCGCACCCTTGGCTTCAATGCACAGCTCACAATGAACGACTCCTTATTGGCTCAATCATATGTAGATGCGTATGATATGAGTTATCCCGAGGCGCTTCGTCAGATAGAGAATGAAGTCAATGAGATTTATCACACGCTAGAGAATGAAGGCTTTGTAGAGCTTTCCGATCTTGGAAAACTAGCTACTAATAGTGAAGGGAAACTAGAGTTTGAGCCTTATGAAAGCGGTATCTTGACCCCAATGTATTATGGTTTAAGTAGTTTTGAAGCATCACAAATTATGGAGTTAGGTGATGATAATCATACAGACCTAGCTATTTCTGATGCACAAGAACGTAAGTCTAAGCTTATATACATTGATAATTCGGATAAAGAAAATAAACGTTTGAGTATTAGTTTGCATGCTGTTCGTAGTGTTGCAGCTGCCGCTGTATTCCTAACGGCAGTATTCTTAGTTGCCTTCCCAGGCTCAACGAAGAATGGAATGTCCGAACGTCAGATTAAGAGTGGGGTACTTTATAATCTCTTCGACTCTAGTGATACTTCTAAAACATCCGTACATTTCAAACCGCTCCGAGCTATTGCTACAACAGATAATACATCCACTAAGGATGTAACAGATAATCCTTCACACTACTGGGCGATTGTAGTTGCAAGTCACGTAACCGAACTGAATGCACGTACTTATGTACAACGTATGCAGAAAAAAGGGCTTGAAGATGCTCGTGTTTATGAAGGAATTGAGAGCCTCAAAGTACTTTATGGCTATTATGCAAGCCAACACGAGGCACGCAAGCAACTAAATGCAATGAGCGGAATGACCTTCTTTAAGAATGCTTGGATTATAGAGATTGATAAGTAATAATCCGTCGTTAACTATTCAAGTAAAATCCTCTTATATCCTTATTATATATGAAACGTGTAAGATGTCCTAAGTGTGATAACTTTATCACATTCGATGAGACAAAGTATAAATCAGGGCAACGTCTAGTCTTTCAATGCCCTCAATGTGGTAAAGAGTTTGGTATTAGAATAGGCGTTTCGAAGTTACGTAAGACGCAGAAGGAGGAGAATAACCAACCAGCTGATGATGAACAACAGGGTGAGTATGGCTCTTTACATGTTATTGAAAACGTTTTCCACTTTCGACAAGTGATCCCTTTACAGATGGGAGAGAACGTTATTGGACGTTATATGAAGGGCAATCCAATTAACTGTCCGATAGAGACTGTTGATCCAAGTGTCGATATGACGCATTGTGTCATTACTGTTAAGCGTGACAAGAAAGGGCAGTTACAATATGTTCTACGTGATGGTCCGTCATATACGGGTACATTCGTTGACAACGTAATACTCGGTGATCGTGAGCGTAGAGTGATAGAGGATGGAACGCTATTTACCATCGGTGCAACAAGTATTATCCTACATGCTGGGGAAGAAGAGTAGGTTTCCATGATATAGGACTATCATTTGATAGTCCTATATTATTTGTTCCGTATGCCTCATTTAATTGACCCGTACGCCTCACTTAATTGACACGTATGCCTCACTTAATTGACACGTATGCCTCACTTAATTGACACGTATGCCTCACTTAATTGACACATATGCCTCACTTAATTGACACGTATACCTCACTCATTCGTTCCATACACCTTATTTATTTGTTCCAAAAACGGGAGGTAATGTCTTCGAAGCTGTTATCTGGGCGCCTACGCAACATACGTTGATTGGTTTTTGGTGAATTAAGTGCACCAAGATGACGCAGATAAGGTCCCACCTTTATATAATCAAAATACTCCATGTGTATGTCTGGAGATATAGCTGTACGACCTGTGTACCAGCCTATTTTAAGGTTAGGGTAGTGCTGCTTTACATATAATGCAAGATTATCTATAGCCGAGGGATCAGCATCTCCCCCCATAAAACCTATACATGTAATCGGCTCACCAACCCCCTCTATAAGAGTAGTTAGTGAGTCGATTGTTAATTCTTCACCCTTATTTACCCATAAGAAGCTGCTATGGCATCCCGGGCAACGGCATGGGCAGCCCGTGATGTTGATAGCTAGTGTTACTTCATCTGGGTACTCTTGGAATACGATGTCTGTGTTACAGTATCGGAGCATGTGTCTGTGTGAATGTAATAACGGCGGTGTGCTTCCTCTTGACGAGGTACAGAGAAGTTGCTAACTCGCTTCATGTATCCTATAATACGTGTGAGATAGTCAACGTTCTTAGAGTGACAATGAGGGCATTCATGCAGGTATCTCTTATCGATGTGACCGCAGTCATTACAGATGGTGTTCGGTATGTTGAATGTGAAGTAGTTACATCCTTCTTGTGCCGCAACACGTAGAAGTTGTCGATACTGCGGTTCGGAGAGATGTTCCTCAAGGTTCATGTGAAGTGCAGAACCGCCTGTTAGATGTTCAATATACGGCTTCCCATGCAGTTTGAACTTATCGAGAATCGTGAGAGAATTGTCTTCTACACGATAGAAATAGCTATTGTAACAATCACGTGGCACAAAGTAACCATCTTCCTTATCCCATTTAGCATGCTTAACACCCACATTCTCTGCAGGAATCATCTCACAATTAAACATTGCCTCCTTAGTTCTAAATGCCTTATTCTGCGTCTCGATCAATCCTAACACACCTTGTACGAACTTCTTGTAATCGTCATTAGGATTGATATCAAGCCCCATGAACTCCGCAGCCTCTACTAGTCCGTTGATACCAATAGTGAGATATTGACGGTCAATGTTGATATATCCAGCATCAAAAAGCGGCAACATGTGGTTGTGCAAGAGCTCTTTAAGATTCTCATTGTAGGCTAATTGCACCTTATGGCACAACTTTATGATGTGAGTTAGGTATTCCTTATAATCCAAGTCATGGTTCACAGCGTACTGAATACAACGATTTAAGTTAATGGTAAGCACACTCTTTGATCCAGTTGACACTCCACCAGCTCCCAAAGTATATGAGAAACCATTGTCTTGTATCTCATTTCTCAATCGACAACACGAACTCAACGAGTCTGCGTTATCGCTCATATAGGTAAAGAAGCTATGTCCTTGTGCATACATCTGTGCCGCAAAGTCTCCCCACTCATGGTCTTTACAATCGCCATTTTCGGCTAGTAACGCCATAGTCTCTACTGGGAACGTGAGGACAGTCTTAAGTCTTTCTTCGTTAAACCACGTCATGAAGCGTTTTTGCAACCATGATAAACTTTCCCAATCGGGCTGTGATCCATCTGGAAAATAGAAGTTCCCGAAGAGCGATTCGAAGTAGGGACGATCATAGTAAGATATGTTCCAGAACACAGCCTGGTAGTTTCTTGCTCCCGTGGGTTGGTTTAGTGAGTAGACAATCTGCTCAAAGTCGTCTGTAATTATCTTATCTATTGTACGTCGTTTAACGCTGAGATCGACCACTTCATCCGCTCTCTTCCAATAGTCCTTACCATATTCTTTCTGAATAAAGTAGTTCATGTACATCAGAAACTCTGGTGTGGCGCAGGCTCCAGCAAGCATAGAAGAGACCATGAAGACCATATTTATAAAGCCACCACAGAAACTCTTTAGATTCGTTGGAGCTGTAGAATTACCACCAATAGATGTAGTTCCACCGATTAACCATGGGTACATCGTGATGGAAGCACAATAGTTTGCGAGGTTCGTCTCGTCGTTCTTATATATAAAGTGGTGTGTCAAGAGGTCAATGTATTCGTCTGCAAGTGGCTTACCATACATCTTTTTGATTCGTTCCACTAGTAGACGACGATTCAAACGGATAAATCCTTGTTTTGGTAACTCGCCTATCAATGTTGCAATGTTCTTATGTTCTACATTCGCATTAGCGTCGAACTTCGATCCAGTAGCAGCGTTCTTTGCTTCGCAGTAATCAGAGAGAAACTTCATCTTTTCGAGTGTTTCACGATCTTCTGTGTGCTGTTGACGATAGACAATGAAGCTCTTTGCAACCTTATAGTAGCCTTCCTTCATCAAAGCAAACTCTACTTGGTTCTGGATATCCTCCACTTTTATATCGTTGTGAATGTCTAAGTCCGATAGGATACGCGATACAATGCCTATATCCGTTGGTTCGTTCACACTTTGGAAAGCCTTAACTATGGCGTTCATTATCTTGTCAAGGGAGAAAGGCACTTTATCTCCATTGCGCTTAGTGATGGTGAAGTTCTTCATTTCTTTTATATAGTTATTTTGTTTTTAGACAACTTTTTCAATTTGTATCTTAGGCTCTTTAACTGGTTTATAAGTAGGGTTTTTATTGCATATATCGCTTATAACCAGTGCAATAGCTTATTTCTTTCGTCGCTAAATGCTACTACTTTTATTGTTAGTTTTGGACAACTTTCTTTCTAAACGAGCGTCAGAAGTTTTCCAATTTGTGCAACTCTACGATTGCAAAGATAGCCAAAAGTATTCTTAAAAACAAACTTTTAGCTGTTTAAAAATGCTTATTTTTTGTGCAATTTTGCGCTCCTTTTTATGCAAATATCAGTGCTATAAATGATTAAGAAGAACTAGTTGTAGTTGTGCTTTATGGTTCTCTCTTTTGCGATATACTATCAGGACAAAAGGTTCTGTTCTATCTCTTGAATAAGTATCTATTCTCCCTTACGAATGTCGTGAGGCTGCTCTATTTTATAAATAATAAGGTGGAAGAACCCAGATAAGGTTTTTTAACTAATGAAGAAGCACTTACTTCGTTATTTTTATTTACTTTTGTTGATGTTTATTAATAGTGATATAGTCACCTAATAGTGTCATTTTTAAATCAAACTCACTATTCTTAGCATGATAGGAGATTATGAAACAGCGTTTTACACACTATATCATTCTCTCACAAAGGAATCTTTATGAATAACTAAATGAATGTTTTTTATACATCTTTTTAATACTATTATGAACGTAAAAGTAAGTTTTTTATTGGCTACTCTGCTGACAGCTCCATTGTTGGCAAGCCCTGTGAACGCAAGTCCAACAAGTTCTTATCAGATTAACAAAGGCACTAGTGTGCGTCAGCGATTGGCTCAAATACGTGCAATGATGAATCGCGGGAACTATACCGCAGCAAAGGCTGCATTGAAAAAGATGATGAGTGGGAACTTAAACAGTCAATTAGCACGTGACATGTATGCCGAGTGTGAGACGGCCATCGAACAACAACAAGAAGCAATAAAACTCGAGTTTGACGAGGCGTGCGAGAGCGAGTCTAAGTGGGAATTAGAGTCTTTTATTCGTAAATACCCTAATAGCCAATATACCCAAGAAGCAAGGGAACAACTTGCAGACTTGGTTCTTTGGCAGCAAGCAACTACATTGAACACCATCGAGGCTTACCAACGTTACCTTAGTAAAACCTCTGTCTTCGCTTACACACAAGCGGCAAACACCAAGATTAAAGAGCTAAAGGAGGAGGAAACACGTAAGCAGATGGAACAAGATTGGAGGCTTATCAAAGATGCTGGAGATGAGTCGGCTTTAAGTGAATTTATGAAGAAGTATCCACAAACCAACTATCTCGACCAGATCAAGAAACGATTGAATATTCTTCGTGGTATACGTTGTTATAAACAAGGCGACGCCTCTTCTGCTTATTCCTATTTGTCGGCAGCAAACGAGCAAGAACCTCTTACGGGCGAAGCTGCTACTTATTTAAAAGAGTTGCAAGCTGAACGTGATTATGAAGAAATCGCAGAGAGCAATGATATTGATCGTGTGAAATATTATCTCAATGCGCTTTCAACCTCAAGTCCTTACTATAACAAGGCTTGTAACCTATATGCCATTCTTTTAGCAAAGCAGCTCTCGTCTTCATCAGTAGATTATGACTATCAGTTGGCACTATCCTATGTAAAGGATGAAGCAACACGTACAGTAGTAACAAGCTACATAAATGTTGCAAAGGTGCAGAGGTCTACTTATGTGCATAGAAGAAAGGTTCTTGACCGCAAACAATGGTGGCGTACTAACCTGCAAGTGGGCATTGAAGGCGATTTCGAGACCAATCTTAGTGATAACATTGGCTCAGATATGTTCTATTCTGGTGGTTTGATGATTCGTTTCGGGAGTTATCAACAAGTTGTGAGCATGACTGCTGGTGCAAAGTTCAGGGTTTTTATGGTGAATCCAGACCTCGGTGGAACCAATAGACATGGTGAGGATGAGCGTTGGAATGTGCTGGGCTATGCTGTTGGAGTACCTGTGAATGTTCGTTTCAATGTAGCTCGTCTGTCTACACGAAGTCGTTTCTTTATTGGTGGAGGTATCGAGTTCGGTGTAACAACGATTGAGAAAGAGAAAAACAAGGGGGTTATGAACAAGTCATACATGGCTTATTACCCACAGATCGGTGTACTTTCTCCCAACTTTGAAATGACTCTTTATTGGAAGACTTATGCACCTGCACCATTCTCAAAGAACATTACTTCAAGAGGAAATATTTATGATTGTAAGAGTATGATAGGTGCTTCTATGTCTATTTTCTTCTAATTTACAAAGCGGGAAGCTACATTCTTTTCAAATTTAAGAAAGGCTTTCCTCATCATAAGGAGAGCCTTTCTTTGATACAAAGGGAGGCTCTCTTCCTATTAAAGAAACGCCCTCTTTCAATTAAAGAGAGGCTCTTCTCATAAAGGAAAGAGATTCTTTTGCTTTTTAAGTAATATTTATTTTCATTATGACCCACTGCCTTTAGAGGATAAATAAAAGGCGTTCTTCGTCGTAATAACACGTTTTTAATCCTCCTTCTAATAAGAAATCATAGTGGAGTAAGCGAATTATAGCAATAGAAATGATACCTTGATTAAAAAAAAGTTACTATTCGTTAGTCATTTAATAAATATTATACTTATATTTGCAAACATGTATAACCTGTAGTTAAAAACCTCTTTAAGAGTACTAATAACTACCAACTATTTATTTAGATACCATTTTTGAGCTTGTTCTGGACACCAGTTTCAAGCCATGAAAAGATTATAATCAACCTGAATAATTACATTTATGAAACTAAGAACGTGGATGTTTATCCTGTTTCTGTTCGCTGGACTAGGTTCCGCCTTAGCCCAGTCTATAACAGTCAAAGGTAACATTGTAGATGAGAATGGGGAAGCTTTACCAGGCGTAAGTATTATCCCTAAGTCAGCACCTAAGTCGGGTATTGTGTCGGACATAGATGGTTCGTTCACCCTAAACGTGCGTAGTGGAGAGAAGTTAACATTCAGTTTTGTTGGCTACAACAGCGTTGAACGCATTGCAGCTCCGCAAATGAATGTCAAGATGGAACCCACTGAACAGATGATGAATGACGTTGTTGTCGTTGGTTACATGGAACGGAAGGTGGCAAACACATCGGCATCTGTAATCAAAGTCGGTGCTAAAGACCTTGAGATGAAACCCGTTGCTAACCCCTTGGATGCCGTGCAAGGTAAGGTGAGCGGACTACAAGTCTTCTCCTCTTCTGGTGAGCCTTCTGCACGCCTATCTATGGCACTTCACGGGCAAGGGTCGCTTGGCGCAGGTACGGGTTTACTGGTTATCATGGATGGAATGCAGGTCAGTATGGCTGTATTACAAGCGATGAATCCCAATGATATTGAGAGTGTTCAGTTCCTAAAGGATGCAGCTGCAACCTCTATCTATGGTGCTCGTGCAGCTAATGGTGTTATGTATGTAACTACGAAAAGAGGGCGCACCGAGACTCGTCCTAGTATAAATGTTCGTGCGCAATATGCGGTCTCTTCACTTGCTAATACCGATTACTTCGACCAGTTGATGTCGGGTCCTGAATTACTAAGATACTATGAGGAAACAGGGATATATACGCCCCAAGAGGTTGCTACCTTTAAAGAGAAATACTTTAAAGAAACCGACTTTCAATGGTATAAATACATCTATCAGTCAGCACCAATGTACACAGCTGATGTCTCTGTATCTGGTGGTAACACAGGTGTAAGATACTATCTTTCAGGTGGAGCACTTAGTCAGGACGGTCTGAGAATGGGCTCTAGTTATAATAAAGTATTCGGTCGTATCAACCTCGATGCGAAGTTAAATGATTGGGTAAGAGCCAATATCAACACCCAAGTATCATATGACGCTACACGTGTATCTCCCTTTGGTAACAACAATGCAGTGGGTGGTGGACTAGCAGCAATGAATGCTCCTTTCGCCTCACCTTACGACCCTAACACTGGCAAAGAACTCGTGCGTGTACCTTTATTAGACATTGCCACGCCTTCACATGTTATTGAAACGAACCCTGCGAAGACAAATAATTTCATCTTATCTACCAATGGTAATCTCACCATTACACCTCTTAAAAACCTTACCTTACGCTCTTTAATAGGTCTGGAACTCGATTATGGCAATAGTCGTTCACGCACTCTTCCTAGCTATTATCGTGCTTATGGCAATGGAAGTTCCGAACGTTCGTTCTCGATGGCATCGAATATTACCATCACAAATACGGCTTCATATAACATGACTTTTGGTGATCATCATCTGACAACACTGCTCGGACATGAATACACCAACTATAAAGACGATGGCTTCTCGGCTGAAGGTTCGGGCATATTAGACGATCGACTCTATTTACTTAACAATGCAACTAAGAATAAGAACATCGGTGAGGACACGAATGGATACGCTTTCTTGTCATTCTTCACACAGTTGTCTTATGACTTCTCAGAGCGTTACTTCGTTGATCTTGTCCTACGTAACGATGCTTCTTCACGCTTTGGAAAGAATAAGAGAAATGGTCTTTTCTGGTCATTGGGACTATTATGGAAAGCTAAGAAAGAGAAGTTCTTACAAGACATAGCATGGTTAAATGATTTAGATGTAAAGGCTAGCTACGGTACTCAAGGTAACTCTTCTATCCCTCCATATAGCACTTCAGCTTATGCAGGAAAGGTCGGTCAAAAGATGGGGGACATGAGTTTAGGCTTCATAAGTATGGGTAATCCCGACCTTGGATGGGAGCATCAAAGCAAGTTCACAGTAGGTGTGAAGACTCGTATTCTCAATCGTTTAGACTTGAATGTGGAGTATTATAATCGTGTAACAAGCGATATGCTCTTTGAAGTTCCTCTACCTTATACATCTGGTTTAACAGTTGGTAGTGCTGGTTATCCTACTCGTTATGAGAATGCAGGACGCTATCTGAACCAGGGTATCGACCTCCAGTTGAATGTAGACATCCTACGTGGACGCGACTGGGGAGTATCTGCTAATGCGAACCTCAACTATAATAAGGATAAAGTTCTCGAACTCTTTGAAGGTAGGCAATCATGGCAAGAACCAGGCGGACAGCTCTCTTACGTTGTTGGAAAACCTGTTCAATTTGTCTTACCATTATATAAAGGTGTGAATCCTGATACTGGTGTGCCTGAATGGTATCGCCCTGGAGCAGACAAAAACAAGCCTCATCGTGATGATAAAGATGTGGTCAACGAGTGGTCAAGTTCGCTGAGTCAGAACACGGGAGTTGATGCTTACACTCCATTCACTGGTGGTTGGGGTATCTCGGCATACTGGAAAGGCTTTTATCTGAACGCTGACTTCTTCTTTGCAATAGGCAAACATATGATATCAATGGATAAGCAGTTCTATGAGAATGACTACTTTGTTCGTGACAAGAAAGATAACTTCAATGGTTCAAGAAGACTTTTCGATTATTGGAAACAACCAGGAGATAAGACGGAATTCCCATCTCTTGCATGGGTTCGTGACCCTTCTCACCAGAGTACATACTTAGACTCGAAGATGCTGGAAAACGCTTCTTTTATGCGCTTAAAGAACTTCACTCTGGGCTATGAATTGCCTCATAGGATGCTTGGACAGCAAAAGGTTATACGTTCAGCAAAGGTGTTCTTCACAGGTCGTAACCTATTAACATTTACGAAGTTCCGTGGTATTGACCCAGAAGTAAACCGCAACGTCTCTTATGGAGTGAACCCTAATACTAAACAGATGAGCGTTGGCGTGGAACTAGGTCTTTAACAATTATACAACTAATGGATATCTATATGAAAACAACAAAGATATTATTCTGGGCATGCGCACTCTTGTTTACACTGCAAGCATGCGACTTGGATCGTGATCCTGCTAACTACATAGACTATGAAAAGTCGTATCGTAACATGCAGGATGCCAAGAAGTGGGATAATGGAATATACTCAACTTTACGTGGAAAGTTCGGTGGTGCGTATGTTATTCCACAAGAGGCTCAAGCAGACATGCTCAATGCACACGCCGCTTTCGGCAACCTTTATGGTGAGTTCCATGGGTGGACTATCAAGCCTGAGAGTGCTGTTTTGCAGGAGTTATACCACTCTTATTATGCAGCACTCATCGATGCAAACGTTGTCTTGAAGCTGTTACCAAAAATGGAGGTGAGCAGTGATGAACAGGTACAAAGGAATCATTTTCTTGGTGATGCCTACTTTGCTCGTGCCTTTTATCACTTCAATTTAGTCTTACGTTGGGGCATGATTTATGATAAGAATACGGCTGACAAGGATCTTGGAGTTGTACTCGCAACAGAGCCTGGATCGATTGATAAACCGAAAAGAGCTACTAATGCAGATACCTATAAGCTCATTCTTGCAGATTTAGGGAAAGCTGATTCACTATTAAAAGATGTGCCAGTAAAGCCCGGGAACACTGAGATTAATGCAGATGCAGTAAAGGCTCTGAGAGCAAGAGTATACCTTTATATGGGAGACATGGCAAAGGCTTATAACGAAGCTAAGCAACTGATTGACCATGGGACATATCCTCTTATTGAGCCTTATTATGGTAGATTAGATGCGAACAATAGGGTAGATGCACGTGAAGATGCCTTTGCGCAGATGTGGTTCTACGATGATGGGAAAGAACAAATATGGCAACCTTTCGTGGACAAGGAGAATGAGATTGCAACAACAACAGGTTTCTACGGGGCAGACTTATCTACTGCCACCTATTGGGATAATCAACATGATGCAAGTAAGATAGGCGATTATAACAAGCCTGCATATGTACCAACTAGAGAAGTTATCAACGATTTATTCTCTGGTGAGAACGACCATCGTGCACAGGTTCTATTCGAGTATGTCCATACGACAGTCAATGATATGAATGTCTCAACTCAGCTCTATGTCATATCGAAGTTTAAGGGTAATCCTAACTATGCGACACTCAATAGCACGCATTGGGGTGGTTATGTGCCTAATGGGAATCAAGCTCCTAAGCCTTTCCGTATCGCTGAACAATATCTGATTGTAGCTGAAGCTGCATACGACTTAGGCAACATCAATGATGCACAAAACTATCTTAACCTATTGCGTAGATCGCGTGGTTTAGATCCAACAGACCTCACTGGCGACGCTTTATATCAAGAGATAAAGAATGAACGAGCACGTGAGTTGGCCTATGAAGGCTTCCGTCTTTGGGATTTAAGACGATGGAAACAAGGCGTAAAGAAGCGTACTTTCCAGGGAAGAGAGAATTATTACATGGTTCCTTCAGCATTCTATGCAGGTGGATATAAGGTTGATATTCAACCAGACAACTATATGTTCGTATGGCCATTGCCTATGAACGAAACATTAATCAATACTAATCTCTTACCTAATCCAGGATGGGGAGACAAATAGATAATGCTTTATTAAAAACGAAACACTATGTATAAGAGATTTAAAATATGGATGGGCTTGGCTATAGCTGTACTAGTTGTTGCATGCCAAAAAGATCTTGTATTAGGAGGAACTGACCACATTGCCTTAGGTGAATCGACGGCAGTAACGCTTGTGCAAGAGGGTGAAACGAAACTTGTAGACGTCTCTTCTTTAGGTGATGAATGGCAAATTGAGAATGACACACACAATACCTGGCTCACAGCAATTCGAAGAGGAACAACTCTAGAGTTAACCGCTACGGCTAATAATGATGCTGACGAACGTCGTACAGAGGTTACTATTGCAACTCCAACGAGCAAACAGACGATTACAATTACACAATTCGGAACAGAGCCAACAATCGCTGTTGATGGAAGTAATGGTACGCTTATTCTTAATCACGAGGCACATACTGGCGTTGAATTAAAGATTATTTCAAACTCTGATAACTGGACAGTTGAACAATTAGACACAGCCAATAACAACTGGCTTAGTTATGCCGTTGATCTCAAACAACGCAAGTTAACACTTAATATCACCGCTATCGAACGCAATAGCCCATGGGCACAGACCAGTCGAAGTGAGAAGCTCTTCCTATCTAATGGCAATAGACATTACGAGCTAACTATTATGCAGAATGGCTTTGTCCAGTTCCAGTTACCAGTGTGGGATTTCGATAACTTCGATATTAATAAGGTAATAGCAATGGAGGCAGAAAGGCATAATCTCCGTGATAAAGCATTTGAGATTGACTCGCTCTTACCTTATCATCAGGATCAAAAGAAGGTGTTTACTGTATTTCATTCACCAGGAGAACAGGCTCCACACATCCTCTATCAACAGAAGAACTATGGTACAGATATGTATTGCGCATGGCTTAAAGCACCCAAAGGAAAACTATTCCAACAAGAGTCGTATGAGCCTTGGCTGAACCAAAACAACTTCAAACTAGGTAATAAGCAACGACTTGATACGGAGTCACAATATTATAATGAGGAGAAAGACAGAACTCGTTTACTGACAATATACAACTCTGTTGACAATTTCAAGATGGCTGGTGGCATCTTTAGAAGTGCCTGCATGAAGTACTTGGAAACGTCTAATAGTTTAAAACTGAATAGTGATGGAAAGGCAGAGACATTCCCTGTGTTCCCTTCAGATTACCTACATAATAAGGCTTTCAAACTCGATCAAGTAGTTGCATTCGAACGCCAACGTGGTATGAAGCCAGACTATTATAACCAGTTTAACTCAGAGAATGTTACAGCCACAACAGAGGATCCTCTCTGTCATTACTCACGCTTAATATTTGTACCAGAGAACGAGAGTTATGAACCAGGAACACTAGCGTATGTTATCTACTTCTTCAACTGGCAAGGTATCACGGAAGAAGATATTGATGCTGGACTAGTGCAAGATAAGGACCTTAGTGGTACAGTGGGATCATGTCAAGTGTTCTATCAGGGAGGTGACGTTTTCTACACTCGTGAGGAACAAGGAACGCCTGGTGTCTACTCATGGTATGAATATTCTCTACCCTTTAGTACACGTCGTGCAATAGAAGATAAGGGCTATAGTCTATTCAGAGAGGCTAGTGGTGGATTCGCAACATTCTATCGTGGTAGTGAGAATCTGATAGACCTTCGCCCACAAGAGAGCCGTACCGTCATCACTTACTACAAGAGTAAGCACTACGTTGACTTAATAAAGAAGAACCTTAACTACTAGATTTTAAGCATGATGAAAAAGTTTAGAAACATATATTTATCGCTTATTAGCGTGGCACTCATCGCTGGGCTCTGTACGTCCTGTAATGATGATATGCTCGAGTCAAGCAATCAACAAACCACAACAAAGCCTTCCAACGAGAGCTTTCCATGGGAACCTGGAATGGCTTATATCAAGTTGAAAGCAAGCGTGTCACCTACTACGCGCGCAGCAACACAGACTGTTTCTCGTGCCGCAATACTTGATGATGCAACCGTGAAAGTCGAACAAGTGTTTGACATGACGAATGAGTATGCCAACCTCAAGAGGGCTCGTGGCTTAGATAGATGGTTTGTTGTCAAGTTCGACAAGGCTAAAGATGTTGGCGAGGTTATCAATGAACTTAAGCGTGACCCAGCAATTGAAAAGGTGCACGGAAGTGTTCAGATTGTTCCTTCAGAAGTGACTTATACACCAACCACACGTGCTCCTATCAATCCAAGAAGACTTAGAGACGCTAATGATGGACAAGGACCTCTCTCTTTTAGTGACCCCTATTTAAAGTATCAATGGCATTACACCACAACGATAGAACAATATATGACGTTCCAACCTGGGGCTGATATTGATTTATTCCCTGCTTGGCAGAAGGAAACGGGAGACCCACATGTAGTCGTAGCTGTAATGGATTCGGGTATAGACTTCACACATGAAGACCTTGAAGGAGCGGCATGGGAAGGTAAAGATCCTAAGACTGGTGAGACCATCCATGGGCGTAACTTCTGGGCAGAAGAGACTGGTCAAGACAATCCGAATCATATCATTGCAGGTGCTCATGGTACCCACGTGGCTGGTACCATCGCTGCCCGCAACAACAACGGAATAGGTGTTTGCGGTATTGCTGGTGGTAATGGTGATGCCAACTCGGGCGTTCGCTTGATGAGTTGTGAGATCTATGGACATGATGGAACGACTGAGACTGCAACGACAAAGTACATTGTTAAGGCCTTTGAATTTGCTGCCGAGAATGGTGCATCAGTAATGAACTGCTCATGGGGATACGCTTTCGACCGCAAGAAATACCTTAATAATGAGAACTTCCAAAGCATCTTCAAGAGTCAATTCGACCTACTAAAAGATGGCATAGACTACTTTACTGACGTTGCTGGATGCGACAAAGATGGTAAGAAGAAACCCGATGCTTATATGAAAGGTGGACTCATTTTCTTTGCTTCTGGTAATGACTCTCAATATGACATAGATATGATTCCGGCCTCTTATAATCGTGTAGTAGCAGTTGGAGCTATCAATAGTCTCGGTGTGCCAACAGCCTATATGAACAAGGGACCATGGGTAGATGTACTTGCTCCAGGTGGTACTACTGAGACTGGATCTGTCAATCAAGGCGTATTGAGTACAGTGCCTAGTGACTATGAATATGGCATGACTGGACCCTATCCCAATACAGACTTTACGTTGCCATCAGACTCTCATTATGCCTTTGCACAAGGTACTTCTATGGCAACACCACACGTTACAGGCATTGCAGCTCTTGTAGTGTCTAAGTTTGGAAAGACGAATCCTAACTTCACAAATGAGGATCTTCGCCATCGCATTCTAGGTGCTCTTAAAGACAAGAATCCCTATGAAGTTAAAGCTGATGAGAACCTAGCTGGTAAGATGGGACTCGGTTATATCGATGCCCTCTATGCGCTTTCTGACCCTGAGACAGAGGCTCCTGAAGCTCCAACGATCACTATCACCGACTATTCTTCACATGCAACAAAGGGTTATTACGATGCTAACATCACATGGAATGTGACGGCTGATAATGATGCTCTAAACGATGAGCACACAGCCTTTGCCTATGACATTCAACTCTTCAAGAAGTCTGATTTAAGTTCTCCTGTTCAGTCTTTTACACGCTTCTCTTATAACATGTCTGTCGGAACAGAGATGCAACAAGAGTTTACCGGACTAGAGACTGACATGGAGTATGTCGTTAAGATTGTTGCTCGCGACCGCTTCAACAATCGTTCGCAAGAGGTTTCAACCAACTTTAAAACGCGTCTGAACCATGCTCCTATATTCACAGATATGATCGAGAAGAATCTTCGCTTACTTGATACACAGCCTTACTATCATAAGATATTACCAGTGAAAGATGAGGATGGGCATAGTTGGACATACTCAACAACAGAACTCCCGCAAGGCGTAGAACTAAAGCGTATCGGTGATACCTTCGACTTACTCATTAAGGTGGGGGCGCAGGGTACATATCAATTCGATATCACACTCACTGATCAACTGGGTGGTAAAACAACGCAGACAATTGCTTATGAGGTTATTCCTCATACCGCTCCGGAACTCACGAGTCCAATAGGTGACATCTCACTGTTCGCAAATGGGGAAGCAATCGAGGTCAATCTCGCTCATGCCTTCACTGCTTCTAGCGGAAAAACAATGCGTTACACGGTAACTTCTAATAATGAACAAGTGGCAAAGGTGGCTGTTGAAGGAACCAAGTTAATCGTTACGCCAGGACAAAAAGGACTTACGAAACTCACTATAACAGCCATTGATGGCAGTAGACGAACAACCACTTCGGCTATCGTCCGAGTGACAGATAAGAATGCACCTGACGTTCATGTCATTTATCCAAATCCTGCACATAGCTACATCAAAGCCCTTATGCGCAGTAATGTCACAAAGGTCAGAGCTATCGTAACATCACTTCATGGACAGAAACTCATTGATCAGTCGATGACACCCGATAGTCGAACACACGAGGTCACATTAGGTATCGACCGCCTTGCACCAGGTACTTATTACCTCTTGCTAACGACAGATCGCCTAACTAGTAAACACGTATTTATAAAGAAATAATCGGTAACTTATGAAGAAGATAACAATAGTTCTTCTCGTCTTGAGTATGGGTATGACGATGAAGACAGCCGCACAGAGTAGGATTATACCTGTACTCGAGGCTAATCCAAACGCTCGCACGGAAGCAATGGGTAGTACATTGCTTGGCAACACAAGCCAGATGCACATTTATACGAACCCTGCTGCCTTCACTTATGGCGATAAACAGTTCTCCATTGATGCGTCAATTACAGGACAACCAAAGACAGATGAGGGGCGATTAATGCAATATAACCTCGCAACGGGATACCAATTTAAGAATCATTCTGCACTTATGGCGGGTGTACGTTATATGGGCGGACTAACCATACAACCGATAGCAGCAGTGGGAGAGACGAAAGAAATAAAGCCTTATGACGTGGCTCTCGACCTCGGTTATTCGTTTCCTATAACAAAGGAGATTGCTGTTTATGCCACTGCTACTTATGCTCGAAGCCATGCTGAAACGAGTACTAACGCATTAGCCTTTAGTGTTGGAGCAGCATATCAAACGGACTTTAATCTCACAAAGGATGTTCCAACGACATTGACAGTGGGTGCACGATTGATGGACTTCGGCAAAGATGTGAAGTTTGATAACACTGGTATTCCTCAAAGTCTGCCCACTTCTCTTGTCATGGGAGGCGATTGGAACGTGCGAATAGCACCTAAGCATGCACTTACCTACGCACTTTCTTATCGCTATTTCACACCGAAAGATGGGCATGAAACGCTCGTTGGCACTGGTCTAGAGTACACTTACAATCGTATAGTGTCTGCACGTGTAGGCTATCAGTATGCTGACAAAGGTTCAGATGCATTTACCTTTGGTGCTGGAGGACAATGGGCAGGCTTCAAACTAGACATTGCTTATCGTCAAGCCTTTAAGCATTATGGTATTAATGGACTCATTGTTGGGCTAGGGTATAGCTTCTAGTTATAGACATAAATAGCTTCAATAAGAACTATCTGAAGGCTCGTTTAATCTATACTAAAGATGTGTTATCCATGATAAGAAAACCTAGTAATAAACAAATAGAATATTACTTCAAATAGAACCTATTATCATTTGAAGTCGTAGATTATAATTGTTAGATTGAACGAGAGCCTTTCTTTGATACAAAGGGAGGCTCTCTTCCTATTGAAGGAACGCCCTCTTTCAATACAAAAGGGCGTTCCTTGAAATGCACAAGTTATGTTGGTTAATTTGAAAGGACTTATTCGCCGTCAGTTGTTAAGTATGATTTCCAACGGAACTAATCGTCATTTTGAATATTCATGGGCATTTGCTTCAGTGCATAACCTTACTTCGTGAGGAATACTGAGCGCCTTTCAGGCTTCGTGTCATCCGTATATTCAATGTTAAAACCATCTAACCTTTATGCTTGTAATGTGTCATTTAGAATCCACAACTTCTATCCCTTCTAACCTAAAGAATATCATCCAATATTCGTTCTACCATTTTCTTCGATAGCGAAAGCCACCTCACAGAATGTGAAGAAAGTGCTTTATACGATTTAAAATATCGATAATCTGTCCTTCGATTCAAGTATTTTTTATAATTTTGTCGGCGTAATGAGGTACACAGTTAAATGTAATGAATGTGGCCGCGAGTTTGTGGCTGAGACGGAGAAGTATGGGACAATGAAGTATCGTTGCCCCTATTGTGGTAATGTATTGACCTGTCGTTTCGATGCACCGACAGCCTTCCGCACCCGTGCCCGTTCGGTATTACCCTTGGCTGATGCTACTCCCGTCGAAGTGAAGAAAGCGGCAAAGTTGCCTACAGTTGATACCAATGTCCTCAACACACCATCGAAGGAAAAGTTGGCAGAGATGCGTGAGAAGCTGGCAGAAGCGTCTCATAAAGCTCTTCAAGCATCATTACATGCAGGTGAAACTTTGCGTAATGCAACTGATAATGCCACCGAGTTTATGTCGAAATCATCCTCTCGTCTACGTAAGTTTCAGGAGAAGTACGAGGATGGCGACCTATGGATATTCTTTGGATTCAGCCTTCTCTTCATCTTATCAGTGCTCCTTTGTCTATTCATCTATGCGGAGATTGTGAAGGTGATAGCCGATGCCAATGCTAGCTTATTCAAGGCATATATCGAGTTTAGAAACACTTATTTGTAACCGAGAAGGTCGATATTCAGCAGTACAACACAACTTTATCTTCATTTATAAATATAATGTTGTGTAAGCGAGGTAATACTTAAAAGTTTTTCTTATCTTTGCAGTATCGAGTGCAAAATGACAATATGAAAGCATAAGAAGAGCTTTACCTCTTCTATTATCTTCATCTGATTGAAATATAAGTAACAATGTGGAGTAGTGCTTTCAATCTGTTCATCTCTACTACTTGACATTCATTAATCAACGAATATACGATGAAGAGAACGAATAAAGTATTACTCATTTATACCGGTGGAACCATCGGTATGGGGCATAACAAACGTACAGGAGCATTAGAACCATTAGACTTTAGCCATCTTGTAGAGAATGTTCCTGAGTTCAAACTAGTGCCTACGAAGGTGGATACCTACCAGTTTGATCCCCCCATCGACTCGTCTGATATGACTCCACATCGTTGGGCACAACTAGTGCAGATAGTATCTGATTGCTATGATGCCTATGATGGGTTTGTGATATTACATGGCACTGATACGATGGCTTATACAGCATCTGCTTTATCGTTTATGTTCGAGAACTTGACTAAACCAATCATCCTTACGGGGTCTCAACTACCTATTGGTCAGCTGCGAACTGATGGTAAGGAGAACTTGATGACGAGTATTGAGTTAGCATCAGCACACCATAAGGACGGTACGCCAATGGTGCCTGAAGTGTGTATCTATTTCAGTGGTCACTTATTAAGAGGCAACCGTTCTACGAAGCAAAATGCCGATGAGTTCAATGCTTTCGACTCCTTTAACTATCCTCATCTATGCGAGGCTGGGGTTAACTTTACCTTTGATGAGCATAGAATACTCGTCCCTGATTATTCCAAACCACTAGTTACACACACACAGCTAGATAATAATGTGATCATCTTCTCACTCTTTCCAGGAATGGAGGAGGGGCTTATGCACCATCTTTTTGATGCTCCAGAATTACGCAGTATAGTAATGCGTTCTTATGGAAGTGGCAATGCGCCACAGCGACCTTGGCTGATGAAGCTGTTGAAACAGGCGTCGGAACGAGGAGTGATAGTTGTTAATATCAGTCAATGTATTAGTGGACAGGTTGAGATGAGTCGCTATGATACGGGTTACCAACTCAAAGATGCAGGGGTTATCAGTGGTTATGATAGTACTGTTGAGGCTGCAGTAACCAAGTTAATGTACCTTCAAGCACGATATAAAGATGCTGATAAGGTGCGTTACTACATGAATCACTCCATTGCAGGAGAGATTACAATCCAAGAATAAAAGGGGCATCTTTTATACATCTAAGCCCTTTCGAAGGATATTGATGTAACCTAATAGAATCTTATAAAGTTATCTTATGGGGGACAGGCGAGAGCGTCTGTCCCCGCTGTTAGATATTGTTTAAACAGCAATTAGAAGCCACATAGACTATTATTAGATATTCTTTCAAGCAGAAAAAACGCCAGTTTTACATGATTAAATGGTGTTATATCAACGGATTAAATAGCTAATAAAAAAACACCAACCCCTTATTTAAATAGGAAAAGAACTCTTATTCTTTTTAAAACAAACAAAGGCTCTGCTTTTAGCAGAGCCTTCTTGTAGTCGATAGGGGAATCGAACCCCTATGCCAAGATTGAGAATCTTGTATCCTAACCGTTAGATGAATCGACCGGAAAAGTAGCTTATCTCAAATAAAAGGGATGGTAGTCGATAGGGGAATCGAACCCCTATGCCAAGATTGAGAATCTTGTATCCTAACCGTTAGATGAATCGACCAGGGTTGCATCTGAGGCTACTGAGTAATGCGGAAGGAGGGGGATTCGAACCCCCGGTACGCTTACGCGCACGGCAGTTTAGCAAACTGCTGGTTTCAGCCACTCACCCATCCTTCCTTAAAAGTATGTTAGCTGAATTACTAAGCACCATCTCAAATGCGGTTGCAAAGTTAGTGTTTTTATTTTATTCCTCAAAATATTATCATGTAATTTTTCGTTTTCTTGTAAAAAAATACACCTTTCTTCTCATCCAATTTATCCATACTTCCGACAGTTCCAACCTATCAACTGGTTTAGTCTCATGGCTTTCCTTACTCTCAAAAGGCATAATTATAAATCCTAAGTTATGATAACTTCTATTGTTGAAAAGCATTAATAAATTCTTTGCTGGGGCATTTTCAACACTTAAGACACGGACGGCACGGAGCCAGAAAGGGGAACAGAGTTCCTAAAGGAACACGGGATTCCACAGAAACTGACGCCCCCTTCATTTGCAAATAGTAGTCTTCACGCTCCTCTCCATTCGGAGAGAAGATGGGGATGAGGCTTCTTCTCCTATCGAAGAAAGCCTCTCTTTACATTGAAGAAACGCCCTTCTTATGCCAAGGAGAGGCTCTTCTCCTATCAAGGAAACGCCTCCGTCAAAAAGAGAGATAATTCTTTAATTCTGCAAAGATGTATCCCTAAGATTATATAAAGCAGTAACTCAGTCATGAAAAAGCCTCGTTAGGTATTCTATCATTATGTTTCTTCTGTCTAAAAAGATTTGTATCTTTGCACAAGTAACATATACCTCAAATAGTATGAAGCGGAAAGTAAGCTATACCATCATCGGTATTCTGGTAATCGTCATAGCTGTTATTGCAACGTGCAACATCATTGTCAATAACAATGCTAAGGGACGAGTCTTCGATAATCCAGCAGATGTTCCAGCAATGAAAACGGCAGTTTTGCTTGGAACAAGCCCCAAAAGCCGATATACAGGAGGTCCTAATCAGTTCTTCCAAGCCCGTATTAATGCTGCAATAGAACTGTATAAGCACCATAAATACAAGCAGTTAATCATTAGCGGAGAGAAGCGTACGGGTTATGATGAGCCTTCCGCAATGAAGAGATGTCTCACAGAAAGAGGCGTACCAGCCAACATCATTCACATGGATGGTAGTGGTCATCGAACCTTCTTATCAATGCGTAACATTCAAAAAGATTATCATGCTGATTCTATTATCATCATCTCGCAGAAGTGGCATAACCAACGTTCCATCTATTTGGCAGACCATTTAGGTATATATGCAGTGGGTTACAATGCCGAAGATGTGCATAACTTCTTTGCTCAACTGACGCATATTAGAGAGTTATTAGCACGTGTGAAGTTGTTTAAAGATGTGCTACATTAATACTTACAAGCGTTAATTCTCTCTTTAAATCTATGTTCAATGACTGGACAGAGATAATGGCAAAGACCATAGAGGATATTATGTCCAAGAAAATAAAAACTCGTAAACCTGTCAATGCACGAACTCCTCAACTTGTAAAGAGGATGATTTCAAATTGCCAAAGAGGCTTATATCATAATAAATCTTTATCTTTGTCGAAAAGAATAGATGTCTGATAAAAACAATGGAAACTCCCAATAAGACGATAAAATACAACCTTTTCGATTACGCCTACTATGTAGGACGAAGCTTCATACTCCCTTGGTTGGATGGGAATGCAGTGGTTATTTATCCTCTTATGATGGTCATCGCGCTTCTCTTACCGAGCTTTTGTGATGGTGTATTAGGCATTTCGGGCGATACAATTCCACTAATTATTTTTGTATTACTAACGGCTTCTTTCTACATTCTCGTCAGTAAGCTGTACAAGAGGAACTACAGATCAATACTTGTCAAAGCACATTTTAATGAGACAAAATGGGCTAAATGGTATATGAAACTGCTGTTTTCTATCTTTTGGCTTTTACTTCCTTTTCTTATAATAGGGCTAATTTTCGTCCTCAGTGGTGGGTTAGAATAAGAAAGAAAAGGTTTCTATTGATTTATAACCGACCGATTTCTGTCAATACATCAGCCACATCTTCGGGTGTATTGAATAGGATTCCTTCTTCCAACTCATTATCTGATAACTGATTAAGAAGCTCTTTTGCGGATGCCTCATCAAAGCGTGGTTCACCCTTTGTGTTGGTCTTTTCGAGTAGAGCTGATAGTATTTCTTTGCGGAATTCTTCTATTGACATAATATTAATAAGTTATTGTTTGGAGCAAAAAGATTATACGTTTTGCATTAAAATAAAGTGTGGGTGCGCCTCATCTCCATAGTTGGCTTGATAAGTAAAGCCCTCATATTCAAATGAAAGGAGGTCGCTTGACTTTGCGAGACGATTGCGAAGAATATAGCTCGTCATCGCTCCTCGACAGCTCTTGGCATATACACTCACAGCCTTTAGACGGCTACCTTGATCTACCATAAACTGCGGTTGGATAATACGAACAGCCTTTTGCAGTCGCTTCCAGTCGAAGAGTTGTTGAAACTCTACCGTTGCCAAGTGTACAAGAACGCCATCATCATCTTGCACCGCATTGATAAGCATATCGGTTAGTAAGGGCTTCCAATATGCAAACATATTTTTTCCTTCGTTAGATGTAAGTTTTGCTTTGCCCTCAAGACGATAAGGATGAATAAGATCCAAGGGGCGCAAGAGCCCATAAAGAAAGCTCGTTATCCATAGATGATCATCGGCAAAACGAAAGTCATCGGGACTATATTGCTGTGCCTTCAAGCACTTATAAGCCTGTCCATAATAGGCTAGGAGAGCAGGAAGAAGCGCCTCTCGATTGAAGAAGTCCTGATAACGTAGCTTGTTTTCCAGGGCTATCTTCTCATTGCAATGCAGTTCCTTTGATAGGACATCAACGGACATTTCGCCCAGTTCTAACGCCATTCTTCCCACTTCCTGACTGAAGTGTGGCTCGTGCGTGAGGGGTACTTGCACCGAAGTAGTGCTATTCATTATCTTTGCCGAAGCAAGTAGTATTTGCATATTTAGTGCTTGTTGGGGAGCTAACAGAAGTGAATGGGGTTATAGGAGTTAATGAAGTTAAGACAATCGTTCCGTTTCTTGCATTGCTTTCATACAACTACTAGCAACAGAAGGGATGCCTTAACTCCATCCACTCCTTCACTTCTTTCACTCCTATAGAAGTCTATCACTTAATACTTTAACCCCATATTATAAAGGATGAAACCATAGATATCAGCTTGTTCCTCTAGTTGTTTGGATAGAGGCTTACCACTTCCATGTCCCGCCTTAGTATCAATACGAATCAAAACAGGTGTGTCGCCAGCATTACAAGCTTGTAAAGTAGCAGCAAACTTGAATGAGTGTGCAGGTACAACACGGTCATCGTGGTCAGCAGTTGTTATGAGTGTGGCTGGGTAATGAGTGCCAGGACGAAGGTTATGAAGCGGAGAATACGAACGAAGATACTCAAACATCTCCTTTGAATCGGCACTTGTTCCATAGTCAGGAGCCCAGTTCCAACCAATAGTAAACTTGTGGTAACGTAACATATCCATTACTCCCACCTGTGGAATACATACCTTAAAGAGGTCAGGGCGTTGCGTCATACAAGCGCCAACAAGCAGTCCGCCGTTTGAACCACCTACTATGGCGAGATAGTCCTTACTGGTATATTTGTTTGTAATCAACCATTCCCCAGCAGAGATAAAGTCGTCAAACACATTCTGTTTATGCAGTTTCGTACCAGCGAGATGCCACTCTTCTCCATACTCACTACCGCCTCTCAAGCATGCTTGTGCATAGATACCTCCATTCTCAAGGAACGGTATTCTGTTAGATGCGAAGTAGGGTGGCATGGCAATGTTAAAGCCTCCGTAACCATAAAGATACACTGGATTCTTGCCGTTGCGTTTGAGTCCTTTCTTATAAGTAATGAATAGTGGAACACGTGTACCATCCTTACTTGGATAGAAGACTTGCTCTGTTACGTAGTCAGAAGACCGAAACTTAACCTTCGGAGTAGCATATACTTTGCTTTCATTTGACGCTATATCATACTGATAAATAGAGCTTGGAATGGTGAAGGAAGAGAATGAATAGAATACTTCCTTGCGGTCTTTTTTGCCATAGAAAGCGGCACTTCCCACTGTAGGTAACTTGATTTCAGCCAGTTGCTTACCGTCTAAATCATAGACAAAAGCATGATTGGACGCATCCTTCATATAGTTTAGTATCATCTTACCATCTACGAAGGTAACATCTTCCAACATATCTTTACTTTCAGGGACAAGCGTTTTCCACTCATTGAATCCAGGGTGTTCTACATCCGTAACCATCAATCGGTTCTTAGGAGCACCATCATTCGTGAGGAAGTACATCTTATCACCTATAGTCTGTACAAGGCTATATTGCAAGTCAAGGTTTGATGTCATCTGAATGAACTGACTATTGGGTTTGCGTAAATCACGTACATATACGCAATTACCAGAGCCTGCACCGCTCTCGTAAAGGAACATCATTGTCTCGTCCTCGTTGGTAGATACCGAGTAGAAACGCATTGGATTAGCTGGGTTCTGATAGAACAACTGATCCTCAGACTGCGGTGTTCCAATCTTGTGATAATAGATCTTCTGCACCGCATTCACATTACTATATTCATGTCCTTTAACGGGTGCGTCGTAGGCACTATAGTAGAATCCATCCCCCTGCCAAGCGGCACCTGAGAACTTAGCCCACATGATATGATCATCAAGGAGTTCGCCTGTTTGAGGGTTCATAACATAGAACTCCTCCCAGTCACTACCACTACGTGATATGGCATAAGCCGCGTATTTACCATTATGAGAGAAGCTAATACTTTTCAAAGCAACCGTTCCGTCCTCTGATAACTTATTAGGGTCAAGGAGGATGCGAGCGTTCTTTTCATCACCAAGATGGTCCATTACGTAAAGGACGCTTTGGTTCTGTAGACCATTGTTCTTATAGAACAACCACTTCCCGATAGCCTTATTATAAGAAGGTGCAGATAACTTCTCATAATTAGCTAACTCTTTCATGCGTTGGAAGAGTTTGCTTCGGAAAGGAATGCGAGCAAGGTACTGTTGTGTTACCTCATTCTCCTTCTTCACCCACTCGGCTGTTGCTTTAGAGCTATCATTCTCTAATGGGCGATAAGGGTCAGCCACTTTTACACCGAAATAGGTGTCAACTGTGTTGTCTTTAGGCGCTTGCGGATAGTTAATCTTCTGTGCCATTACACTCGTTACGGACATTACTGCCGCTGTTAATAATACTTGCTTCTTCATATGGTAAAAGGTTAAAATGAATTATCTTAGGCTTTCTTGATACCACTCATAGAGCTTCTCTACACCTTGATCTATCTCTACTTTATGTGTCCAACCAAGTCTATGGAGCTTCTCAACATCGATGAGTTTGCGTGGAGTACCATTGGGTTTATCAGCATCCCAGACAATTTCTCCCTCGAAATGAACAGTTTTCTTTACGAGTTCCGCTAGTTCTTTAATAGTCAATTCTTTGCCTGTACCAACATTAATGTGGCAGTTTCGAATCTCACCTAACGATGGGATAGCACCTCCACGACCCTCTGAATTGTTGCGATCAACGGCTCCATCAATCTTAGCACCATAGAAAACACTTGAATACTTATCGATCCCGATGATGTCTTTGAAGTCTACATTCAAGAGGACATGCACACTGGCATCAGCCATATCTTCGCTCCAAAGGAACTCACGAAGTGGACTACCATCACCCCAGAGTGTCACTTTATTGCTCTCGATTCCATAGAATGATAATGCCTTTAAAATGCGTTCCTTAGTGTTCTTTCCATCAACATTTCCTTCGCCAATGAGTGCCCTTAACTGGTCAGTTGGGTTGATGGGACGTTTGTCCATGTCATTGCGTATAGCATTCCAGTTGCCCTCGTGGATGAGTTTAGACAAGTAGATCTTACGCATCATGGCTGGCATTACGTGTGAGTTTTCTAAGTGGAAGTTGTCGTTAGGACCATAGAGATTGGTTGGCATAACGGCTATGTAATTCGTTCCATATTGTAGGTTGTAACTCTCGCACATCTTTAATCCAGCGATCTTAGCGATGGCGTATTCCTCATTTGTATATTCAAGAGGAGAAGTGAGAAGTGCTTCCTCCTTCATTGGTTGTGGTGCATTCTTAGGATAGATACAAGTACTTCCTAAGAAAAGTAACTTCTCCACGCCATGGAGATAGCTCTGTTCTATGACATTGCATTGCATCTTCATGTTCTGCATAATGAAGTCTGCACGATACAAAGAGTTCGCCATGATACCACCAACGAAGGCTGCAGCCAATACAACTGCATCGGGTTTCTCTTCATCAAAGAATCGCTTTACAGCAAGCTGATCGGTTAAGTCCAACTCTTTATGTGACCTACCCACAAGATTCTTGTAACCTCTTTTTTCAAGGTTATTCCATATAGCTGAACCCACCAAACCATGGTGTCCAGCTACATAGATCTTACTATCTTTATTCATACTTCCGCATCCTTGCTTTATTTCACAATACCCTTCTCAAGATATTCTTCTAGGTTCGTTCTCACCTTCTCAGCAGCTCCTTCAGATGCAACCTTTGCCATATCATTGTCAACCATGATGTTAACTAGCTCTTCAAAGGTCGTACTATTAGGATTCCAACCTAGCTTTGCTTTAGCCTTCGTTGGGTCACCCCAAAGATTAACAACGTCTGTTGGACGATAGAAGTCAGGGCTAACTTCAATCAAGACATTACCAGTTGCCTTGTCAATACCCTTCTCATTCATACCTTCACCCTTAAACTCCAATTCGATACCAACACGTTTAAAAGCATAATAACAGAACTCACGAACACTGTGTTGAACGCCTGTTGCGATAACAAAGTCCTCTGGTTGTTCCTGTTGCAAGATAAGCCACATACACTCGACATAGTCCTTTGCATAACCCCAGTCACGTAATGAACTCAGGTTGCCCAGATAGAGCTTCTCCTGTTTACCTTGCTTTATTCTTGCTGCTGCGAGAGTAATCTTTCGGGTTACAAAAGTCTCTCCGCGACGTTCACTCTCATGGTTGAAAAGGATGCCAGAGCAGCAATACATGTTATAAGCCTCGCGATATTCTTTCACTATCCAGAAGCCGTATTGCTTTGCAACTGCGTATGGACTATAAGGGTGGAAAGGCGTATTCTCGTTCTGTGGAACCTCCTCAACCTTACCATATAACTCTGAAGTTGAAGCTTGATAGATACGACATGTATCTGTCAAATTCAACTGGCGAACTGCTTCTAAGATTCGCAACACACCAACAGCATCAACATCTGCAGTGAACTCAGGCGAGTCGAAGCTCACTTGAACATGGCTTTGTGCGGCGAGATTATATATCTCGTTGGGGCGAACCTTGCTTATAACGCCAAGGATACTCATAGAGTCTCCAAGGTCAGCATAGTGTAAGTGGAAATGAGGACGCCCCTCTAAATGGGCGATACGCTCACGGAAGTCTACTGATGAACGGCGTATAGTACCATGAACATCATATCCTTTCTCGAGTAATAACTCAGCCAAATAGGAACCATCTTGCCCCGTGATACCAGTGATAAGAGCTGTTTTCTGCATTGTTTCTAGTTTTTATCTGTTATTTTGTTATAAGTCGTTATGTCATCACATACGAATGTACAAAGATACAAATTATTATTAATAATCAACGTATTAAGGTGCATATTCTTTATAATTAAGCGTTAGCAGTTTTAGAATTAAGTTTATGTAGCTATTAAGGAGAGGCTCTTCTTCTATCAAGGAGAGCCTTTCTTTATGGGGAGAAGAGCACTTCCTTGTCTCAAAGAAACGCCCTTGTCAAATAGAGGATAGCATTTCTTTTAAGAGTACTATCCATGAATTATATAGAAAATAATGTCTACGAAAAAGGGATGAAAACATCATTTGTTTTCATCCCTCACGTTTTTTATAATGTTTGATATTCTCTTGAATAACGGAGCATTTGCTCTGTATAAGTCTCAGAATAATCTACTATTATATCAACAACGTCCCCTTTATCATTATGAACAGGCTTCAAAACGGGGTTGACAAAGCCTTTGTAAGGAGCAATATTTAAGCGATTGTAACGATAAAGAACCTCTTCATGGATATTAGAATCCAATTGGATGGCATAACGTTCTACCAGTTTTCGTGCTGACTCAAAGTCGCCTTCGCTCTTGATACGCTGTATCTCCGCTAGTTCTTGTGCAAAGATACGACGCAAGGCAGCATAGTCATTAATACGAACATAGGTTTTCTCCTTGCCAGTAGTAGTATCCATACGCTTAATGAGTTCAACAACCTTGTCCTCTTTACCTAGTTCCATTGCCCATTGAGCAATAAGAGCTCGGTTCTGCATGTGGGACTCTTCGATTTGTTTACCAGGCTTGATACGTACCTGCTGAGTGAGTAATCCATTCATCATATAGCCATAATATTGGGCTTTGTACGCCTCCTTGTCAGCGAGCAAACCAAGTTCAAGAAGCTTATCATCAGCTATATAATAAAGACCAAAGAGGTCGGCACGGGCTTCTTCAATGGTATTTCCATAGTTCTTCAGCGCATCAGGATCGGTTTCAGGGAGTAATCTACCACTTCCATGACCAAGACATTCGTGCAAGTCTGTATGTAAGTTGTCTGTTATATCAGCATATTTATCCATCAATAGGCACGTTTCTTTATCGATAACAAATTCTTCTCTAAATCCGTTACCCTTCGCTGCCATGTCATAAGCATGCGTCAGATTAGAGATCGTAACACTCTTAGATCCGTACTCTGCACGTATCCAATCGGCATTAGGAAGATTGATACCAATAGCCGAAGCGGGGTATTCATCTCCACCAAGCATGGCTGCACAAATAACATTCGCAGTGACTCCCTTCACCTTTTCCTTGCGAAACATAGGATTAACGGGAGAGTGATCTTCAAACCATTGAGCGTTAGTTGAAATCGTTTGTGTACGATGCGTCGCATCGAGATCCTTGTATTCAACAATGCCTTCCCATGATCCTTTTAATCCCATGGGGTCTCCATAGACTTCTATGAAACCATTGATAAAATCAATGTGAGCATCTTGCTCCTTAAGCCACTCTATCGAATAAACATCAAAGTCACGCAGGTCTCCTGAGGTATAATACTTTATAAGCAGGCTAATAACATGACGTTGTTGGTCGTTTTCAGCATATTTCTTTGCTTGCTCTAACCAATAGACAATCTTCTCTATGGCTGCACCATACTTGCCATTGAGCCTCCAAACTTCCTCACAAATGATACCATTCTCTTTTATTAGGGTTGAATTTAGCCCATAAGAGGGTGCACCATATTGCTGTATTGGACTCTGTTCAACTGACGAACAATCACTAACAGACAGCTTCTTATTAACATCATCCAGCTTCATTTGGGCATAGAAAGCCTCAACTTCATGCTGCTCTACATCATCATAAAAGTTACATGCAGACTCACGAACGATGTCAATACCATCCGACTTATTAACACGTTTGGGTAGAATTGTTGGGTTGAAGATAATCGGGCAAAGCTCATCAAGCATTGCTTCAACACTTTCTCCTTCTTTAAGTGGAAGTAACTTCGGATCAATCTTCATTGTTACTTCACGCAAAAAAGTCTCTGAGAACAAAGGAGCAAACTTGTCACAAGCATAATGATGATATATTCCGCTTGCAAACCAAACCTGCTTTAAATATTGTTCTAAGCCATTATACTCATCCTCAAGTTTGTTTCTTTGACTATTATTATTACCTCTCTGGTCAGAAAAAAGGATTTTCTGATCAGAGAATCTATCCCTTTGAACATATACGTAAATAGTCTCCAACATTTTTCTAATGCGGAGATTATACTTTCCAAATTGGTCAAACGTTATGTCACGTCCATATAATGTCGCCTTAGAAAGGCAATATATGAGTTGCTTCTGATCAAGTGGCAGCTTGCTAAACTCGGGTAGCCGATACCTTAACATTTGTATATCGGCAAAACGTTCATCTAGATAATTAAATTCTTCTTCAACTGCTTCTATCATAGACTTAATTATATACTTACCGCCTTTTACATCTTTAGCGGCTTCTTTAATCGCATCTCTTCAGAGGGATGCTGGGCTAGATGACGCATCTTGTAGTCACGAGGAGTAACACCATTAATACGATAGAACGATGCATAGAAAGACTGTCTATTAGAAAATCCTACCATGTCACTTATATCTTCCATGTTGAGATCCTGATATCGTTTGTCAACCAGTAAAGCCATAGCTTCCTCTATTCTGAATTTGTTAACGAACGATGTATAGTTCATGTGAAACCTTACATTCACTACTGCAGAAATGTAGCGTGTATTAGTTCCTAAGTCCTCAGCAAGCTGTTTCGCAGAATAATTCTTGTCTTTATAACGCTGCTGGATTAGAATGATATTCAGAATTTTCTCCTTAAGTTCATCCATCAATTGCGGACTTACCAAACTACGGTACGCGGCCATCTTCTCCTTTTTTTCAGTTAAGTTGTACTTAGCCATAATCCGTGGATTTTTAGTTACCAAATATGTTATTACAATGCAAATATAGTATATTTAATTAATATTGTCAAGTGCAAAGTATATTTTTTAATATCTCTTAGTTGTTCATTTTCTGACTATTATACGACTTTCTTCAATGCTTAGGAATAAAATATTTACATGATAAGAACTCATATCTTTGTGTGATAGGGAGTTCCCCTTTATTTCATTCATTGTACTTCTTTACACTTAAAAAGTCTTATACGGGATATTAGGAACGATTAACATTTAATATACTTTAACCTTGTAAAGTCACAAATGTTACCTAATAGGAATGAATTAGTCTATAATTTTGCCACCGAAAATGAAATTAAAACATTACAAAGGAATAATTTAAAATGGCAGAGAACAAGATGTTTTGTTTCCAATGTCAGGAAACAGCAAAGGGTACAGGATGTACTATTCAAGGTGTATGTGGCAAGAAGGCAGACACAAGTCGTTGGCAAGATTTATTACTAGCAGTGACTCGTGGCATTGGAACTATCGCTGATTCGCTTCGTAATTCAGGTATAGAAACAAGCCAGGAGGTGGGTGATTACATTGTTGACTCTCTCTTCGTGACTATCACCAATGCAAACTTTGATGATCAAGCAATATTGGCAAAGGTAGATAAAGGAGTACAATTAAAACGAGAGCTTCTCGAACTTGCGGCATCAAAAAACATCACTCTTCCTGACTACCCAGAGGTTAAATGGGGTGGAGAAAAGGCTGATTACGAGGCAGAAGGTAACCGAGAAGGTGTGCTACGAACCGAGAATGAAGATCTACGTTCACTAAAGGAATTAACCATTCTAGGCTTGAAAGGAATGGCAGCATATTATGAGCATGCATCCCGATTAAACGAACGCAAAGATGAAATCATCGCTTTTATAGAGAAGGCCTTAGCGACTATCTCTAATCCTAATGCTAATATGGAAACCCTACTTGCAACCGTTATGGAGACTGGAAAGTATGGTGTTGATGCAATGGCACTACTCGATAAAGCAAACACAACAACATATGGTAATCCAGAGCTGACAAAGGTTAACATCGGTGTAGGTAATCGCCCAGGAATCCTTATCTCAGGTCATGATCTCAAGGATATTGAGCAATTATTAGAGCAGACAGAAGGTACTGGTATAGATGTATATACCCATGGTGAAATGTTACCAGCACACTACTATCCACAATTAAAGAAGTATAAGCACCTTGTTGGAAACTATGGTAATGCATGGTGGAAACAGAAGGAGGAGTTCGAGACATTCAATGGTCCTATCGTATTTACTACCAACTGTATCGTACCTCCTTCACCAAAGGCAAGCTACAAGGATCGTGTATTCACCACTAATGCAACAGGTTTCCCAGGATGGAAACACATTACAGCTGATGCAAACGGACACAAAGACTTCTCTGAAGTAATTGAGATTGCAAAGACCTGCAAAGCACCAACTGCTATCGAGCAAGGCGAGATTATTGGTGGATTCGCACATGCACAAGTATTCGCACTTGCCGATAAGGTTGTTGATGCAGTAAAGTCTGGTGCTATCCGTAAGTTCGTTGTGATGAGTGGTTGTGATGGTAGAATGAAGAGCCGTGACTACTATCGTGACTTTGCAAGTCGCCTCCCGAAGGATACAGTTATACTAACAAGTGGTTGCGCAAAATTCAAGTATAACAAACTAAACCTTGGTGATATCAATGGTATACCACGTGTATTGGATGCTGGTCAATGTAATGACTCATACTCATGGGCAGTGGTAGCTATGAAGCTAAAAGAGATCTTTGGTGCTAACGACATCAATGATCTTCCTATCGAGTTTAACATCGCATGGTATGAGCAGAAGGCTGTTATCGTTCTCTTGGCACTACTTTATCTTGGCATTAAGAACATCCATATCGGGCCTACGCTCCCTGCTTTTGTATCTCCAAACGTACTAAATGTACTTGTTGAGAACTTCGGACTCGGTGGTATCACAACTGTTGATGAGGATCTCAAGAGCATGGTTGGATAAATTAATCATCTAATTTAAGTAAAGAATCAGAAGCCTTCCCTAATATTGGGGAAGGCTTTTTTGTTTATAAGAAAAGGTTTATAATGATAAAGAAACACACTAGTTTTACAAATGTGCGGACAGCTACAAAACTTCAGAGAAACAAGAATTTGGTTAAGAAGTAGGGCTGTATGAGCGAACAAACAAGGGTATCATCATCTACATGAATCTATCTGTCATAGCGAAATTAGACTTTTGTCTGAAACAAAGAGGGCGTTTCCTTGCTGTGAAGCAAGGCTCTCCTTAATACAAGAAGAGCCTCCCTTGCTATACAAAGAAGGCTCTTGTCTTTTGAATGTAGTTAGGTTCTTTCTCTCACCAGCACATTACTTGCAAGGTTTATCACCCATCATGAAATCTATGGAAACACCATCTTCAAGTTTATTGTGCTCTAAATAATAATGCTGATAAGGCTGTCCATCCATCATTATACGCTGTATGAAGCGATTACTATCATCGTTTTTATCCGTATTGATGGTGATTATTTTACCATTTTCTAGATGTATTTTTGCCTTGTGAAAATAGGGTGTTCCTATCATATACTGCGTACTTCCAGGGCATACTGGATAGAATCCTAAGGCCGAGAAAACATACCAGGCAGACGTCTGACCATTGTCTTCATCACCGCAATAACCATCAGGCTGCGCTGTATATAATCGATTCATTACCTCACGAATCCAGTACTGTGTCTTCCATGGTTGACCGCTATAATCATACAAGTAAATCATGTGTTGGATAGGTTGATTACCATGTGCATAGTTGCCCATGTGCATTATCTGCATCTCACGAATCTCATGAATAGTGAAGCCATAATAGGTATCGTCGAATACAGGCGGTAGGTTAAATACACTATCCAACATCGAGTTGAACTTATCGTAACCACCCATCAGTTGTGCCAAACCAGACGGGTCATGGAACACGCTCCAGGTGTAGTGCCAACTATTACCTTCCGTGAATGCGTCTCCCCACTTATATGGGTTAAAGGGCTTCTGAAAGCTCCCGTCCGCATTACGACCACGCATTAAGCACGTTTCTTTATCAAATACATTCTTATAATTCATGGCTCGCTCCTTAAAAGGTTGCAGTTCCTTGGCACTCTTCCCAAGCTTTAACCCCAACTGATAGATACACCAATCGTCATAAGCATACTCCAAGGTGCGTGCTACACTCTCGTTGATACCAACGTCATAAGGTACATATCCCAAACGATTGTAATACTCAAATCCCTTGCGTCCAGTCGAACTGATAGTGGGGTGAACGGCGTTAGCTCCATGCACAACAGCCTTCCATAACGTTTCAATGTCATAACCCCGAAGTCCCTTGATATAGGCATCTGCCACCACAGAAGCAGAATTATTGCCCACCATACAATCACGATGTCCAGGGCTAGCCCACTCTGGTAAGAATCCACTCTCACGATAAGCATTGACCAAACCTGCCTGCATCTTCTCATTCATAGAAGGGTAGATAAGGTTGAGCAAGGGGAACAATGAACGGAAAGTATCCCAGTATCCAGTATCGGTGAAGAGATACCCTTCAAGTACTTTCCCATTATAAGGACTATAATGAATGGGCTTTCCGTCGGCATCAAACTCATAGAAGGAACGAGGGAAAAGAACGGAGCGATAAAGACAACTATAGAATGTGCGGAGGTGATCCACATTATCGTCTTCCACCTCAATGCGCCCTAATACCTTGTTCCATTCAGCCTTTCCTTCAGCCTTTACTTGCTCGAATGACTTGCCTTCAACCTCCTTTAAGTTGCGAAAGGCTTGCTCTTCACTGATGAAAGAAGAGGCTACTTGCACATTTACCTGTTCGCCCCTCTTGGTTTGGAAACCTACTACAGCCATCGCATGATTGCATCTTGCAGAAAGCTGATTATCGATTAGTTTACCATCAGAAAGGCATCCTTTATAAACGAAATCATGGTCAAAACGAAGAACAAAGTAGTTCTTAAAGTTATCAGGAACACCACCACTGTTCTTTGTCGTATAGCCCACAATGGTGCGTTTGTCAGGTAGTATCGTCACAGAAGAACTCTTATCGAAAGCATCGACAAGGAAGTAAGCCTCGTTAGTAGTAGAGTAGGTGACACGAACAGAGGCTGCTCTGCTAGTTGGAGAAAGCTCTACCGTAGCGTCATAATCGGCTAGATAGACCTTATAATAATAAGGTGTAGCAGTCTCCGCCTTATGTGAGAACCAGCTAGCTCGCCCTTCCTCGTCGAACACTTTCTTGCCTGTTATGGGCATGAAAGCGAACTGCCCATAATCATTTATCCATGGACTGGGTTGGTGTGTTTGCTTAATACCACGTATCTTGTCGGCTCCGTAAACGTAAGTCCAGCCGTCCCCCATCTTTCCTGTTTGTGCTGTCCAAAAGTTCATTGCCCATGGTAATGCTATAGCGGGATAGGTGTTGCCCGTTGATAATTCGCTTTTTGAGGCAGTGCCTACCAATGGATTAACATAATCAACGGGATTCTTTACGACCAGAGCATAGATATTCGTAATGCAAGATAGCACTCCGAGCATAATAAACAACAGCTTTTTCATATATAGGTTTTTAATTGGGGTAATTAGAATTATACGCTACTTAGAAATAAAAAGTCGGTAATCAACAAGAGAGAATATCGATTACAAATATACAAAAAAATATCTCACTCCCCACAAAAAGAGCAGTGAGAATATAATGAGTAGACCTCAACACAAATAAAAAAGGCAACAGATAGTGGTGTAATCCCACGTTCCGTTGCCTTTAAACCAATATTTCTTATTAACTAAAATACCTAGAACTTAGCCATTTTAATAGCATCAATAGCACATTCGTCACCCTTATTACCAAGTCTGCCGCCACTTCTGTCCTTTGCTTGTTGTAAGTCGTTTGTGGTGAGAAGACCATAGATAACAGGAATATTCTGCGATGCATTCAAACGTGCAATACCATAAGTAACCCCCTGACAGATGTAATCGAAGTGAGGTGTCTCACCCTTGATGACACTTCCGAGGATAATGATAGCATCAAAGCCATCGTTCTTTGTCATCTGTTGTGCACCATAGATAAGCTCAAAACTACCAGGGACTGTCTTGATGTGAATGTTCTCTGGGATAGCACCATGCTTCTCCAACGTACGTACTGTACCATCAAGCAATGCCCCAGTAATCTCTGGATTCCACTCTGCAACGACGACTCCAAAGCACATATTACTAGCGTCTGGAACATTCTGCTCGTTGTAGTCTGATAGATGATGAAGTTCTGTTGACATGACTACAGATTAATTAGAAGCACGTTCAATGTACTTGTCAATATCCTGGAAGATAGGAGAGTTGACATAAGTCTTCTTGATGTTCTTATAGATATCAAGTGCTTCTGCCTTCTTACCTTGGCTTTCCAATAGGATACCAGCCTTACGGAGTGCTAGTGGGGCAATGGTAAGGTTGATGTTGTCTTCAGCCTGAGCGTTAGCCATGTCAGCTGCTTTCTTGAAACAATCAACAGCTTTGTCAAGCTGATTATTGTTTGCATAGATGTCTCCTAGAGCCATCTGTGAGGCTGGGCTAATCATCTCATCATTAGAAGTATCAAACTTCTCTGCATTTTCCAAAGCCTTTGCCCAGTTTGGTTGAGCCTGATGTGCATAGCAAAGAGCCACATAAAGGTTAGCAAGATTACCTGCATCAGTGTTACTGTAGTCGCTTTGTACCTTCTGAAAGCCAGTCAATGCCTTGTCATACTGCTGTGCATTGAAGAATGTCTGACTCTTTGCAAGCTCTGTACTCGCCTCTGCCTCGCGTGGAGCAGAGATGTAATTCTTGTAAAGGATAACACCCGCAATGATTACAATAATAGCGATGACTGCAATAGCAATCTGCTTCTTATACTTCAAGAATGCGGCTTCAGAATTGTTAAGGGTATTTTCATAAGTACCCTGTTCTTTGTTGTTTGCCATTTTAAGTTATGATGTTTTGTTTCTTTCTTATATATTATATGTGTGCATAATAGCGTCGCAAAAGTACGGAAAAAGTCGGATATATTGAAATTTATCAACGACTTTTTTCTTTTATTGATACGAAAAGGGGTAACTTTGCAGATGATTGATAAGAGGAAAGAAGAGTGTGATTAAAGACAAAGGAGATGCAATTAAACAAACTTTCTATCATAAACTATAAGAATATAGAAGCAGCCACCTTAAACTTGTCGGCAAAGCTTAATTGTTTCATAGGGCATAATGGTGAGGGTAAAACCAACCTATTGGATGCTGTTTATTACTTATCCTTTTGCAGGAGTGCCTTTAATCCGAAGGACTCTGAAGTGATGCGTCATGAGGCCGATTACTTCGTATTGGAAGGTGATTACACCACTGATAATGAAGACAAAGAACAGGTTTATTGTGGTATGAAACGTGGCTCGAAGAAGCATTTCAAACGTAATAAAAAGGAATATAAACGCCTCTCGATGCACATCGGTTTGGTTCCTCTTATATTCGTTTCACCAGCTGATGCAACCTTAATAGATGGTGGAAGTGAAGAACGAAGAAGGCTTATGGATGTTGTTATCTCTCAATATGATACACCTTACATAGAAGACCTTAACAGATACAATAAAGCTTTACAACAACGTAACAAACTCTTAAAACAAGAGGAGGAGCCTGATGTAACACTCATGGAATTGCTTGAAATGCAAATGGCAGAGTATGGGGAAGCTATTTATAAGAAGCGAGCTGCATTTGTGGAAGAGCTTACTCCTGTATTTCAACGCATTTATCAAACGATATGTGAGAACCGAGAAAAGGTATCATTAGAGTACGTTTCGCATTGCCAACGTGGCTCATTATTAGATGTTATACAGCGTGATCGAGCAAAGGATCGCATTATGGGCTATTCACTACATGGTGTGCATAAGGATGATTTGGTAATGAAGTTAGGAGATTATCCTATTCGAAGAGAGGGTAGTCAAGGGCAAAATAAGACTTATGTGTTAGCTTTAAAATTGGCACAATTTGACTTCTTACGTCGTACATCAGGAAATAATACACCTTTATTATTGCTTGATGACATCTTTGATAAGCTTGATAGCAGCAGGGTGGAGCAAATTGTTCGCTTGGTTTCAGGCGACGATTTCGGTCAGATATTCATCACTGATACCAATCGTGACCACCTTGATAAGATTCTTCATGGAAGTAGTTTTAGTTATAAATTATTCTCCGTTGAAGGGGGAGAAATAAAAGAGAAGAAGGAATAAAGCTATGTTTAGACGGAAAGTACAGACTTTGGACACCTTACTTAATCAGGTCTTAAGGAAGGAAGGACTCGAAGCACCTCTCTTACAAAAACGCCTTATCGATGCATGGGAGGAGGTTGCGGGTAAGACTGTCGCACGTTATACACAAGAGAAATTCATACGCAATCAAACCTTATTCGTGAAGATTATCAACCCAGCCTTACGTGCTGATCTTAGTATGATGCAGTCAGAACTGGTGAAGAAACTCAACGCAGCAGTTGGTTCTATGATTATTACAGAAGTGAGGTTCTACTAGTCTACATTGGAAATGGATATTTGTTGCTTTCAAGGTGTCATCCTTTAATAATCATGTAAAGCCTATTGATTCATATCAATAAATGCAACTTCTTAAAGAAAAAACGTCGATTTATTTTGTTGTGTACGCAAACAATTGTACCTTTGCATCGTCAAAAGAAATAAAATAGATTGTTTAGGTTAGTAATAATAGATTTAGGTTTTTAGTTATTTAGTATTAAGGTAGAGCAAAAGAGATTGTTCAGGATTATAGTTGATAGGTTTAGTTAAGGTAATAAATAAGATTGATTAAAGGATAACAACGACGCAAGATGATTGGGTGACGCCGTGAGGCGGCAACCCAAAAGTCAAGCTCAATCACTCATTGAAAGGTGAGTAGGTAAAGGGTGTAACAATTATTTGTTACACCCTTTACCTATACTTACGATTGAGAAGAGCATTCAATGAGATCGTGTTGATGGTAAACACGTATGGTGCTAGGCATAAACACAAGTGCGATAAAGTAACATGAATATGCTCAATTTAGGACTAGATAAATAGAAATATACGTTGGGTGCAAATTAAGAGCTTTATTTTTGCTGTCATCCCTGTCACACCATTTACATTCATAAGGTGTTGATTATAAAACAATTGTTACATATATTAAAAGTGACAACAACCACTTTTAAAACTATATTGGGCTTTTTAGAGAACAATAGGAGCTGAATCTACTATGAGAAAAACAAAGAAGAAATAATTAATAATTGCTTTTTTTCTTGTAAATTTGTAGAGCTTTAATTTGAGATAGGATATCTATGTCCAATGAAGTGAACAAAAGTTTAATCCGATACATATTATATAATAAGACAATGATGACTGATCAGACACACAAGAAACTAATGCAAATTAAACAATCCTTCCGCCTATTGATGAATGGTGTAGCATCACAATCAATGCGTGAGAAAGGACTATCATATAAAATAAACTGGGGCGTACCAGTACCGGAACTACAAAAGATGGCTCTGGAATATGGTAAGGATTATGAGCTTGCCATTGAACTTTGGAAAGAAGATATACGTGAGTGTCAAGTACTAGCAACGCTAATTATGCCCGCAGAACGTATGTCGGAAGATTTAGTAGACGTATGGATGGAGCGCTTACGCACACAAGAAATGGCAGAACTATTGGCTTTCAACCTTCTTCAACACCTCAACTTTGCTCCAGCTTTGGCTTATCAATGGATAGCATCAGACAAGGATATGTATCAACTCTGTGGTTATCAATTATTAGCAAGACTATTTGCAAAGGGTATGGAACCAAATGAGAGAGGTATTAATGAGTTCCTCGATCAAGTTCATACAACTCTTGCTGGAGAAAACATAGCACTGAAACACGCTGCATTTAATTGTGTTTTAAGTTTCTGCGAATTAGGTAATGAGATGGAGATGATAGCAAAGAAGGCACTAGCTGACCTTGATATTCTTTGATATATCATATAACTTTAATAAAAAAGAGAGCCGACACATTAATTAATGTATCGGCTCTTAAACTTATTATCATCAACCAGCTCACTATAATGTAGCGGTATATGACTATTTACTTGATTTCTTCCTCCTTTACTCTTGCTAGTCAAGATTAATCTTCTTAGAGACAATTAAAACCTCTGCAAGTAGTGCTGCAACGATTGTTACAATACCAAATGTTAACATAATATTTTCCTTTCTTCTTTGTGCAGAAGCCCCTTTGGCTCTGCTGTTATTACTTATTTTAACTCGAAATTCACTGCAAAGGTACGACAATTAGCCTACATATTGGTATAATATTACTTGATTTATAGATTTAATCCAGCATTATTGATTTTAATCAATATGATTGACAATCATCAAAAATATAATCTTGGCCGATAAAAAATGAGGTTTGTTTATTGCTAATTGATTGAAAGAGTGTATCTTTGCAGCACGTTGTGTTTAAGATAACAAATAGATTATGGACAAGCTTATTGCAATGAACAAGGAATTCGATAGCAGCATGGATGCTCGTTTCCTACAGATTCAGAATGCACGTCGTGAGGCTCTTGCTCGTAAGATTAAACGTAGCTAATAGAGTCTAGACATGTGCTTTGGGCATTACAGAAGCAGGTTTGAAGTTAATGTAATTGCCAACAAGATTAAGGTAGAATATTACAAACAGAAAGAAAGAAGACCTTATTGAATTCGCTTCAATAAGGTCTTCTTTTGTTTTATTATTATATAAATAAGGTGGAGAGAACTTAAAAGTCATCTTCTTCTCCAACTTCTTCTGCTTGTATTTCCAGCTCTTCAGGATTCGTATCGAATGTTGTACGATAACTTTCTTCCGTCAATTTATCATCGTCAAAGTCGTCATCATCCTCTTCATCTGATGATTTTATATCCTTTGACAAGTCCTCATCTTCATCATAATTATCAAATTCCTCCTCATCACTCTCTAGCTCGTCTGCTTGAGAGAACTTAATGTGATTAACAGCTGCCATAGGCTTTTCTTTTGCAAAGATAGCCTCAGTCCATGAGCCCTTTGATATTTCCAATACTTCAAAACCATCGGCAGTCTTTTTATCATACAGACCTCCTGGCTTCTTTAAACGATCAGTAGGAAGGGTAGTTGTACTAATATCAAATCCACTTTGAATTATGTCTTGTACACTTTGAGGGAGACTTTCCCAACCACCACCAAAATTACGTTCTAACACCTCAATGAGCTTTTGGGCAGATATATGATGTATGTTCTCCCATGTCAAATCAGTGATGCGAAGGATTGGTTTCTTCTTCAATGCCCACTTCACAACAGTACCTTCATCAAGTCTTATCGTACCTACTTGACAGCCACGAGCCTCATACTTCTTTATAACTTCAGGCTTATCTACCTTTACCTCTTCTATCGTGAAGGCGCTTTTAAGCACGTCAATATAGTGATGCTCGTTATCCTTTAAGTCTGCATCACGTTCTGCTTGCGCCCAAAGGCGGAAGACATCGCTTTCCTGAATGTCCCAAACATTACTCTTCGTAAGATTCTTTAATGATAATGATTGTCCTTGTCGCTTCATATATATGTTACTCTATCAATTTGTTTTTTTGGCATATCTGCATGGATAAAAGCCCTTCAGACGGATTGCAAAAGTATAGACTTAAACGTAAATCTCCAAACTTTTCACGAAAAAAAACCATCTCCAATATAAAAAAGTATATACTATTTCATTGCTTGTAAGCAAAGAAGAAAAATGAGAAGAGGGGTAGGAGAGAAGAAGAAAGCAAAAATCCTGATTCCACTCACATGGAATCAGGATGGACTGTAAGCTTCTGGTCATATTTTATTAATCGTCATAAAACCAGAACAAGTGTGTTATCCTTTACCTTTAAAAAAACTAACCTGTATATCTTAAAGCGTGATTAGCAATAACTACTTGCGCTTTTCTTGCTACTACACAGCCTTTGTTTATATCACATTTAAACAGACTGACTAACTTTGTCCTTATATCTGTTGTATTTGAATTTATCCTTATTTATCTTTCTTTAATCAGTTTATATCATTCATTCGTACACATAATTCCGAAGTAAAGTAACCTTTGAACCGGCTGCAAAGATAATCATCATCATTCATATAAACAAGTATTTACTATTAAAATAAGCGTAATTTTACTCTTTCTTAAACCTTTCTTTCATTGACCCTGTATATTGGATATAAAAGAGGGGAGATTTTAGCGTTATATAAGTCATTAATTGTTAGATAATTTCTTAATACTTTCTCTAAGGCAACCATATGTGCTTAAACTAAGAATTAAAAGCACTCCACATAGCTTACAAAGGTCTTTTTGGTTAATTATCATTAATTATCCTCATTGTTTAAATACTTATTTGTATCTTTAAAACAAAACTTTTATAAGCTTAAAACTGAAACTAAAAGCATGATAAATATACACGCTAACAATAATTTTAAAGACCCTTTAGAATGTGACACAGTGACGAGGATTGGTCTTGATAAGGCTGGTGCAAAGTTCTCAATATCAGTTTTGCACAAATCACCATTCCTTTCGATGGAAGGTAGAACACCGCCACTTCCATCTCAGTTTACACATATTGACGTTGTGAGGCAAGGATCATTTAAAATACAGTTAAACAACAATGAATATGTTTGTAATGCTGGCGATCTCTTGTTTGTGAACTGGGGAGCAGTCATGGTCAATGTTTCCACCTCTGAAGATATAGTCTTGGAAAGAATCGCCATACGCAAGGATTACCTTAAAGCTGTCTTTTCTGCATCTCTACCTAAGCTGTTCTTATCACCTGGAGAGATCTTTATTTGGCAATTAACAAAGCTCAACTTCAACATTTGGCATAGTTATTTTGTATTGTTACATGAGTTGTCTTCTTGTGAAGCATTGGATACAAAGGTAATAGATGCACTCTTTTTATCGTTAATGCAATTTGTTTATCATTTCTACAAGTCCTATCAAGAAGCTGAAATGAAGTATAAGCCGCGAACAAAGCGACTTACAGAAGCATTCGTACACCTTATTAGTAAGTATTCAAAGAAGGAACATGAGATTATGTTCTATGCGGATAACTTATGTGTAACTCCGCATTATCTCGGTGTTATTATCAAATCGGAAACAGGAGAAACAGCCCGTGAATGGATTGAAAATTCACTCACTGTCTCTATGCAAGTAGCCCTTAGAAATTCAAATAAAACGCTTAAACAACTTGCAGCCTCATTCAATTTCTCTTCAAGCAGTGCCTTTTGTAAGTTCTTTAAACGTAGAACTGGACTTACACCAAACGAATACCGTAACAAGAAGTAATACCTCTCATAATTCAAGAAGGTACATCTTAACAGTAATGACAGTTATGATAAATAGGGAAAGGAAAGACTCTCCTTTAATGCTTTAAGGTTGTCATTGTTGATGAGGAAAGGCTGTTATGTGAAAAAGAAAGTGTAACTTTGTAGAGAACTTAATGATACTATCAGTTAAAAATGATATTTTTCTCTGAAGAAGATGGCACTTATCGAAGGGAAATGATACCTTTACAAAGTATAAAGAAGGCATTTACCGAAGGGAAATGATACCTTCATTAAGTATAAAAAAGGCATTTATCAAAGAAAGATGATGTATTTAAAAATATGACGAAAACGTTTTCACAAATCAAGAAGATTAATTTTCAAAAGGAAATAATTAGGCTTTTAGAAACGAAGAAATTGGTATCCTGGATACAGGTTAATAGTCCGACAAATAAGAAAAGATACTTAGCAATGAGAATAATTGCTACTTGTCTTTGCATGATGTTATCGTTTTCTACAAACTTGTATGCTGATAACATTACCCCTACAGAGGCTCTTAACATCGCAAAGCGTTATGTCAATGTAGACAAAAAGACCCAACGTAAGATTCTTACACGGAGCTCTTCAGCCGTCACCTCAAGTCTACCATATAAACAAGCAAGTACACCTTATTATATATATAACGACTCCAAGGGCAAAGGATTCGTAATTGTTGCAGGCAACGATGCCATGGGGCAAGTGTTAGCATATAGCCATGAAGGAAGCATGGATACAACACGCTTGAATCCAGAAGTAGCCTATCTTCTCCATGAATACCGCCAGGTTTACAAAGAACTTAATAATAATTCAAAACTTTCTACGGCTGCATCTTCATCCCAGACAACTAGTTCAAAAGATGAAGTCAAGCCTCTCCTCCACTCTCATTGGAGCCAAGAATCACCTTATAATAAGTACACTCGCTATTATACGGGATGCGTTGCAACCGCCATGGCACAGCTGATGTTCTATCATCAGTGGCCTGTTACTGGCAGCGGACAACATACCTATACAACAACAGTTGACCAACAGCAACATTCTGCGGACTTCTCTAAATCAGTCTATCAGTGGGACTTAATGGACAATGACTATCGTTATGGACACTACAACGAAGCGCAAGCCAATGCTGTTGCTCACCTAATGAGTGATGTTGGTGTATCGGTTAATATGCAATATTCCAATAGTGGAAGTAGTGCTCAAAATGGTAGTGCGTTGAATGCACTTCGTACGTATTTTAATTATGACGCAACAATGATTGCCAAGGGAGATGAGGGCATTGCGCAATTCACCGAGATAATTAAGAATGAGTTACGCAATGGTTTTCCTCTTTATATATCAGGCAATCCTGGAGGTGGCAGAAGCGGTCATGCATGGGTAGCCGACGGCTTTGATCGTAATGACTTGATACACATGAACTTTGGTTGGGGTGGTCAGGCGGATGGCTATTATTCGTTAAGAGCCTTAAACATAAGCTCTTCTGGCAAGGAATTTAATGGTAATGCGTTGAGTTTCGGGAAGCAATTAATCATCATCCTAGCCCATCCGAATAAAGCAGGAGTGGCTAAGATTGACTACAAATTGCGTGAGGAAGCACCTAACATAGCCTTCAATAACGAAGCTGATCTGCACTTTATAGGCGGTGAACCAACCACTTTAGAACAGAAGAAGATAGCCTATAAGAACTTTACAAATCAAAGTTCTATACCATTCCAAGGCGATTTTGGAGTTGGTATCTATGATGAACAAGGACAGACAATAGCTGTTTTTCCATCAGATAGTCATAGCAAAGGTGGTTATACTCAGGAGTATTTTAAGATGAATGAAGGTAAGATTGTATCTGGAGGACTCGTCTTTCAAGATGTCACCTTCACGATGGATTTAAGTAGACTTCACGATGGTGTCTACTCCCTCTCACCTATTGTCTGTGCTCGAAAAGACAATGGAGAATGGGGCGAATGGGTGATGATAAAGAAGGCTCCACGCTATGTTTTCGAGGTTAAAGGGGCTAATATCACTTATCGTGAAAAGCCTTCTTTGGACGCTTCCTTCCAGTTTGCTTCATTGCCAACTACCGATGGTGAGGTGCAAGCGGGCAGCGACTTTAGACTACATCTTGCCATTCGTAAGCTATGTGCTAAGCCTTTCGATGGTAAGATACAACTAGATTTCTTAAACGATAAAGACCAATCAGTTTATACGCATACTACTAAGAGTGTCGACTTTGATGACTTTGCAACAACCCGTTTAAACCTACTTCTTTCACTTCCAGATAACCTCCTCCCAGGGCATTACCGACTGCGTGCAACCATAACAAGCGACTATAGTGATGAGACTTGTATAGTAGGTGATGTGAATCAAATAGAGCCTTGTTACATTGATGTCATAAAGATTGACCGCCCTCAGGAACTCCTTTCTAATGCGATTGGATTTGTACAGAACAATGCACAAGAGTCCATCGAGAGTTCTAATATAGATGTTCGTCGAGAAGGACTCATTAAAGTTGGATGCCTTATTTACGCCAAGGAGGATGCGAAGTACAATGGTTCTGTCATATTAACTCTTATAGATAACGAAACTAAAGAGCATATTCCGCTATCGACTTACCCGAATAGTATCAATCTAGCGAACGCCTCGGATGGTGTTACCATCATGAGTGGATGGCTGAAAGACAAGGACTTAAAGCTCATCAATCATCGGCAATATCGATTAGCCCTCATCGCTAATATAGATGATAAGGAGATAGATTTATGGCCAAGAAAGGCTTCTCCCCTACTCGTCTCCATCGTCAATGGATCTTACATTCCAACTCCTGATGGCATTGATGAATTACATTCTAAAGAGCAAATAAGCTATTTCAATGGACTATTAGAGGTAACACATAGTGGTTTAAAACACGTTGATATCTATACGATTAATGGGCAACTCGTTCGCCATCAAGCGATTAATGAGAGAGATAGAGTTGCTATTCCACTAGCTCCATCAGCCTATATTATAAAGGTGACTACCGATAAAGGAAGTTTCACGAAGAAGTTAATTTGCCATTAATTAATGATTCCCAACCAATGTCTCAAAGCTATTTAGTAACTTTGCATATCAAACAATAAGCATAATGGAAACGACAGAATTACAATATCCTAACGAAGAGAAGTTTAAGAATAACTTGGTAAGCTATCTGCAAGAACATGGTCTTGTGGATGAGATGTTACCAGATGCTATTGATATTGAAGGGAAATGGCTGGAGATTGCCCAGGCGTATTTACCAGACGGAACAAGGGAGTTTTCAGCTTATCCCACAGTCTCCTTAGGCTGGATGATGTATGTTGGTATGGCTGTTGCCAAGTATTGGGATGAAGATTGGGAACTATATAATAAGGTGGAAAACCTCTATACTTATCTTCGTAATCGCATTGATTATGACCACATGGACGACTATATTTGTGAGAAAGTCCTACTTCTCTCAGCCGAAGATCATCAACGGTTAGCAAGTGTTGTAGGCGAATGTGCCGCACGAACAAATAGTCTCCTTCATCATTTAGGATTAGCTCCTGGTAGTCCAGAGGCTTTCCACTCTTATGTAGCAGCACTCCATCAGCTTTACACCATGGGGGCAGCTATGCAATTAAAGACCATGGGCTATCACATGACGAAATTATAAGTTGAAAGCCTCCACACACTCTTCAGAAGAGCAAATAACCATGACTTTGGAATAAAGGAAACGCCTTCTTCAAATGAAAGAAGGCGTTTCTTCATAATGAAAAGAGCCTTTCCTTCTAGCAAGGAAAGGCTCTTCTTGATAGCAGGAAGCAATCTCCTGTCTTTTAAAGAATGATTGTATAGGAAACAAACCATTGTTTACTCCTATACAGAAGATTAATTCTGACCCTTCTTCTGACGCTCTTTCTTGATCTTATCTTGTATCATCTGATAATGCGAAATAGCGTGCTTACGAGCACTGATAATCTGATATCTATAAACGAAACAAGTAGTGAAGAAATAGATAGTAGCCTGTATCCACAACGCTCTCACTTCAGGGAGAATGTCATTAATAGTACCTCCCATTGATGCTATTCGTAGATAGCCACGAACGCCAAAGGTGGACGGAATGATCCAACTGAAGCCCTGCCATATCCCTGGAATACTACTTTGAGGCCAAGAAGCACCTGTTAAGAATAGGAAAGGAATGGACGTAAAGACCACAAGGAGCATGACGTTTTCACGATAGCGAACGAGACATGAGAGGGTCATACCAAAGAAGATCACAGCAAGCAAGTATGGTATTAAGAGCCAAAAGAGGTCAGTTGGGCGTGCTAACATCGTAAAGCTGAAGAAGTGCGGAACTGCCATTGTGACGTAAGCAGCCATCACGCAATAGACCATAAAGTAACAGAACGACTTGCCGAAGACTATTTTTAGGATTCCATCATAGTGCTTTCCGATTGGAACAAGGTCCTGGAAGCGATTGTTCTCACGTGCTGTACCAGCCGATAAGCCTATTCCTAAGAGCAAAGTCTGCTGTAAGATGAGGATTAAAACGCCTGGTAAGATAGCGTTACCATAGCCACCTGTAGTGTTAAAGATGGGTTCTGCGTCAACAATCATGGGTTCCGTGGTCAGCTCCTCATCCCTTTTTGTGAATGAGAAAGAGTGAGTTTTCACTTTGTCAGCCCCCATCTCGAGTGCAACTGCTTGTGCGGTTTGATAGATAGCCTTATAGGTTAACATCAAACTCATATCACAATAGACCCCAACATGCGCTTGCTCCCCCCTATTCAAGGTCTCATCAAAGTTAGACGGAAAGTATAATACGCCGTGAACTGCCTGCTTTCCAACAAGGTTCTTAGCCTCATCTAGACTATTACAATAGTATGCGGCCTTCACATCAGGGGCTGCATCGAAGTCACGAATGAACTCCCTTGAAGAGGCAGTATGCGATAAGTCGACAATAGCGACAGGCACATCACGCACCACCTCATTGTTATAAATCCACGAATAAAGCAGCGGATAAGCAAGAGGAACTAGTAAGAAGAATATTAACACGCCCTCATCTTTCACCGTACTCTTCAATTCTAACCACCAGATATAGCAGATAGATGAAAGGAAGTCAAGCGGTTGCTTGAGTACTTCTCTCAGTGTGGATCTTGTTTTATTATTATTCGACATAAACAATTATCAGCATTTATTCCTTTCAAGCAAAGGATATGTTCAATCAGTTATGGTATATAAACATATTCCAGCATAGCACGTTTCAAGTTCCATAGAACAAGTATGGGAGAGACCGCAAAGGCTACTAGAGCCATCACATTAACCCACGCCTCGACAAGAGGGAAGCCATTGAAGACGCAAAGCTGATAAACCATATAGTAATGACGAAGTGGTATGATCTGTGCCAGAGACTCTATCATTCCATCCATAGCAAAGAGTGGGAAGGTAGCTCCACAGGCTGAGAAACCAACGACAGCCCACAATGAACAAACGCTCATAGACATGCGTAAGGAAGGGATAAGACCAAAGACAAAGACGCCAAAGCCCTGCGATGAGAGGACAGTAAGCACTGCCATTAAGATGATCATGTGCAATCCTCCAGGGTGAGGGAAGTTCAAGTAGCCATAGACATACCACTCATATCCGAGGAAGATAGTTAAGAAGATCAACGTTTGAGGCAGCAGTTTTCCTGTGACAGCAAGCATGATGTTGTTATTAGCTAACTGCATCCATTGGTGCGCCCTACCAAACTTTAACTCTGTTCCTATCGAATAGACGGTAATGAGTAACATAAATAACACGAGGATACCAGGTACCATGATACTCGTTAAATATATGTTATAACTCATCCACGGATTGCCTATCATGTGAACATCTAAGGCTATCGGCTGTATGAACTCCTTAATCTCTTTAGGTGTTTTTCCAAGCATTTGGAGCTTTGCCGCACCCATTGCTGCCGACCCAAGAGCGGTCACTGTCTTCATATCCTTGTATAACATTCCACCTGCAACAAGCGTCACATTACTATAATAAAGAGATACATGTGGTTGGCGTTGAGCGATGAGTTCGGCTGTAGTTCCTGCTGGGATATACAAGAATCCATATATCTCATTGCGTTGAATAGCTTGCCTTGCCTCGGCAACACTATTGTAATGAGCAACTACATGTGTACTTTGAAAGGCATCTAACTGTCGTATTAAAGCACGTGTGGTAGAGGTGTTATCATTGTCAACAACGCCACATGGGAGCTTTTCGGGTTGCCCTTCATGCATTAAGGAAGTGAAGAAGAAGATGGTAACTAATGGGAAAACAACCATACAACAGATGTAGATTGGATTATGAACCATTAATCCCACCTCCCTAGAAGAGAGTGCGAGAAGTCTTTGCACACCCTTACCAAGAGAATTAAAAAACGATTTTATGTTGAATGATAACTTCATTATAAAAAGAAAAAAACTCTTCCTTATTTAATAATCAACGACATACCAGGTTTTAAACCATCGACTTTCTGAACAGGACGAGCCTTCACTTGGAATGTCTTTAGGTCGTATTGTCCACTGCTCTTCGTAGCTTTCCACACAGCGTAAGAACCTTGGTCTTTGAGTGAAGTAACCTGCATTTCAATCTGTTTATCAAGTGCTGGGACAAACACCTTGAACTTAGTTCCAACCTTCATGTCCTTTAATTGATCCTCACGAACATTGAAGGTACCCCATATATCATTGACCATTGAGATGCTCATGATAGGACTACCCAATCCAACGAGTTCGCCAACTTTAGGATAAATTGTCTCTACTTCGCCATCAGCTGTTGCACGTTGAACAGTCTCTTTGAGTACCGAACGAACCACATCAACAGCCGAGTGAGCTGCTTGAGCTTGCTTCTTTGCAGCCAACTTTGCCTCCTCTCGTGCCCCACTCTTGGCTAGTTCCCATTGCGACTTAGCGACTTGTACACCTGCTTGAGTTGCTTCAAAGGCAGCCTTCGCCTCGTCACGCTTCTGTGCACTCATTACTCCCTCGTCGAAGAGTCGTTGCATACGTCCATAGGTCTTTTCGGCTATTCCGTTCGCAGCAATAGCCTGTTGATAAACCTGATAAGCACTTTCAACAGCCTCACGACGTGTTGGAGCCTCGGCTAAAGCACTCAAGGCATCGGTCGCACCAGCGGTTGCTTCAGCCACTTTCTCCTGTGCGTTGGCTTCAGGAATGGCCAGTTTTGCAAGGATATCACCCTTATGAACATGGTCACCTTCCTTTACTAAGAGTTCAGTTACACGTCCCGGTAACTTGCAAGCCACACGATATTCACTCACTTCAACCTCTCCTTGGATAATTTCAGGGCTGCGATCAATCGTGAAATAACCAATCACTGCAACGATGATAACCACACTAACAAAGCCTAAAACAGCTAGAAGGATATTATTATGTTGTGATTTTGCTGACATAAATATTGTTGTTTTAATTTTAAAGAACCTATTTTCACCTTTATATATTATAGCTCTCCGATAGCTTTCTGAACACTCGTTTGTGCTAACTTAACAGCTATCTCTGCATCAATTATCGCTGTGCGGGCTGTCTGCCAGGCTGTTTGAGCCGTCATGACATCGGTTACTGTCATCACACCTTCTCGAAAACCAACATTCGCACAACGTAGATTCTCATCTGCTGCAGACATATTCTTTCGTGCTGTGGCAAGCTGTTTGTTGGCATCTCTGAGCCGTAGACGACTCTGTTCAATATCAAGTTCTATCTTCTTATGAGCGTCATTTAATTCCATTTGTGCTATACTCGTTGCCGTCTTACTAGCACGTATCTTATATCGATTCGCACCCCATGTCCATAGCGGCATCTGCACTGTTACACCAATATTCCATACTCCCGAAAAACGATTCTGAAACCCATTAAAGACGTTAGGATTCATCACTGAGTATCCACCTGTTAGTAAGATGTGAGGGAGATAGAGTGCTGTAACGAGTTTGGTGTTCTGCTTACTGATGTCAACAGCATTCTGTAATAAACGCAGTTCGGGGCGTTTTGCTGTGATTGTGGCACTATCTGAGGCAGCTTTTAAGCGGTTGTCAAGTTGAGGGGAAGGCGTTGCTAGAATATCAGCATCTCCTTCATCAGCTAATAGAATATCCCCATCTAGACCAATACCACATAGTTCACACAATGCCATCTTAGCAAGTGACACACCGCTTTGAATACGTGCTAACTGTAAGTCGGCAGTGTTAACTGCAACGTCAACTTTCAATCCGTCAGCCCTTGTAGCTACTCCCTCGTTGATCATCTTCTTGACATCATCATCCAGTTTCTGTGCCAAGTTGCGATATTGAAGGGCAAGTGTTTGCTTCTTCTTGAGCGATACTGCCAGCCAGTAAGCATTATCCACACCATATAGAACAAGCTGTCTTTTCAGCTCGATATTGTTCTGTGCAACTTGCTCACCAAGGGCTGCCATGTCATTAGCGGCTTTAATGGCTCCACCCATATAAATAGGTTGACTGACAACAACACCACCAGCATAAACATTCCTAGTGTTGGTTCGGAAAGCGTCAGTGATGGTCGTTCCAATATTATTGGCAGCCTGTGTCAATGGAGAAGCAATGCTATTCAATACCTGACCTAACTGCTGTGCTGTCTGTTGACTAATCATCCCCTGCTGTGCAAGAGAACTTAAACTCTGACCTAATTGATTACCCAACTGCCCTACAGAATTAGTCCCGATGTTGGTAAGAGCAGACTTCTGTTTACCATTCAAAATCGACACTTCACGTGAGAAATGTTGATATCCTGCAAGCCCATCTACTCTTGGAAGATATTTAGTTTTAGCCGCTTTATGTGTGTTCTCAGCAACATCTGCAGTCATCTTAGATATCTTCAACTGTCGATTGTTCTGCAAAGCTAACTCTCTACATTGGGCTAATGACAACACATTCTGCGCATAGGTGCTGTGGAAAGTACAGAGTACTAGTACACAAGTAAATAGTCTTCTCATTTATAATTGTTACACTTTTAAATTGGAGAATGCAAATATAACCTTTTTAAATGACTTACTTGTCAAATAGAGTATGTTAATCCTTAAATTAAAAAAAAACACCTATTTTTAAGGAAGTATAGGACAACTTTAGAAATAAATAACTATCTTTGCAACCATTATCTGTATTAAATACAAAGTAAGAAAACATTTCATCGTGACAAAGAAGAGCTTTTTTTATCGTGCATATGACCTCTATTATGACGGCTTCAAGCACATGACTTTAGGCAAGACATTATGGATGGTGATTATAGTTAAGCTAGTCATTATCTTCTTAGTGCTTAAAGTTTTCTTCTTTCCAAACTACTTAAAACAAAGAACAAAGCCTGGTAAAGAAGGTGACTTTGTTGAGCAACAGCTTTTGAAACGTTAGTTACAACGACTATTCAAGTAGCTTGTTTTTAACCCAAATGACATTTATTTCAATTCAAAACAATTAATAATTAACAGAGAAACAATGGAAAACCTACTCTTAACCATTGACCCAGGAACAGTTGACTGGTCGCGTGCGCAGTTCGCACTGACAGCCATCTATCACTGGTTATTCGTCCCTTTGACGCTAGGATTAGCTGTCATTATGGGTATTATGGAGACCTGTTATTACCGTACGCGTAAGGAGTTTTGGCGCTCAGCAGCCCAGTTTTGGCAGCGACTCTTTGGTATTAACTTTGCCATGGGAGTGGCTACTGGTATCATACTAGAGTTCGAGTTTGGTACTAACTGGAGTAATTACTCTTGGTTTGTTGGCGACATCTTCGGTGCTCCACTAGCAATAGAAGGAATCTTAGCGTTCTTTATGGAGTCCACATTCGTTGCTGTTATGTTCTTCGGATGGTCGAAGGTCTCTGCTGGTTTTCACCTCGCTTCGACATGGTTAACAGGCTTAGGTGCAACGTTATCAGCGTGGTGGATTCTTGTTGCCAACGCTTGGATGCAATATCCAATAGGCTGTACTTTCAACCCAGAGACGATGCGTAACGAGATGACCTCATTCTTGGACGTAGCCTTGAGTCCGTTTGCTATAGATAAGTTCACCCATACAGTCACCTCTGCTTGGGTACTTGGTGCAGCCTTCACAGTCGGTGTAAGTTGCTGGTATCTATTGCGTAAACGCCACGTGGAACTCGCTAAGCAAAGTATCAAGATAGGTTCTATTGTTGGTTTAGTAGCCTCTCTCTTAGCAGCATCTACAGGTCATGAGTCTGCTTACATGGTAGCTCAAACACAGCCAATGAAGCTCGCTGCAATGGAAGCATTGTATGAGGGAGGCAATAGCCAGAGCCTTACTGGTATTGCAATGGTCAATCCTTTTAGCCAACCAGACTATATGAATGAGTCTGAACCACCTATGCGTGTGGCAGTTCCCAATATGTTATCAATCCTCGCAACAAAGTCTACTACTGGCTATGTTCCTGGTGTTCGAGACATTATCAAGGGCTATACTAAGGCAGATGGAACCAAAGAACCATCCTTGAAAGAGAAGCAAGAAAGAGGCAAGAGAGCCATTCAAGCACTCAAAGACTATCGTGCAGGAAAGAACAAGGAGACCAATAAGAAGATCCTTGATAGTGATATGAAATACTTTGGTTATGGCTATATCAAAGATGCTAATCAACTGGTACCTTACATTCCAATTAACTTCTGGGCATTCCGCACAATGGTAGGTCTTGGCTGTTTATTCATCCTTGTCTTTGCTCTAATGTTATTCATTCTTTATAGGAAAGACATTACTCGTCCACGTTGGTTACAATATCTGGGACTAGCATTGATACCGCTCGCTTACATTGCAAGTGAGAGTGGTTGGCTTGTTGCCGAGTTTGGTCGTCAACCTTGGACAATACAAGATATGCTACCTACTTGGGCTGCTGTTAGTGACCTGTCAAGCGGTGGTATCGCCTTCACCTTCTTCCTCTTTCTTGTGTTATTTACGGCTATGTTAACCGTAGAGATTAGTATTATGTGTAAGCAAATAAAGAAAGGACCAGCTCTATGACATACTATTTCCTACAAAACTATTGGTGGTTTATCATCTCACTATTGGGTGCGTTGCTCGTTTTCTTACTATTCGTACAAGGCGCTAACTCGATGATCTTCCAGTTAGGAAAGACTCCTGACGACCGCAGAATGTTGATTAACTCCACTGGACGTAAGTGGGAGTTCACCTTTACAACACTTGTTACATTCGGCGGGGCATTCTTTGCTTCATTCCCATTGTTCTATAGTACGAGCTTTGGAAGTGCTTATTGGATATGGTTACTGATCCTGTTTACATTCATCATACAGGCTATTAGCTATGAATTTCAGAACAAGGCGGGTAACATCTTTGGTGTTCGTACGTTCCAAACGTGCCTTATCATCAATGGTATTCTTGGTCCATTGCTCTTAGGCGGAGCTGTTGCTACCTTCTTCACAGGCTCTAACTTCATCGTTGAAAAGGCTAACATCACCAATAGTATGCAGCCCGTTATCTCTCACTGGGCTAATGGTTCACGTGGACTTGACGTCTTGCTCAATCCTTGGGTAGTCATCTTTGGTATTGCGGTGGTGTTCTTAGCACGCATCCTGGGTACGCTCTACATTAATAATAATGTGAACGACGATACTATCCGTACCCGTGTTCGCAAGCAGTTATTGGTTAATACCATTCTATTCTTGCTCTTCTTCTTACCTTTCCTCATTGTTACTTTGTTCAGCGAGGGCTATGCGGTAAATGAAGCAGGTACTATCGTCATGGAACCAATGAAGTATTTTAATAACCTACTAACGATGTGGCCATTGGCAATTATCCTTCTTGTGGGTGTTGTCCTACTTCTTTTTGGAATCATCAAGACCATCCTTAAACCCAATTATGTACGTGGTATATGGCCTGCAGGTATAGGAGTTGTCTGTGTGGTATTGGTTCTCTTCCTCATTGCAGGATGGAACAACACAGCTTACTATCCCTCTACTGCCGACTTACAGAGTTCTTTGACCATTCAAAACAGCTCATCAAGTGAGTTCACACTCAAGGCTATGTTCTACGTAAGTTTCCTCGTTCCATTCGTCTTGGCATACATTGTTTATGCTTGGAGAGCCATTGATAAGAAGGCTATCGATAGACAAGAAATAACAGAGGATGACCATGCTTATTAATTTGTAAGCGCATATTTCAAACATAGAAAACCATCAAAGGTGAGAGTTGCAACCTATCTGTAGGTTCTTCTCTCACCTTTCTCTTTGTCCTTTAAAACCAACTAAAAAAGCATTATTAAGGTTTCCCATGCCTGTTATTAGTCTATTTTTATATACCTTTGCAAGGCTCTCTACCTTTATAAGGTATCGTTGAGGAGCAACCTTATAGGTTATAAGATCAACTAAAGATAATGGCAATGAAGAAGGGACTAGTACTTGAAGGAGGAGCCATGCGAGGGCTTTTCTCCGCTGGTGTAATAGATATTCTCATGGAAAACAACCTATTGCCAGATGGCGTTATAGGTGTTTCTGCTGGTGCAGCCTTTGGTTGTAACATTAAGTCGAAACAGCCTGGACGCGTCATAAGGTATAATAAGAAGTTAGCACATGACTGGCGTTACGCCTCCTTCCGTTCGCTTCTAACCACCGGAGACTACTTTGGTGGTGAGTATGCTTACCATTATATGCCTCGTCATCTAGACTATTTTGATGTTGAGACATTCAATAATAACCCTATGGAGTTTTGGGCAGTTTGCACGAACGTAGGCACTGGCAAGGCGGTATATAAGCGTTTGATGGAAGTGGATAACAACTGTCTCGAATACATTCGGGCGTCTGCTTCAATGCCGATAGCCGCTCGTATCGTTACAGTAGAGGGCAAGAAACTCTTAGATGGTGGTATTGCCGACTCTATCCCATTGCGTTTTTTCCAAGAGCAGGGCTACGATCGCAACCTAGTTGTGCTCACTCAACCAGCTAACTACGTGAAGGAACCTAACAAACTCATGCCTCTTATGCGCCTTTGGTTGCGTCGCCACCCTCGCATCATACGTGCTTTAGAACAGCGACATATCATGTATAACAATCAGTTAGAGTATGTTCGTCAAGAGGAAAAGAAGTCCAACACACTCGTTTTACGCCCCGAGACAGTCCTAACCATAGGACATCTTTCACACAACCCAGACGATATGCAAGCCACATACGAGCATGGCAGAAAGGTTGCAACAAAGCATTTAGAAGAAATAAAAGCTTTCTTTAGCGAATAAAGAAACGCCCTTCTCCATGTGAGAAGGGCGTTTCTTCATCGTGAAGAGAGCCTTTCCTTATTATGACGGAACGCCCTCTTTGTTTTGAAAGGAGGATGAATAGGAACATAACCTCCTATTTCTCTGCCTCTTACTGGGTGATGGTTTGTATCTTCTCTACCCTCTTTGCGAGTGCTAATGACTTAGGACTAAGTTTCCCTTTAAGGTACTTCTCCATGATAAGACCAGCTATCGGAGCAGCCACATCAGCACCGAAACCACCATGTTCAACGTACACGGCGATGGCAATCTTCGGATGATTCATCGGTGCAAAACCAATGAATGCTGAGTGATCTTTGCCTGCGTTCTCTGCAGTACCCGTCTTTCCACAGACTGGATAGGTTGTTCCATTCAATATTGTAGCCGTTCCCTTCGTCACAGCCTGACGCATCCCTTCTATCACAGGACCGTAAGCAGCAGCCGAAACTTTGGTTGAATGCGGTGTAAGGAAGCGTGAAGGGAGGGGTGCATAATCAGTGTTTTTGTGTATATGAGGGGTGAAGAAGAACCCACGATTGGCTATTGTGGCTGCAAGGTTACACAGTTGAAGAGGCGTAACAGTGATGTCTCCTTGCCCCATACCAGCCCACATGATGGTCTTGGGAGTCCAACCTGTCTTGTAACGACGTGTTAGGTAGTTCACATTCGCTACCAGTCCGCCTCGTTCGCCAGGCATATCTATACCCAAAGGACCGCCTAATCCCATACTAACCAAGTAATCGCGCCACACCGTAACAGCCTCATCTTTAGAGCCATACTTCTGTGTGTTGCCTATCATGGAGAGGTAGGACTTGAGGAACCAAGTGTTACATGAGACCGCCAAAGCACCTGTCAAGGGTTCTGGAGAGTAATGGTGATGACACTTCACCTTTATGTTTCCGTCACGGAAACCATCGTGACAAGCAATCTTGGTATCGCTCTTTACCAATCCTTCCGATAAGTAAATCAAGGCTTGAGCAGGCTTAATTGTGGAGCCAGGAGGGTAAGCTGTGGCTATAGCTAAGCCGTCATTAGGACCATCGGGCGAATTAGTTACCATGCAAAGAACCTCTCCCGTGGCTGGATCAAGTGCCACGATACTCCCTTTCTTACCCTTCATCAGATTCGCTCCAAGCTCTTGCAGCAATGGACGGAACGTGAGGGGAGCTTGCTCATGAAACTCTTGCGCATGCAAAGTACCGATACTTAGGAATGGTAATGATAGTATTGCTATCTTGAAAGAAGCAATTATCTTGTTACTAAATAACTTATACATCTACTATTAAATTTTATCTTAAAATATTATTCTTATGCTTATCTATCATATTGGAGGGCAAAATTACAAATAAAAATGATGCCTATCAGCAACCTTCGGATAGTTTATAATTTATTTAGAAAGGGCTCATTAAATGTCAATCAAACTAAAGACGAATGTTGCTAAGTGACGTTCCTGACATGAAACGATCTAAGTCGACAAAGCCTCGAATGCCGTTTACTCTACCCCGTTCGCTAAACTGCCAGATGTTATGTCGGCCTACTCCCTTAATCGAAGGACGCTCCGCACTATACTTACCAAGGAACAGGAAGTTCTGATTAAAGCGTGGCGCAAGGTGCGAGTTATAGAAGTTTGCCTGCGAGTAAATCAATGGTCTCTTACCGAAATACTTCTTTATTAATCCCGCAAAGACGGCTACGCTGTCCTGAACCTGCTTGCGTGTCCAACCACGAACACCCTCTCGTTCAACGTCAATCATCGGTATGAGATCCTGAGAATAGCGTTTGATTGTTCGATAGAAATGGCGAAATTGCTGACGAATAGGAGTCTTTGAGGATAGATAATGATAGGAGCCGCACCGCAACCCATGCTTACGTGCCTCACGAATATTACGTCCGTAATAATCATCCTTTATAGTGGTTCCCTGCGTTGCTTTGATATATACGAATTGAATCTGGCGGTTCTTTGCAACTTCCGACCAGTTAATTTTACCCTGATGATGCGACACATCGATGCCATCGAAGTGACGTTTCGGCTCTTTGGAAGACTTAGCAGTAATAGTCTGAACACTCACCAGCAACAAAGAAAACAATAAGCAGACGATACCGAAAGGTCTAATATAAGATAACTTAACCATTGAATGTAATCTAAAAAAGAATTATCCTTGCTCTAAAAATACGTTAGTTTTATCCTAAATAACAACTAATACTAACTGCAAAATTACCATATTTTTCCCGAACAAACACATAAAAATCCGAGAATAATGACTATCTTTGCAACGTAAATACATATTGATACATCAGTTAAATGAGTAGTCAGGACATCACCCAACAGCTCATTCTCACCATAAATGAGCTCTCGAAACCTCAAGCCCTGCAAGGTCTCTTCCACGAACATCGTGATGGTGACCCCTTGCCATCGGCTTCTGAACTGGAAGAAATTATCAGTTTGGCTCGTTCCATACTCTTTCCAGGATTCTTCGGGAGGTCTTCGGTGAACACAGAGACTATACAGTATCAAATCGGGGTGAGCGTTGAGAAACTGCATAAACTACTAAGTCGTCAGGTCATGGCAGGGCTTTGCTTTAATGAAGATTGCCATTGCCCCAATGCTGCCGATAAGCGAGTATGTATGAAGGAGGAGGCTGACAAGATAGCAGAAAGAATCATTGAGAAGTTTCCAACACTACGTAAGACGCTTTCAACAGACATTCAGGCGGCTTTCGATGGAGACCCTGCTGCAAGCAACCAAGGCGAGGTGATCTCTTGTTACCCAGCCGTTAAAGCTATCATCAACTATCGATTAGCACACGAGCTAGTACTTGAGAACGTTCCACTCATCCCTCGTATGATTACAGAAATGGCGCATTCTGAGACGGGAATAGACATCCATCCTGCTGCAAGCATTGGTTCTCACTTCACAATAGATCATGGAACTGGTGTAGTGATAGGGGCTACTTGTATCATCGGAAACCATGTTAAACTGTATCAGGGAGTGACACTTGGAGCCAAAAGTTTCCCTCTTGACAAAGAAGGAAAGCCTATAAAAGGGATTCCAAGACATCCAATACTCGGAGATAATGTGGTGGTCTATGCCAATGCAACCGTCCTTGGACGTATTACAATAGGGCGAGATTGCGTCATAGGAGCCAACGTTTGGGTGACTAGAGATATGCGTCCGAAGTCGAAGAAGTATAAACAAACAAAAGTAGATATCCTTAACACCGACTTTGATAATGGTGGAGGAATATAAGAGAGAACCCTTATCAGCACTTTAATTGTATATAATTTATATCACACATAATGCAAGAATTTGAACTTATCGCTAAGACCTTCATGGGCTTGGAACAAGTATTAGCAAAGGAGTTAACCAATCTCGGGGCTAACAATGTACAAATTGGTCGACGCATGGTAGCGTTTACGGGCAATAAAGAAACTATGTATCGTGCCAACTTCCAGTTGCACACTGCCATCCGAATACTTAAGCCTATCGCACATTTCAAGGCGCGTAGTGCAGAGGACATGTACGATGAGGTGCGTAAGATCGATTGGAGTCAATACATCCAAGAAGGTAAGACTTTCTCTGTCGATTCAGTAGTTTATTCCGAAGAGTTCACCAATTCTCGCTTTGTTACTTATAAGGTGAAAGATGCCATCGTAGACCAGTTTAGAGAGCGAACGGGTACACGTCCTAACATCTCAGTAAGCAATCCAGACATTCGATTGAATATACATGTTGCAGAAGACAATGCCACTCTTTCGCTCGATTCTAGTGGTGAGTCTCTACACCGTCGTGGCTATCGTCAAGAGAGCGTGGAGGCTCCTTTAAATGAGGTGTTAGCCGCTGGTATGATTCTAATGACTGGTTGGCAAGGCGAGACAGACTTTATTGATCCAATGTGTGGATCAGGCACTTTGCCTATCGAGGCAGCGTTAATTGCACGCAACATATCGCCTGGTGTGTTCCGAAAAGAGTTCGCCTTTGAGAAGTGGCCAGACTTTGATCAGGAGCTATTCGATATGATTTACAACGATGACTCACAAGAACGTGAGTTCAAACATCACATCTTTGGATATGATACAGACATGAAGGCGGTTAATACGGCACGCATGAATGTAGCTGCAGCAGGCTTCTCTCGTGATATAACTATCGAACAGCAAGACTTTAAGGACTTCTCTCAACCAAAGGAGAAGAGCATTATTGTGATGAATCCCCCGTATGGCGAACGCATATCAACACCTAATCTTTTAGGCACATATAAGATGATTGGAGAGCGACTCAAGCACCAGTTTATGGGTAATGAGGCGTGGATATTGTCTTACAGAGAGGAGTGCTTCCGTCAAATAGGGCTCAAACCAAGTATTAAGATACCTGTATATAATGGCTCGTTAGAGTGTGAGTTCCGTCGTTATCAGCTCTTTGATGGTAAGATGAGCACCTTCCGTCATGACGGAGGAATCATCAAAACCGAAGAAGAAAAGCGTGAGATGGCACAGAAACACCGCTTTAAAAAGGAGCGAGAGTTTAAGAAGAGACTTGAAGAGAACGATGAGAACGCTGAGGCGGACATACGTTCTTTCACATTCCACAGCCTTGACAAGGGTAGATTCGGTGGTGGCAAGTTCCGCGACGAACGCCCAAGTCGTCGTCCAAAGTTCGATGGTGAAGACCGCAATAGGAAACGTCCTTTCAGACAGGAAGACGATCGGAAGTTTGGCGGAAAACGCTTTGATAAATCTAACAAGCGCGGTGGTTACCGTGGCAAAAACACGTATAAACATGAAGATTAAATCATTACTTAGTCTCGTGGGGCTCGTTGCTCTCACGGGACTTTTACGTCCTACTCCAAGTATGGCACAGCGTCAGTTCACACTAGAAGACCTTAACTTCGGTGGTACCAATTATCGTAACATGCGTCCAGAAGCACGTTATCTAACATGGTGGGGAGGCAAGTTAGTAAGACAAGACCTCAACTCTTGCTCTCTTGTTGATAGTAAGAGTGGTAAGGAGACAAGCCTTTTCAGCCTCGATGACATCAATCATTGGGCAGGCTTGGAGAAGTCGAATGAGATTGTACGACACCTCTATTCAGCTGAATTTCCATACCCTGATCGCCCCGTGGTGATGGTTAAGAATGGCACAGAAGACCTATTTGTTAACTTCAAGACTCATAAACTTGAAAAGCGAATCACACGCCCTTCTAACACACAGGCAAGCGATCGGAACGAACAAGATATGACCGCTTTCGTGCGCAATCATCAGTTGTTTGTCACCGAGAAGAGCGGTAAGGAGCGTCAGTTAACGACTGATGGTTCAAGCGATATCGTATATGGTCAGAGTGTTCACAGGGATGAGTTTGGAATCAACGGAGGACTTTTCTGGAGTCCAAAAGGTAATCGTCTCGCCTTCTATCGCATGGATCAGAGTATGGTTAGTGCATATCCTCTTGTTGACATCCCAGAGCTTGATTGGACACCAGAAAAGGGTGAATCTCGTGCTGCAAAGGCTGCACCTATTAGATACCCTATGGCTGGTGAAACCTCACATAAGGTGACTGTCGGTGTCTATGACACCTCTACTGACAAGGTTCTGTACCTTCAAGCAGGTGATCCAACCGATCGTTACTTTACGAATATAGCATGGAGTCCTGACGAGAAAACCATCTATATGTTTGAAGTCAATCGTGATCAGAATGATTGTCGACTTGTTTCTTATGACGCAACAACGGGTAAGAAGCTCAAAGAACTGTATCGAGAGACAGATGCAAAGTACGTAGAACCAACGCACCCTATCGTCTTCTTGCCTTGGAACGACAATGAGTTCATCCTTCAAAGTCAAAAGGATGGATACAACCACATATACCTATTTAATAAGGAGGGACAGCAGATTAAGCAGCTCACAAGCGGTAAGTGGGTTGTAATAGACGTGCTCGGCTTTAATACGAAACAAAAGAGTATCGTCTATGTATCCAACGAGTGCAACCCAATTCAGCGTAATACGTGGCTTGTGAACGTATCTACTGGCAAACGAACACTGCTTGACAATGGTCGTGGTTACCACTTCGCAACATTAAGCAAAGATGGTGGTATGTTGCTGGATAACTACAGTGAGCCTACAGTCCCACGTAAGTATGACATTATCGCAGTAGGTGCTAACCCACAGCGAACCAATTATTTCACCGCACCTAACCCTTGGAAGGGATACAATGTACCGGAATACTCCAATGGAACTATCAAAGCAGCGGATGGCAAGACAGACCTTTATTGGCGCATGGTAAAGCCTGTTAACTTTGATCCTAATAAGCAGTATCCAACCGTGATATACGTCTATGGAGGTCCACATGCGCACAACGTGGATGCTTCATGGAACTGGGGTTCACGTGGATGGGAGACTTACATGGCTCAAAAGGGCTATCTCCTCTTTATATTAGACAATCGTGGTAGTGAGCACCGAGGCAAAGACTTCGAGCAAGCAACATTCCGTCACCTTGGTCAAGAAGAGATGAAAGACCAAATGGAGGGCGTTAAGTATCTTCAATCATTACCTTATGTCGATAAGAATCGCATAGGAGTTCATGGTTGGTCATTCGGTGGTTTCATGACGATATCACTAATTACTAACTATCCAGATGTGTTTAAAGTGGGTGTTGCTGGTGGTCCTGTCATTGATTGGAAATGGTATGAAGTGATGTACGGAGAGCGTTATATGGACACACCACAGACCAACCCAGAGGGGTACGCACAAACTTCTCTCCTGCAGAAAGCTAAGGATCTCAAGGGCAAACTACAGATTATCATTGGACTAAATGACCCTGTCGTAGTCCCTCAACACGCATATTCTTTCTTGAAAGCATGTATCGCTGCAGGCACTCAACCAGACTTCTTTGTCTATCCAGGAGAGCCTCACAATATGCGTGGACATCAAAGTGTACACTTACACGAACGTATTACACAATACTTTGAGGATAACCTCAAGCAAAAGTAACAAGGCTTTATGAGAATATTACTATTAGGCAGTGGAGGGCGTGAACACGCCTTAGCTTGGAAGATTGCACAAAGCAAACAATGTAGCAAACTATTTATTGCTCCAGGCAACGCAGGCACTGGCGCAGTTGGAGAAAACGTCTCTATCGGTGTAAACGACTTTGAACGTCTCAAGGAGTTTACCATCGAACAGAAGGTTGATATGGTCGTTGTAGGACCTGAAGACCCACTGGTTAATGGCATATATGACGCTTTCAAAGATGATAAACGTACTGCTCACATCCCTGTCATCGGTCCTTCAAAGGCTGGTGCAGTGCTTGAAGGCTCTAAAGACTTTGCAAAGGCTTTCATGAAGCGGCACAACGTTCCAACTGCAGCTTACGCCACCTTCGATGGTACAAGCATTGAGGAAGGATTGCAATTCCTCGATACGCTCAAGCCACCCTACGTACTGAAAGCTGACGGATTGGCTGCTGGTAAAGGCGTACTGATCGTTCCTACGCTTGCAGAAGCAAAGGAGGAACTGCGCAAAATGCTTGATGGTATGTTCGGAAATGCCTCTGCTAAGGTTGTTATTGAGGAGTTCCTCTCTGGTATCGAATGCTCTGTATTTGTCTTAACAGATGGTTCTCACTATCAAATACTACCTGAAGCGAAGGACTACAAACGTATTGGTGAACATGACACTGGGCTCAATACGGGTGGTATGGGGAGTGTTTCGCCTGTTCCTTTCGCAACGAAAGAGTGGATGGAAAAGGTTGAGAAGCGTATTATTCGCCCCACTGTTGAGGGCTTGAAGGCTGAAAATATAGATTACAAAGGCTTTATCTTCTTCGGACTTATCAATGTTGATGGTGAACCAATGGTAATTGAATACAACTGCCGAATGGGTGATCCAGAGACAGAAAGCGTCATGCTACGATTGAAGACAGATATTGTCGACCTCTTCAAAGGCGTTGCCGAAGGGAATCTTGACCAATACAAGGTGGAGTTCGACAGCCGTTCTGCTGTCTGTGTAATGCTTGTTAGCGGTGGATACCCCGAAGAGTACGTGAAGGGTTATCCAATTACTGGGCTCGACAAAGTGGCTGATTCAGTTGTATTCCATAGTGGTACAGCCCTCAAAGACGGTCAGATTGTAACGAACGGAGGACGTGTGATTGCTGTATCATCGTATGGTAAGAACAAGGAAGAGGCGTTACAAAAGAGCTTCGAAGAGGCTAATAAGATTGAATTTAAGGATAAATACTTTAGAAGAGATATAGGACAGGACTTGTAACCTATGCAGAAGAAGCGTATTCAAAACCGAATAGCAGAGAGCCGCTGGACCCAAGCGTGGGTGGTTTCAGCGGCTATGCTTGTATGGATAGTGGCTGGTTTACATAGCTTAACAGTGGTTGCGCCAGGTGTTTGTTTGCTACTAGCTACCTATTTAATGATGGAACTTAACAATGCAAATGCACTCATTCGCATCTATAGCAGAATGGTGTCTTGCTCATTCATCGTGCTTGCGACGATGGCTGTCTTTATGTTTCCATCTATCCGTTCATCGATTGTCATGCTAGGAATAGTGGGCTTTTACAGCCTGTCTTTCCGCTGTTATCAAGACACAAATGCGCCTGGATGGACCTTTTATGCGTACTTCTGTATAGGTATGGTAAGCGTGGTATGGGTGCAGGTACTCTACTTCTTGCCCATACTCTGGGTTATCTCACGCACCAACCTACTCTCTTTAAGCGGAAAAAGTTTCGTTGCGTCTCTGCTTGGTATCACTCTCCCCTATTGGTTCTATGCGCCTTATCTTGCTGCAAAGGGCGAGATCTCTTTGCTAGCTAAGCATTTCTTACAATTAGGTGTATTTGAGAAACCACTCGATTTCACGTCCTTAACCACAAGTAACATAGCCGTCTTGGCTTATGTTCTATTATGTTCTATCATTGGAATCATACACTTTTCAAATCAAAAACGCAATGACAGCATTCGCATACGATTGTTCTTTCAAGTCTTTATCACCATTGATATAGCAACAATCGTATTCCTCTTCTTACAGCCGCAACACTTCGAAGCATTGCTAAGTGTGCTCATTGTGACCACATCACCACTCATTGCTCACTTCTTTGCATTAACTCACACACGTATAACTAACTGGGTGTTTATCCTCTTGTCGGCTGCTGCACTCATCATAACTATCATCAATTTATGGACGCTATCACCCACTTTCTAATCGACTACGGCTATTGGGGCATGTTTCTCTCTGCCTTCCTTGCTGGTAGTGTGTTACCTTTTAGTAGCGAAGCTGTTATGCTTGGACTTCTTGCAGCAGGCGTTGATCCGGTGCCACTACTCATCTATGGCAGCATAGGAAACGTCATGGGCGGTATGGTCAACTATGGGTTAGGACGATTGGGAAAGCTCGAATGGCTAAAAAAATACTTCCATCTCAAACAGAGCTCCATAGATCGTGCCTATAAATTCATGGGTGGTCATGGGGCATGGATGGGCTTTTTTGCCTTCCTCCCAATACTGGGTAGTGCCATAACTGTGGTTCTTGGACTTACACGTGCGAACCTTCCTTTGTCAGTATTCAGCATTACCTTGGGTAAAGTGATACGTTACGCCTTGCTCATCTGGGGGGCAAATCTGTTCATGTAAAGCCTCTGAAAATAACCAATAAAGGCTAGCTAGTCGCACAGAAAAGGGTGAATTGTCGTGTTATGTAGCATAGCCTCATTAGCAACCAACAAGCAAACGCATAAAAGGAAACGCCTTCTTCACATCGAAGAAGGCGTTTCTTCATTGTAAAGAGAGGCTCTTCTCAAATCGAAGAAAGGCTCTCTTTAAAACCAACTCAACATTTCCTTAGGGGAAGAGTGCCTAACAGAAGCGAATTAGGAGATTATCTTTTGTTTCAAAAGTGGAACTTTACAGCACTCAAAGCGATCATCACCTAGAATAGTAAATCATGTTTTTTAACTAATAAGACATCTATTCGTAAAAACGTAACGATAGGTTAAAACTTTATTACGAATAGGCTAGTAGATTCAGAAAATATTCCTATCTTTGCCTACATAACTAAATTTTAAATATTGAAACTATGAAATCGGATATTGAGATCGCACGCTCATGTAAGATGAAGCGAATAGAAGAAGTTGCAGCGACAATAGGTATTCCTGCAGACGAGTTAGAGCACTATGGGAAGTATATGGCTAAGGTTCCTCTCACCTTAATAGACGAAGAACGCGTTGCTAAAAACCGTTTAATCCTTGTTAGTTCGATATCCCCTACCCGTGCAGGTATTGGTAAAACGACCGTGAGCATAGGGCTTTCAATGGCTCTTAATCGCATGGGGAAACGTTCTGTATTGGCTTTGCGAGAGCCGAGTTTAGGCCCTTGTTTCGGAATGAAAGGTGGTGCTGCCGGTGGTGGATACGCCCAAGTGGTACCGATGGAGAAGATAAATCTGCACTTCACAGGCGACTTTCATGCCATAACAAGCGCACACAACATGATTGCAGCACTATTGGATAACTACATCTATCAGCACCGTAACCAGGGATTCACGCTCAAGCAGATTCTATGGAGGCGTGTTCTTGATGTGAACGACCGCAGTCTTCGCAACATCGTAACGGGTTTGGGCGCAACAACTGATGGTCTGCCGACCCAGTCGGGGTTTGATATTACACCTGCAAGTGAGATCATGGCGGCTCTATGTTTAGCCTCTAGTGAAAGCGATCTACGCCGTCGTATTGAGAACATGGTGCTTGGTATCACCTTTGACGACAAACCTTTCAAAGTGAAAGACCTAGGTATTGCAGGTGCAATAACCGTTTTGTTGATGGATGCAATCAAACCGAACCTTGTCCAAACACTTGAGGCTACACCTGCATTGGTGCATGGTGGACCATTTGCAAACATCGCTCATGGTTGCAATAGTTTGTTAGCAACGAAGATGGCAATGTCCTTGAGTGATTATGCAGTTACCGAGGCAGGGTTCGGAGCAGACCTTGGTGCAGAGAAGTTCCTCAATATCAAATGCCGCAAGGGAGAGATTCATCCACGCGTCACAGTGCTTGTTGCAACCTTACGAGGCTTGAAGTTACATGGCGGACTCACGGATGGTAGTACTCAAGAACAGGGTAGACAAGCACTTATCGAAGGTTTTGCTAATCTTGACAAGCACGTTCAGAATATGCAAAACTTTGGTCAACCAGTCATCGTAACACTAAATAGATATGGTGATGATAGCGATGAGGAAGTAGCGTTGTTGGCTGACCATTGTAAGCAAATAGGTGTTGGCTTCGCTGAAAATAACGTGTTTATGAAAGGCGGAGAAGGTGCAGAAGACTTGGCAAAGCTCGTTGTTGAGACGATAGATAAGCAAGGTGCAAAGGCTATCAACATGACCTACTCTGATGAAGATAGTATAGAAGTAAAGGTTGAAAAGGTGGCTAAGAATGTTTATGGTGCACGATCTGTTATCTTCAAACCAATCGCTTTGAAGAAGATGAAACGTGTACAAGCATGGGGCATGGGGCACTACCCTATCTGTATTGCCAAGACCCAATTCTCATTCAGCGAAGACCCTAAACAGGTGGGAGTAGCGAAGAACTTCGATATTACTATTCGTGACTTTGTTATCAATGGTGGCTCTGAAATGATTGTGGCTATCGCTGGTGACATGATGAGAATGCCAGGTTTACCAAAGGTGCCACAGGCAGAGAAGATTGATATTGTGCGTGGACAGATAGAAGGACTGGCATAACTTCTTTCCCACTTGATTGTTGTGTGTTGCTTGCAAGAGACTTATTAGATAGGTGATCTATCGAAAGGCTCTTACCGAGGTAAGTGTTAACAGCACTTGCAAGCAGCACCAATTATACGTTTACAACACTAACCTTTACAATGAAAAAACAATATGAAACGGAAGACTATACTACTAACTATTTCAACAATCATCCTCTTCGTGGCTATCATTCTGTGTATTAGAATCCCTTACAAAGAGGTCAATATCACTGATAACCTACAAACGATACAAAAGCAAAATACCTGTATCTCGGTTCATTCACTCTATAAGGACAAAGACTGGGACATGATGGTTGTGGTCAAACCATACAATAGTATCACTGCAACTAACGAGAGTATCGACATGGGATATGGTGGAGATAGAGATGTTATCATCGATAACACCATGTATGATAACATGTGTACTCTCTTGTTCGTAAGGGGTAAGAAGCTCGTAGCCTTTACTAGTGTCTATCGAAGCATCATAGACTTTAGCCAACTGGGAAAGGATGTTTATAAGGCAGATGAGTCTATTCGCATTATGAATAAGATTGCTGGTGACTGCCAATAAAGGCTCTTCTGTTAGCTTTACTTCGGCATTTTAAAGTCGTCAACACTGACTCCTTCACGTAATTGATCTATGTCCACATGGGTCCAAATACCCCTTACTCTTCCCTTTTTACTCGATTGCCAAATATCATACTTGGATGTTCCTAAGACTGGAGGGAGGTTATAATTAGCTATAAACAAGCGATAATGATTGAAGTCCGGATAGAGATGTAAATGGTAATAAGACTCATTGGTATAGATCATTGGGGCGTGTCCTGTGCGCTCTTTAACTAATTGAATGAACCGTGATAAGTTCTTCTTTATTAACTGACTATCCCATCCTCTTGTTCCATCATCCTCTATATCGACCAGAAGAAGCAAGTCCTGTTGCTGTAGGTCGATGTTAGAAAGGAAGTTATCAACCTGCCTTTCCATTGAAGTACGACGTGTGAGGAAATGATACGAACCCACTAGTAGGTTTCGTTTCTTAGCCTCTTTTAGGTTCTTCTGATAATAGGGATCAACCACAGAACTGCCTTCCGTAGCCTTAAGATACACGAACTTGAGCTGCGGATTCTCATCAACTAGCACGTCCCAGTGTATCTTTCCTTGATGACGAGATAGGTCTAAACCATCGAAATCTTTGGTATATTCTCCCTTTGTTAGGTCATGGTAAGGCCATTCATCACTAACAGTTGCATGCTTGTGACGCCATGGTTTAAGGTCGACCACAAGGATAACAGCAAGTGTAAACAGAGCCACACAGCCCCATATCCATAGTTTCCTATTATTGTTTTTACGCTTACTGCGCCTCCTTCTACGTCTTACCATGCTAAGAATAAACCAAGAATATAATTAGATTAAATGCCCTATAACGATTCAAAAAGAATATATGCACAAAGGTAATTAATCTTTTTGAATGTCACAAATTGTGGTTAGGTAGAGTTGACGAGTACACGAGTTACAAGTGGACAAGTTATTTGCTCCATTGATTAGAGTGCCTCAAAGTAGGGATAGCCCCCTTGTCTGACACTACTTTGAGATAATCCTTTCTAATTGAAGGAGGCACTTCCTTGATACAAGGAAACGCCTTCGTCATAGCAAGGAAACGCCCTCTTGGAATGGAGAAGAGCCTTTCCTTCTTTCTACCCCTTTGATTCTTATAAACAAGGCACAGCCTCGCAACACACCAACCAACCTCCAACAGCCAAGCAAATACCCATCCCGTGAGGTACTCCTCCCCCTTCGGAAGGACTGAGTGGGACTTTATCACACCCCTTCCCATTCGAGTAACTCTATTTGAAATAAATGCTAATTATTTGGTTATCAGCAATATTTTTTGTATCTTTGCAAGCGTTAATATGGAACTAAGGTGCGGTGGTAACTCATTCTCACATAGGAACGCACCATAGAAGGTAACTCTCTTGAGTAACTTATCTAAGGTTCCGGAAAGTTTTAAATGATGAGATTTTTTAAAGTAGTAATTGTTAGTTTCTTAATGATTTTGGCTTCATCTGTTGAAGCAAATGCTCAAAGTAGCAAGTTTAACTGGGGTCCTGTAATGGACGCAATCATCCAACTTGAAAGCAAGGGGAATGCTTTAGCGGTTAATGGGTCGTATGTTGGAGTTCTTCAAATATCCCCTATTCTAGTCAAGGAATGTAATAACATCCTTAAAAGTAGAGGCAGTTCAAAGCGTTACACACTATCTGATCGATTTAACGCAACGAAGTCTAAGGAGATGTTTGTTATCATCCAATCCTTCCACAATCCGCTTAATAACATCGAGAAAGCCATCCGCTTATGGAGTGGTGGTATAAAGTATGATGTGGCAAAGACCCAAAAGTACCTTACAAGAGTATTGAAACTCATGCGCTAACAGGCATACAGAAGATTTAAGAAATCCCTTTTTAAAAAGTCTGGTTATCTACTCCCTCTAGGACAGATAACCAGACTTTTTCTCTTTATTCTCCATCTTTTTCCTTACTTTTGTAGGTGGTTTAACACATCAAAATGGCACATCATAGACTATTAAACATAAGGAGCTTCTTCCTTACTTCACTATTTCTTCTTTCGCTAGGGAGCCTCTCTGCGCAAAATCAACGCCCTGTTTATCATGGGTCAAAACACTATAGTATAAAGGTGAAACAGTTCAAAGAAGAGGGCAAACTGCCCTCCAATGTCATCGTAATGTATGGTGATAGCCATTCAGAATATGGTGGCGATTGGAACAGACACTTCCCTGGTGCAGGCAAGATCATCAATCGGGGAATCATTGGAGACGATAGCAAGGGGATGTACAACAGGCTTGACTTGGTGCTTCCTTACCATCCCAAAAAGATCTTCTTCGAGTGTGGTGCGAATGATCTAAGCCATGGCTGGAGTGTTGAACGGGTCTTCCAAGGAATTACTAACGTGTTGACAACAATAAGAAAGCAGTGTCCTAAGACGGAACTATACGTTCAGAGCCTTCTACCACTTAATGAGGAAGTGGGTACGTGGAAGTATCTTAAAGGGAAGGATGACCTGATTATCCAACTAAACAACAAACTGAAGCAGTATTGTGCGAGCCACGCTCTCACTTACATCGACCTTTACACACCGCTTCTTGGTGCTAAACCGCAAACAATGAAGGCTGAATATTGTCGTGACGGATTGCACTTAACCGAGAAAGGGTATGATGTTTGGGCAAAGATTATACGCCCTTATATCTATAAGTAAAGCTTTAATTGAAAGCTAATTAGGCATTATCTTTAACTTTAGAGATATTTTATAATCACCTAATATACTGCATTTTGTATATAAAAAGGATATTGGTAGAAACAGTAAAAGAGCTTGTTTCTACCAATATTCATATATAAGGATGGATTATCCAAACAATATCCTCAAAGCCTCTTCAACCTTCCTTACAGGATGAAGTTGTATTGCATACTTGCCAGTAAGCCCTGACATGTTATACTTCGGGATGATAATATGACTGAAGCCGAGCTTCTCTGCTTCTGCAATACGTTGTTCTATACGACTGACGGGACGCACTTCACCGCTCAAGCCAACCTCTCCGCACATGCACCAACCAGCCTCGATTGGAGTGTCAACATTGGATGATAACACTGCAGCAATCACACTCAAGTCCATCGCCATATCGGTTACTCGCAGTCCACCAGCTATGTTCAAGAACACGTCCTTCTGCATGAGTTTAAAGCCAACACGCTTCTCCAACACCGCAAGTAACATGTTTAAACGACGCTGATCAAAGCCTGTTGCCGAGCGTTGGGGCGTTCCGTAGGCTGCAGAAGACACCAGTGCTTGTGTCTCAACGAGGAAGGGTCGAACGCCTTCGATGGTACTTGAGATCGCAACTCCTGATAGTCCGTCATGGTCTTCAGTAAGTAGTAACTCCGAAGGATTGCTTACCTGTCGCAGACCTTGCTGTTCCATCTCATAGATACCCAGCTCTGATGTGGATCCAAAGCGGTTCTTTATGCTTCGAAGAATGCGATACATATAATGTTGATCACCCTCAAATTGAATCACAGTATCGACTATGTGCTCTAGAATCTTCGGTCCGGCAATGCTTCCCTCCTTGTTTATATGACCGATAAGAACCACTGGTACACCGCTAGTCTTCGCAAATCGCAATAGAGCAGAGGCGCATTCACGCACTTGAGTGACGCTTCCAGGACTGCTGTCAACGTCCTCCGTGGATATAGTCTGTATCGAATCGACCACAACGAGTTCGGGTTTTACATCCTTGATGTGCTCGAATATGTGTTCAAGAGAGGTCTCCGATAAGATGATGATATTCTCTGGTATATCCTTAGTAATGCGTTCCGCACGCATACGAATCTGATGTGGACTCTCTTCACCACTAACATATAAGATGCGTTGAGATAGGTGTAGAATAGTCTGCAAGGTCAATGTACTCTTACCGATACCAGGCTCTCCTCCTAACAAAACAATGCTCCCTGGCACCAGACCACCACCCAACACGCGATTCAACTCATCGTCGTGCATATCCATACGAGGCTCATCCTTCGCAGAGACATCACGCAGTCTTTGAGGCTTGTTAGCCAATCCCGAGACAGCTTCACCAGCATTCGTATGACGCAAAGAAGTTGCTGCTTGGCGTGCAGCATGCGTACCAGTATCAGCGGCAATACGTATCTCCTTGAATGTATTCCACTGCCCGCAATTAGGACACTTACCTATCCACTTTGCACTTTCCTGCCCACAGTTGCTGCAGACATAAGCTATTTTATCCTTTGACATAGTGGGACAAAAGTACTAAGAATTTGCCTAGTTACAAAATTAATTATTAATTTTGCACAACATGAAACGTACTTATTACATATTCATCCTATCGATATTCTTGATCGTTGGTTGTGGGAAGTCTGCGAAGGAACTACAGGTCGAAAAGAAGGCACAAGAGCAGGCGGAGAAAGAGAGATATCAGCGAGCTTACAAGGTTGCAGTAATGCCAACGCTTGATTGTCTACCTGCTTATCTATTAAAAGATAGCGTATTATACGATACAACTAAAGTAGATATCCGACTAAAACAATACAATGCTCAGATGGATTGTGACACTGCGATGGCTGGAGGAAGCGTACAGGCAGCCTTCAGCGATTTGGTTCGGACTGAGCGTTTAAAGCACAGACAGAAAGTGTTAATGCACTATCTAACGGACACAAACCTCAACTGGCAGCTCATAGCCGATAGATCCTCTAAACTAAAGAAACTATCCGATTTAAGTGATAAGATTATAGCCAAAACACGCTTCTCAGGCACTGACTTGTTGAGTAACATGGTCGTTAAGAAGGCAAAACCGAAGTATCAAGTGTTCCAAGTGCAGGTCAATGACGTGTTAGTTAGGCTCAAGATGCTACAGAACCATGAGATAGATGCCTATTGGTTTACCGAGCCACAGACCACGAAGGCACTGCAAGGTGACAACAACTCTCTATTTAATTCGGTGGATGCAGGTGTACATCTAGGGGTCGTAGCAATTATGGATAAGCACCGCAGACCATCGGAAGATGAGGAGTTTGCAAAGGCTTACGACAAGGCTGTCGACTTGATCAATAAACATGGTGTTAAGTATTATGCGGCTTTGATAAAGAAGTATATGCAGGCAGATGATGCCACAGTTCGGGCTTTACCTGACATCAAATACACAAAGGTGGGAGCACCTCGCAGAGCCGACCTAATAATGGCGAGGGATTTTCTTAACCACAATAAGTAAGATAGATACATAATTAGTAACTTTAAAGAATAGCGCAGTGAACGTAGAAGATATACTTAGTAAGACTATAAGTGAACTGATGGATAAGCGATTGGACAATGCTATTGAAGTATTAAATCAGCTCTTCTTACAACGTCCTTCACTGATGGGTAACGATGAATTTGAGGCTGTCAAGCGTGATTATCAACTGATGGTTGACTACATGGGGAGGGGACTTATCGATCAGCAACGCGCCTCTCTTTATGCCTCGTTGCTACAACGTCTTTATCGTGTGACCGCCAACTTAGAAATTAGTTGGCGTTGCAAACATGTACCAGCATACATTGATGCCTTTAAAATAAACGACCATCTCAACACTAGCCATGACTTTGTTCGCACCGTCTTAGAGTCTTTTGTCACTGATTTAGCTATGTTATCTCTACAACAAGAGACAGCCCAAAAGGAGAAAGAAAGCGAACTCTACGATCGTCATCAGTTGTTCATTAATCGTCTGTTCAACGCCTTGTTTACATCTTGCCAATGGACAGAAGAGGACTATCAATTCTATTCCCAACTATTGACATCACCTACAGTCATATCCAATGATCAGCAGATTCTCGTCAGTGCAATCACGTTGAGTGCAATGAACCAATTCGATATCTATAAGTTCAAAACACTCACTTCTATCTATCAGAAAACAACCGACATCCATGTTCGCCAGCGTGCCCTCGTGGGTTGGGTATTATCTGTCTTTGAGGGAATGGATATATTTCCGGAACAAGACACTATCATCAAAGAACTTTGTGCGGATGCTAGTGTGACACGCGAATTGCTCTCTTTACAAATTCAACTCTTCTATAGTTTAGACACAGAAAAGGACAACGACAAGATTCAAAGGGATATTATGCCAGACATCATGCGCAATTCCAACCTCACTGTTGGGCGTATCGGCATTGTTGAAAAGGAGGAGGATCAACTTGAAAACATACTCCATCAAGATGCAGAAGACAAACGCATGGAGCAGATGGAGGAACAGGTTAAGAAGATGATGGATATGCAGAAGCAAGGTTCGGACATCTATTTCGGTGGGTTCCGACAGATGAAACGCTTCCCATTCTTTAGTGATGTTGTGAATTGGTTCACACCATTCTATATCGAAAACCCAGCTCTTCGACCCACCTTAAAGGCGCTAGGTGATTCGAAGTTTCTCAATGTTCTCGTAGAGAGAGGGGCTCTTTGTGACTCGGATAAGTACTCTCTTGCCATTGCTATGGAGCAAGTAATCAGCCAGTTGCCAAGTAACATTAAAGAGATGATAGGGACTGACTCTGCCTTCGGTCCACTCGGTTCTTTCGATGAGAAAGAAGGTGTTGCAAACATCCGTCGAGCGTACATTCAGGATTTATATCGCTTCTTCCGACTCTATAGAACAGCACAGGATTTCATCAACCCATTCGAAGATAATGGCAAAGGAGACTTCGTTGCAGACATCTTCTTCTTTATCTATAAGTCGTTTATGAACACTGGGCTTGATGACATGAAGTTGCGTTTAGCACTGCATTTATATAAGCGACACCAATACAAGAAACTGATAGAACTGCTCAGTACATTCTATAGTGACGACCCAAGATACTGCATTCTTATGGGTTACACAAACATCCATATCGGTAGACCTGATAGTGCGTATGACTTCTTCTTAAAGGCTTTAGAGAAGGAACCCAACAATGAGTGGGCACTAAAAGGACAAGCTCGTGCTGCGCTAGATTGCGAAGATTACGAGACAGCAGAGCACACCTACGAACAATTATTACAACTGGATGCAGAGAATAAGGACTATGCTTTGAATCGTTGTATCGCTCTATTGAAATTAGGGAAATCATCTGAAGTACGCGAAGAGTTATTCCGCTTAGACTATCAGAACCCTGACGACATGAATGTGAAACGTGTATTTGCATGGGCAATGCTCATGGAAAAGAGTCTTGACAAGGCCACTCAGCTTTATGAGACACTCTTGAATACATTGCCAACAACGGAAGATTACCTCAATGCAGGCTATTATCAATGGGCTAAAGGGGACGCTCAACGTGCTGCCAAATTGTTTAGTAATTGGATAACTAAGGGTAATAAGAATCGCGACCAGCTATTGGATGAGTTTAAGAGTGACGCAGAGATTCTGAATTTATACAACATCCAAGAGACAGATTGGCTGTTAATGCTAACATTGGCAAAGCCACTTTAGGGAAAAGATAGCCCCACCCTGCCTCCCTGAAAAGGGAGGAGAACCTAACGGAAGCTAGTTAGGATAAGCGGAAGAGAGGGAGGGGCGGTGTGTAACGAGGCTATGCTTCATTAGTAGGAGCAGCAGGAACGAAAACAAGGAAACGCCTTTCTCCATTTGAGAAGGGCGTTTCCTTGCTATGAAGAGGGCGTTTCTTCGATAGGAAGAAACGCCCTCATTGAATATTATGTCTTATGTTGTTCTCTCCTAAGCACACCTAGAAACGATAGCCAAAACCGATGTTTAGATAGATTGGATATAGCTTGAAACTAATCGTCTTAAAGTCTTTCTTGAAGATACCATTTGCTGCCCATGTCATATCGGCATTGATGGTAAAATGGTTAAAGGCACGCCACGTTGCGCCTGCCTGAGCACCCCAATGAAGGGAGCGAAGCGATGAAGAGAAATCGTAAAAGGCTGTTTGTCCATCATTAAAGGTCAGTTTCTGCCCCACTGGAGTACCTTCTCTGAGGTATCCGTTACTAACATGTCCAGAGAAATTACCATCTAGTTTGATAGAAGAATAGACCCCGGCACGCACTTTCCACCTGTCATTGATGCGGTAATTGCCCATAACTGGGATGGTGAGGAGCGTTGAATGATAGTCAGTCTGCACATCGCCTGTCCAATAACCGGCTACATGACTACCCTCATCAACAATCTCTGTCCTGTAATTCTTTACTCTTGCACCAGTAATCATGCCCTTTTCTTCCAACTTCAAACCTACTGATACACCCCATTGGCGGTCTTCTCCCAACCACTTCGTGGCTGTTCCTTCAATCGTTCCATTGAATCGTGGGTTATAACTAGTTATCTTTCTTATCTCAACAGGGATAGGAAGTGGAGACGAACCACCGATGTTTACACCTGCTTTCAACTCATATTCCCACCCGTTCTGATCGGCTGATTCTAATGCTTCTGTGCGGTCGGTTTGTGCGAAGAGACTCATGGAAAAGCTCAAGCTAACGACTGCAAGTACTATAACTCGTATATTCATTTTAATGCAAAACACTATTAAGTTTATTCTTTAGTATTACTTTATAAGTATTTAAATAACAGCTTATTTCGTGAATAACTCTAGTTCATCAACATAGAGCGTACTCCCTACTGCGCCTTCAAAATTGGCTCCATCCTTACTAGATGACATAATGATAGCCAGACTATATTTGCCTTCTTTCAACTTTTCAGCATCTATTGTCCTCCCGTCAACAGCCTTGAAAGGAATGCTGAAACGTGTCCATTCGTTTGTTTCCTTACGATCTTCTAGCATTGCTTTAAGCACTATCCGATCACTAGTCAGCGAATTATGACCATCGAGATACTCTACTCCATCACCTGTTTCAAACAATACGGCATAGAGTGCGAAGTCGTCTTTTCTATCCTTAATCTCCGTTTGATTCTTATCAGTAAACTTATCACCAACTTTATACTTATAGTATCCAACGAGTGCTAAAGGCGTCTGTCGGAAGGGAACACCAAAGTGAGTTGACTTGCCAGTATCGCCAAAATCAAGTTCAAAGGAGCCTGTAAACAGGTTACCAGCAGCTATTGGAGAACCGAACAAAGCCCCCACAGCTCCCGTACTGATGGTTGTCAACTTCAGACACTTGCCCTTATAGCCATCGTCTGCTTGGCTTGTTGGATAGTCCTTAGCACCTTTTCCCGATAGAATAAACGATACTCCACTATTGCCACTCGCCCACTCAAAGGTGCCACCATCAGGTGTTTTATCAACGAAGGTGTCGTAACTAACAGTGTTATCAACCTTTAATCTTTCGAAATGATAGGCTGTTGCAATATCATTGTTAGCAATGAAAGAGACGGTGTAAGTCTTCTTCCACTGTCCATCCTGCGATGTGACAACATATTGCTGGGGCTGAGTGAAGTCACGAACAGTGCTATCCTTTGGTTCAATCGTTGCCCCTTCTGTCAAGTTAAATACGGGTGCAAGATGCGTAACATCAGCCCATCCATTGACATAGAGTTGGATAGTATTATTCGTTATAACCGGTTTACGGATTAGTTCCGTACCCTTGACTGTGATATTGGTAATATCTGCTTCTGCATTTAAAGCCTCTTCTTTAATACAAGAAGAGAGCACAACTCCTGCCGTCATGGTGAGGAGTAAAGGTCGAATCAATCTCATCTTTAACTATTAATAATGTGTACTTAATAACTTAATGATGTGACAAAGGTAGGGAAAAAGATGTATATTACAAAGATAGAGATTGCTCATTTGGTAAAAAACCGTACCTTTGTGGATAAGAAATAACTTACTGATTAATCAAAACAAGGATATGGCAAAAGTATTAGTAACAGGTGCAAATAAGGGTATAGGCTATGGCATTTGCAAATATTTGGGCTTGAGTGGATGGCAAGTGATTGTCGGTGCAAGAAATAAAGAGCGCGCCGAAGCTGCTATCAAAGCATTAAGACAGGAGGGAGTAGACGTTATTGGTTGGCAACACGTTGACCTTTGCAATAACGACTCACTGCTGGTTACTGCAAAAGAGATTAAGGAGAAGTATCCTGATTTGGCTTTGCTTGTAAACAATGCGGGGATACCTGGCGACATGGAGGTACCTAGTTACAAGTCAGAGATGCGTGACGTACTGGAAACGATACAGGTAAATTATATTGGAACATTTGCTTTGACGAAGGCACTTATCCCTTTGTTGGAAGTGAATAAAGGGCGAATTGTCAATATAACTGTGCCTTCTGAGGTGAGTCCCTACTGGCATCCGATGGCTTATGTGGCTAGTAAAGCAGCACAAAATGCGATGACTAGTATCATAGCAATGGAGTTTGATAAGAACAATCTACCTATTGATATCTTCGACATACACCCTGGTGCAACCACAACTGACCTGAATAACCATTATACAGGACCTGGTTCTCACTCTGTGGATGTTGTTAGTGAGAAGATAGCAGCAGTCATTAACGATGGTAAGAGACATCAAGGTGAGTTCATCGAACTCTACCCTATTGTTGATGAAGGACGCTAATAATAAATAAGGTGATTGGAGGGTTAAACAATACTAGAACCTTCCAATCGCTTGCCAAAGGTTATCATTAGGTAGAGGAGACTCTACTTTTATGAGTTCCTTAGATACTGGGTGGATAAATTCCACACGATGGCTTAACAAACAGATACCGCCATCTGGATTAGAACGAGGGGCTCCATACTTTAAATCACCCTTAATAGGACAATCCATATTAGACAACTGGCAACGTATTTGATGATGCCTTCCTGTCATCAAATTAACCTCTAAAAGCGTGTAATGGTCTGTCTGATTGATAACCTTATAATGTAAGATTGACTTCTTGGAAGTGGGCACTTGATGGTTATAAGCGTAACTCTTATTCTGCTTCTCATTACGCACAAGCCAATCAGTTAACGTTGCTTCAGATTCAAAAGGAGGTCGAGTAACGATTGCCCAATAGGTCTTATGCACCTCACCATTGCGGAACATGTTATTCAAACGAGTAAGTGCTTTGGATGTCTTAGCAAAGATAACTAAACCAGAAACAGGTCTGTCAAGTCTGTGAACAACCCCTAGAAAGACATTACCAGGCTTTTGATATTTTTCTTTCAACCATTGTTTGACAATCTCTGACAATGGTATATCGCCCGACTTATCGCCTTGCACAATCTCACCAGCCTCTTTATAGACAATTATGACATGGTTATCTTCGTAAAGTACTTGCATAGTATATAGTTTTTCCAAGCCTCATCTAAAAGAGTGCTTGTGGTTCGGTGTATATTTCCTTTTAGTGATTTATGATTTTCAAGAGTATTGCTAACGCAAGTTTGAAGCCTTAGCAAGAATGTCTCCCTTCCCCTTGTTGGGGAATAGGGAGGCTTGTAATTACATATTCATACCACCATCTACCTGGATAACCTGACCAGATACATAGCTAGAAAGGTCTGAACCAAGATAAACTGCAGTGTTTGCAATATCCTCAACTGTACCACCACGACGAAGAGGAATCTTATCTGTCCACTCCTTGCGAATCTCTGGTGAAAGGGCTTGAGTCATCGCTGTATCAATGAAACCAGGTGCAATTGCATTAGCACGGATACCCTTTGGACCCATTTCCTGAGCCACACTCTTTGCTAAAGCGATAAGTCCTGCCTTTGAAGCAGCATAGTTAGACTGACCTGCGTTACCATGTACACCAACAACACTAGCCATGTTGATAATGCTACCACCACGCTGACGCATCATGACAGGGACGCACGCATGGATGAAGTTGAAGGCACTCTTCAAGTTAACAGCTATAACAGCATCCCACTGCTGTTCGGTCATTCGGAGCATAAGACCATCCTTTGTTATACCTGCATTGTTAACTAGGATATCAATAGAACCAAACTCTTCTTTAACCTTAGCAACGACCTCTGCAGTTTGTGCAAAGTCTGCTGCGTTACTAGCGTAACCCTTAGCTTTAACACCCTTAGCTGCTATCTCTGCTTCAGTAGCCTTACCATTTTCATCAATAACAAGGTCAGTGAATACGATGTTAGCGCCTTCCTCTGCAAATTTCAATGCTATAGCCTTACCAATACCACGTGCAGCTCCTGTGATGAGGGCTGTCTTACCTTCCAATAATTTCATATTGTCTTAGTTTATATTGTTAGTTATTACTTTATAATACCCTTACCCAGTGCACCATAAACCACCTTTGCTACTAACGGACGAGACGACTCTTCAGTTAATCCATGACCTAACCGACCATAGATAAATGGCACCTCTAACCCTTTAATACAATAATGTGTGATGTCTGCAACTAGCTCTACATTGTCAATATCAAACTCGCCATCTTCTTTCGCTTCAGCGTATACCTTGCGAAAGAGTTCAATCTCGTCTTCATCAAAGTTCTTGCGTACTTTCTCAACCATCCATATATTTCTAAAGAACTCTGCACGCAAGTTTCCATTACGCATAACCGTTTCCTTTATCATACTTAGGTGGGTGTAAATCAGTTCGATAATCTTATCTTGAGGTCTAATACGCTTTGCTGCCACCTCATCTAACTTATCCGATAGACGTTCCAACTCTGACTCTATCACTGCATAATATACATCATCTTTACTCTTGAAATAGGTGTAGAGCGTCCGTCTTCCTTTACCAGATGATTTCGCAATGTCGTTCATCGTTGTATTAGCAATGCCATTCTTTGCAAAGAGTTGGCGTGCTACATCAACAAGCTTCTGCCTAGTTTTTGATATTGACATTCGTTCGTTATTCCTCTAATCACTGATTTGCACGTTGCAAATCTTATGTGCAAAAGTATATATTATATCCCACATTAGCAAATTTAGAGCTATAAAACTTCACGATTAAACGATTAGGTTAATAGAAAAGACGCATAAGGAAAGTTTTTACTTATTACCTTAACAAACACTACTTTGGCTTACTAAAAAGCCTCTTAAACCATAGTTCATTTAAAGAACAAGTTGCTGTCATTTTGAACAATTTGATTAACTCGCTAATTAAAAACAACTTAGAACCTGCCAAATAATGATAGCAATGACTGCAAAATTATTCTCCCTCCGATCCACCTCTATATATCGTTTGTATAGCCTCTTGCCTTTCAACCTCAGTCAGAGAATGTATTAGCAGTGGTGCGGAGCATTAACTCCACCAATATTCATCATCATCACGAAGAGTTTGAGCTTACCTCTCTCTATCTGATAACAATTAATTAAGACTATAGAAATGACAAAGGGTACAGCATCAAGTGCCGTACCCTTTGTCAATTCACATCTCTGTGAACGATTGAGCTTGACTTTTGGGTTACCGCCTCACGGCGTATACCCAATCATCTTGCGTCATTGTTATCCCTTAATCAATCTTACTTATTACCTAAACTAAACCTATTTAATTGAAACCTGAACAATCTCTTTTGTTCTACCTTAAACTAAATAACTAAAAACCTAAATCTATTACTACTAACCTAAACAATCTATTTGTCTTTTGACAATGCAAAGGTAAGGCTGTTTTCGCACACAACAAAACTTTAGCAGACTATTTTTTGCATCACACATCATTTATTGACTTATATCAACGGAAACGACTCTAAAAGTCTAAAAAAGGGGCAGAACTCTTCGTTCTACCCCTCATTATATGTTTAATCGCAAGTTTTTACCTATTTAATTAATCAATTAGATAAGATATTGACTTGAGATACTTTCATTATTCAAAACACGCTTAATCGTCTCAGCAAACATATCGGCAACAGAGATCTGCTTAACCTTTGAACAGCGAGCAGTGTATGGAATAGAATCTGTGAAGACCATCTCTTCCAACGCAGAAGCCTCTACACGCTCTGTTGCAGGACCACTCATGACGCAATGAGAAGCAATTGCACGAACACTCTTTGCCCCTGCCTCCTTCATAATGTCTGCTGCTTTCGTAATGGTACCAGCTGTATCAACCATATCATCAACGATGATTACGTTCTTATCCTTTACATCACCAATAATCTGCATTGTATCTACAACATTTGCACGAGCACGTGTCTTATTGCAAAGAACGAGCGGACAACCCAAATACTTAGCGTATGTGTTGGCACGTTTAGAGCCGCCAACATCAGGACTAGCAATAACTAAATCCTTCAAGTGAAGGCTCTGCACATAAGGAAGAAGAACACCGCTAGCATAGAGGTGGTCAACAGGAACATTGAAGAAACCTTGAATCTGATCTGCATGAAGGTCCATGGTCATCAAACGATCGATACCAGCAACACTCAACAAGTCAGCTATTAACTTTGCACCAATGCTGACACGAGGTTTATCCTTACGGTCTTGACGAGCCCAACCAAAGTAAGGCATAACAGCAATAATCTGTCGTGCAGAAGCACGCTTGGCTGCATCAATCATCAAGAGAAGCTCCATGAGGTTATCAGAATTTGGGAATGTGCTCTGTACAAGATAGACATCCTTGCCACGAATACTCTGCTCATAAGAAACAACAAACTCACCATCTGAAAAGCGAGTCATCACTAAGTTGCCAAGAGGACAGCCTAAACTAGCACAGATTTTCTCAGCAAGATATCTTGTCTTAGTACCTGAGAAGACCAAAAAAGAGTTGTTTTCACTCATTTCTTTATATTGTTTATATTTATAAGGTATAAATCAACTGTTAGCTACCGAAAGCCCCTAACAAATCGTGCGAAGCTTACGGAAGTATTTAATAATAGGGTTGAAGTTCTGCTCACTATGGATACAAAACTGATCCCAAAGGTCGTTTCGAACCACAACTCCACCAAAGTCGAGGTCGTGCAAACGTGGGAAATCATCTATCGTAATGCCTCCCATTGCATAAACATGCTTTCCTAAGAGCCCTTGTTTACGTGCTTCTTCCAATTCAATATCCGACAAGATATGTTCAGTAGCAGCCGTATTCTCACGAGGCTGATGGATGTTTTTCAGAAAGACATAGTCTGATTGTTTCTTAATTGCCTTTAGTTTCATCACATCGTCACAGCTCCGACTGATGTGCCCTCTATATCCGTGAGGTGTAGCAAGGCTGGGGTTATCCAAGTGGATACCACCTAGACCATACTCACTCTTCATCTGAAAGTGCTGATGTACAACTATTTTGCTATGATAATGAGATGGGATAAGAGCCAAAAGGCGCTCTAAATAAAGTGGAGACGGGTCAACCTTCGAGATGTGTAGGCAGTCAAGTCCTTCCTCGAAGAGCATACTTATTATCTTATCCTCCTCTACAAAGAAGGTGGACTTAGTCATAATAACCAGCTTCATGCTCATACTTTATTTGTATTGCAAAGGTAGATATTATTTCTGAAAACCGCAAATTTTTCCTTATATTTGCACCATGAAAGTAAATCCAAAGACTTACAACGAACTCTCCCGACCGATGTACATATTGGAAGAAGAGCGTTTACGAAAGAACCTCCAATTGATCGCCAGTGTTGCTAAGGAGGCTGATGTTGAGATTATTCTAGCCTTTAAAGCATACGCTTTATGGCGTACCTTCCCCATTTTCCGTGAGTATATCCATGCCACAACGGCGTCCTCTCTGTATGAGGCACGACTAGGCTTTGAGGAATTTGGTGCTCCCACGCACACGTTCTCACCTGGTTATACGGATTATGAGATTGATGATATTGCACGATGCTCGTCTCATCTCGTATTCAACTCATTGTCTCAATTTGAGCAATACCACGTTAGGGCAAAGCTAGCAAACGCTCGCTTGAGTTGTGGACTACGTGTGAATCCAGAGTATTCAGAGGTAGAAACACTCATATATAACCCTTGCGCACCTGGAACTAGGTTCGGTATCGCATCTTCAAAACTCCCTGCTACACTGCCAGAGGGCGTTGATGGCTTCCATATTCATTGCCATTGCGAGAGTGGTAGCGATGTTTTCGAACGCACATTGGAGCATATTGAGGCGAAGTTCGCCAACTGGTTCCCACAACTAAAGTGGATTAACTTTGGCGGCGGACACCTAATGACACGCAAAGACTACGATGTTCCACGTCTTATTTACGCCTTGAAAGAGTTTAAGAAACGCTATCCTTGGTTAAAGGTGATACTCGAACCTGGTAGTGCCTTCGCTTGGCAAACGGGACCACTAGTCGCTCAAGTGCTCGATGTGGTGGAGGATCATGGCATAAAAACGGCTATCTTGAACGTAAGTTTCACCTGTCACATGCCAGACTGTCTAGAGATGCCTTACCATCCAGCCGTTCGCAATGCCGAATTAGTTGATGAGGACGGATCTGCCGAGGGCGAAAATACGTACCGACTAGGTGCTAACAGCTGCTTGAGTGGTGACTGGATGGGGTCATGGAGGTTTGACCATCCATTGCAGATAGGCGAGAATATCATCTTTGAAGATATGCTTCATTACACGACAGTGAAGACTAATATGTTCAATGGAATCAGTCATCCGGCTATCGCCCTACTCCATCCTGACAACGAACTAGAGGTCTTGCGAGAGTTTACCTATGAAGATTATCGGGACCGAATGGACTGATGGCACGCTCTTTGCTACTATCTTTAAGTATGAAATAAACTATTATAAGGAGGCAAAGATATGGCATTTATAGATTATTATAAGATTCTAGGTGTGGATCGAAACATCCCTCAGAAGGATGTGCGGGCAGCCTATAGGAAACGTGCAAAGCAGTTTCATCCAGACTTACATCCTAACGATCCGAAGGCAAAAGCTAAGTTCCAAGCATTGAGCGAGGCGTTTGAAGTCATTGGAGACCCTGATAAACGCGCTAAATATGATAAGTATGGCGAGCAATGGAGGAATGCTGATGCCTACGAGCAAGCGGGTGGCTTCGGTGGTTTTAATGGTAGTCAAGGGGATGCAAACTCGTTTGGAGGATTCGATTTCAGCAGCTTTGGCAATGGCGGAGGCGGCTTCAGCAGCTTCTTCCAAGACCTATTTGGAGGTGCAGGAAGGCGTCGCTCATCGGCAGGAAGTACTGGAAGAGCTTACGGACAGCCTAATCCTGGACAGATGGAAGCCACTGTTGGCATTGATCTCTACACTGCCCTATTGGGTGGCGAAGTGGTTATCCAACTCTCTGGAGGCAACAAGGTAAAACTGAAAGTAAAGCCTTTAACACAAGGCGGAACGAAGGTTCGTCTGCGTGGAAAGGGTTACGACAGGGGGGATGGCACCTTTGGTGACCTCATCATCACCTATAACGTGAAACTTCCTGACCATCTAACGGATCATCAAAAGGAGCTTATCGAACAGATGAGACGCGAAGCTTAACCCAAAGGAAGAGGCGCTTTATGGCTCTTCCGACCTACTTTTAAATTCATCTTGTAGCCCTTCTGATTATCAAGTAGATACAAGTTCGATTGAAGAAGAGCCTTAGTAAGGTACAAAGAGACGCCCTTTTGCAATGCAAAAGGGCGTCTCTTGTCTTGAAGAAGAGCCTTTGGTACTCCTTAATGCGCCACCACTACCCTACCTGCCAATACTGCTATAAAGCCCAAAGCGAGGGAGGCTAGGATGTAAAGAACGGATACGACGAATCCATCACCGCCTTTCATCAAGCCGACATTCTCATTCATAAAGGTGGAGAAAGTCGTGAATCCCCCACAGAAACCAGTAGTTAGTAAAAGGCGAGTAGACGTACTAATACCTCCATTCTCACCTGGTAATGAGGAGAATATACCAATTAGAAAACACCCCAAAACGTTCACGACGAGTGTTCCTAAGGGGAAGGAACCAGCGATAGCAAGCTGAACATACTTTGAGATAACCATTCGAAGACTACCACCAACGAAACTTCCAATACCTACTAAAATAATATCTTTCCACATAATCGATACTTATATCTAATCACTAAAACCATAAGTAAAACCCCAACCAACCTCCCCCAAGGGGAGAAGAGCCTAACGGAAGTTAGTTAAGGGACGCTTCCGTTCATAGAAAGAGAGCGTCTCTTCATTATGAAGAAACGCCTCCTTTAATATGAAGAAGGCGTTTCCAACTCACATCCTAACAACTCCCTAAAGCACATCCCCTCCTTCGGAGGGGCTTGGGGAGGCACTAGAACACAAGATTAAAACCAAATCTTATACCATTCTTAGAGATTCCTGGCGCATGAGTATAGGTCAGTCTGCGCACATAATCGACCTCCAGACACTTGAAGATATTGTGTACTCCGACCACAAACTCTAGATAAGGATCATTCGTCATAACGCCTGTTCCATCAGGAAACTTATATAAGTCTGGATCGTTAGAGTTCTGTGGTAAGAAGGGATTGTTCTTATCTGTTAGGTGCCCCCACATGCCCTTGAAGGCTACATACTCACGCCACTTCAACTTCTTCAACAATGGAACTCGATTGAAAACTTTGCCTTCCAAGTCCCAAGCAAGGTTGAATTTAGCATACCTATCATTAAGGAACTCAAGTGGTTGCATGAGGTTGAACGTACCAAGGTGTTCGAAGTATGAGGTGTTGACAGGTGGTGTGATGAGGAAGGGGAATGGTACTTTATTCCATTGTGCACCTCCTTCTACACGTGTATCAACGTGTCCCCAGCTCCCTAACCAGAATCGTTTATAGATTGCGAGTTCGGTGAGATTCGTATTAAAGTGACCTCCTAAGAAGTTTTTTAAGCCCATTGTGTGCTTCAACTTGAACTCTGGAGCATCGAGATTCACCTCCATTCGCCTCTGTTTTGAGTTTACATAACTCTGCCCAGGACGATAGTCTAGACTCAAAGAAAGCTCTGTCAAACGAATACGATCAACCAACGAGCCATCCATCTTCTCGTATATCAACTTACCAGTAGGGCGATTGCTCTCTGTGCTAAGACCAATGCTTGTTGCCAAACCATAGTTTGTTTCCCACTCAAACTTTATCCTCTGACGATTGTAGAAATAGAGTTTCTCCACCTTTACAGGACGGAAGGTCATGAAGATGTTATCCTTGTTATGCTTCAAATACTTATCTGATGGCGATTCAACATCTCTATTTGATTCGATGGAGATGGTGCGTATCGGGAACTCAATCGGTTGATATTCTGGCTTGTTGAAAGAGTATGTCACCTTCGCATCATAGTAGTTTTGATGCGATTTCGTACCATATGCGTAATAGCCTTCGAAGAACCAGTGTGGATTAAACTTAGCCGTTGTCCGAGCTGAAGCACGCAATCGAATACCATCGACAAAGTTCTTTGAAATGAAGGTGTTAACCGGTCCGAGATCAACCTTACTAGGCTTATCTTCATTGCCAGTTTCGATAAAGTTCTCCACAAGAGCCTTCGTTGTAAACAGCAGCCACTTGAAGTGCTTGGTCTTAGACATGCGCTTCACGAACGAGTCCATACTGGCTTCGCTCTTGGTTAGTTGGGTCGTTCTATGTGCTGCCCAGAAGTCATTATCACGCATTTTAGCGTTTGCATCATACGTAACCTTTGCCTTCCCCTTGAAGAGTTTGTCGTCAATAGGAGTGAAAGCATAGTTATTCATACCCGTTGTTCGTATCACAATGGCACGCTGAAGAAGGTCAGTAAGTTTCAACTCAGCCACCATGTTATCCGTTGTCAACGCCCATTCGCCATTATTCAACTTGGTAAACTCCTGTTCAAACTTCATCGCATCGACAAAGTTAACACCTGTGTTTGCAGGCAACTGCATATCACATTTCTTCACATGTAACGTACTATCGTTCAGCACATAGAGCTCCCCACGGAAGCCAAAGTCCTGTTGGTTAGCTGGCATAAACTGCAGTCTGATACATTGATCTTGGTTCACATAGACCGTATCATCTATATAGAAATGATAGAAGGAGATGGCAGTTGAGCCTATTGGAGAGGGGAATCTCTTTTGCAGAAGGTCGATTTGATCATCATAGAGGTTGATATCTTTGAAGAGATCCTTTACTATTGTGTTCAACGCCTCACCTGTTTGAATGAGTTTAGAGATACCCTTTGTCGTCTGACCTAACACTATATCCTTCTCGTCTCGAGGGTTTTTACGATAGATGTGTTGCGTGAGTGTCTCATCGACGGAGATAGGAAGTATGAGCTTGTTGTTATATGGGCACACCTCCACCTGATCGAGTAACCAAGGTGCTTTCTTGAACATCTTGCCCTCGATGTCATCGGGAGTTAGGTTGTTAATAGCCATCGTTACCTTCTGATACTTATCATATTGATAGTAGCTGTGGTTCGATAGTAACGACTCCTTCTTGGCTGCTATTACTCGTTTCATAAGCTCTACTGCAGGGTTATCCTTGCGTGAATAACGATGCCTGCGTTTGGCTTTTACCACCACACCTTGCAGTTGCTTTGAATCGGCAATAAGCGTTATATGTAACGTATTAGGCGTGTCATCCGTCACTTTGATTCGACGAGGTTTATAGCCAACTGCCGTCACGGTGAGTTGTTCACCAGCTTTCTTCTCTATGGTGAAATGCCCGTCTGCATCGCTCGAAGCCCCCACCTTGAGTGTTCGATAGATGGCATTGGCATAAGGAATACTATCTCCTGTCTGTGAGTCAACCACATAACATTGCAGCAAAGTACTATCGACTATAGGGGCAGGCTTGCTTACCTCCTTTGCAAGAGAGTCCATCATCTGAATAAGCGAGTCGGTAGCAAGTGCCATAGAATCAGTGCCTAATAACAACGAATCAGCCTTAACTGGTAGGGAGTCTACCTTTAAGACTGAAGGGAGAGGTTGTTGCGCATGAGCTATTGACGTGCCCGCTACAATGAAAAGGCACATCAACAGCATTATATTCAGTCGGTCTCGAAGTACGGAGAACACTGACTTTTGATGTTTTCTTACTCTATCTAATACCATCTTTTTAAATCACTTTTAAGCCCTTCCGAACGACTATATCGAATACAGCAACACTAGTCAATCTCTTCGTCGGCGGCGTATCCACCCATCTCACGGATGGCATTCTTGAGTATTGTGTACTGCTCAAAGAGGTTGTTCACAGCCTCTTCACCTTGCGTGAAGTCGTGCATTGGGCTCTTTAGGAAGAAGCTCAAGAAGCGTTGAATACCATATCTTCCAGCCCTAGCAGCCACATCTGACAGCAGAACAAGGTCTAGTAACAAGGGTGCGGCAAGGATGGAATCACGGCAAAGGAAGTTTATCTTGATCTGCATTGGGTATCCCATCCATCCAAAGATATCAATGTTATCCCATCCTTCTTTGTCATCGTTGCGTGGAGGATAGTAGTTGATACGCACCTTGTGATAGATGTTTCCATATAAATCGGGCTGCTCCTCTGGTTTACAAATGGTCTCCAAGGTGGACAACTTACTAACTTCTTTGGTGTGGAAATTGGCTGGCTCGTCCAGAACAAGCCCATCTCTATTACCGAGGATATTGGTTGAGAACCATCCTGCCAAGCCCAAATTACGGGTCTTAATGATAGGTGCAAAGCCTGATTTAACCAGTGTTTGCCCTGTTTTGAAGTCCTTTCCTGCAATCGGCATGTGCGTCTTCTCTGCTAATTCCCACATCGCGGGAATGTCCACTGTAGTGTTAGGAGCACCCATGATAAACGGGCATCTCTCCTCCAAAGCAGCATAAGCATAACACATGGAAGGGGCTATGTGCTCTCTGTCGTCAGCCTTCATCGCAGCTTGCAGTTGGTCGAGTGTCTTATGATAAGCCGCATCGTAAGGTACATATATTTCAGTAGATGCAGCCCAGATAACCACTACTCTATCGCATTGCTCACGCTCTTTAAAGTCACGGATATCGGCTCTTAACGCCTCAACCATGTCCCATCTCGTCTTGCAATCCTTAACATTATCGCCATCAAGACGCTTGGCGTAATTCTTGTCGAAGGCTGCTTTCATTGGCTTAATAGCCATCAGCTCGTCCCGAACAGGCTCAATGTCTTTCGCCTTCAAGACCTCTGCATAGACAGCAGCTTGATATGCGTTTTGAGGATAGACATCCCATGTTCCGAAGACAAGATCACGCAAGTCTGCCATCGGAATGATGTCCTTATAGTGTAGATACTGCTTATCGGCTCCATGCCCAACACGTATCTTGTCATATTGTGTCATCGACCCAATGGGCTTTGCTAGTCCCTTACATGCCATCAACACACCCGTCATGAATGTTGTTGCAACAGCTCCACATCCAACGACCAACACACCGAGTCTACCTTCTGCAGGCTTTACATCCATTTGTTTCATACGTTTTATATATTATAAACTAAACGTTCTTATTTTATTTTTATTGCTTTTTTCTCTCTATTATTCAGCTTGTTTACGCACTTAATTGCACTCATTTGTACGCTAAAAGCGACTTTAATTCATGAATGATAAGGTCGGAAACAGGTGCTTCTGGCTCTTGTTTGTCCCATCCCTCACCCTTGAGCCAACAGGTACGGCAGCCTATCTCGTGGGCAGGAAGGATGTCCTTCGTATAGCTATCACCCACTACTAACACCTTGCGAGGCTCTACCTGCATAGCGGCAACGGCTTTTCTGAATATCTCTGGAGATGGTTTACGAACACCAACAACGGCACTCTCGGTCACAACTTCAAAGAGATTAGACAGATGGAACTCATTGAGTACAACGGACATATTGCCATAGAAGTTGGTTACTAAGCCCAGTCTGTATCGCTTCCGAAGCTGTTCAAGGGTGTTCTTACTGCTTTCGATTGTCGTTTCCACCTTATTATATAAGTGGTCTTCGAGCCTGGTTTGCATCTTCCTCACACTTTGCTCATCAATAGTCAGCCATCCTTTCTCTAAAAGGTAATCGAACTCTAAGCTGAGTTTCACCGATAACATCCTACGAAAAGTGTCGTTGGCATGAATCAAAGGTTCGCTCCCTAACTTACGTTCAGCATACACATAGGCTTCCCGAAACTGCTCTTCTGTCACAGAAACTCCCATCGCTTCATATCCATGCCAAAGCATTTTACCCCAGTGACAGCCCTGTGTATCGAGCGTTCCACCGAAGTCGAAGAGGATAACCAACGGCTTTATCTGTCTCTCCTCACCGATGTTCTGCATCAAAGACGCACATAATTTCTCGTGTTTCTTGTGCATATATATGTACATGAGGTTGTATATCGTGACTTCAAAAAGGAGGTAGATCCAAGGGCAATTCAGTAAGCAGGTGACGTAAAGGAGGATAGCTCTACTATTAAAAGTAAGTAGGTTTGTGAAGGGCATGAGCGGTCGACTCCCTTTCAAAAAACGTTCTTTCAGTTCTTGCGGAACCTGCTCTATGCTGCCATATTGTGCCATCAACGCTTTGTGGAAACGCTGAAAAGCAGGTGTGCGACGCTCCTGACTCTTACAATAATACTGATAATTAGCATGGAAAGCACGCTCCCAAAAGGCATTCGATTTGCCTTTCAGCGATTCAACTATCGCTTGTTCCTGTGCATAAGAGTCTAGTTCTGATCCTTTCTTACCCATCAGGAAGTAAAGATGTATCTGACGATAATAGTCGCTCAAGGAGCTTTGTGGCGAGTGAGACAATAGACCTGCAACGGCTGCCAGAGCCAACCCTCCAATGCCCCAAGGGACTGTTGTAAGGGGTATAGGCTCGTTCCAAAGGCGCAAGACAAGGGCTAGATAGATTGTAAAAAACCATGTATCGCCTGCGAAACCATCCAAACAACGTCCCTTCATAGACCGCTGGTTGGTGAGACGAGCTAGTTGTCCGTCGGTGGAATCACAAAAGTTTGCAAGCATCAAGAGCACTACGCCCACTACATTATATAATGTGTCTGTGAAAGAGAACATCACTCCTGCCACCACACCAAGGAATATGGAGAGGATTGTAATGCTGTTAGGAGTGACGCCAAAGCGGTGCCAGAACAAGGCAAAAGCAAGTCCGATGGGACGTGTGAAATGCACATCTAGCCACTCTTCGGTGTCTTCCGACTTCATAGAAGCACGTAGTAATGTTCGGAATTTATCTATTTTCTCTCTTATTATCATGTATCTTTCAAGACTTTCATTATCGTTTGTTAATTGTCAAAAGGGTATGCCTTTCACAACTGACGCACTCTTTCAACAATCGCTTGAGCTGCCTCTTGACGACAACGGGAGTAACTCGGCCAATCATTGAAGTCGATGATGACATAAGTTCCATCGGCTCGGATGATAGCATCGCCACCATAGATGGGGGTTTGCAAAAGCCTCGACAACTGTTCTGCATCGTGTTGCAACTGCTCTTTGGAGTAGCTGAAATGATGAGAAATACCATTCTGCAGCTCTGCACCAAACTTCGTTTCACCATCGTCACAAGGATAGAAACAACGAAAGAATTTCGTTCCTTCGACACCATAAAACTTGATTAAATCGCCTTCCACATGCGCTTGTACAATGAAATCAACGATTCCTCGCCGCCGAAAATGCTCTTTGGCAAGCTCCAATTCAGTTCGATTTGCACAATAGCAAACGTCCTCTTGGGTCTCTGCGCTTTGATCGCCACGCTTCAGCCAATAGCCTTTTTCGCCTTCTGAAGGTGGCAATGGAAGATGATTCTCACGCATTACACGTTCGATATTACTACGTTGGCAAGCTCGCACACCAGCTGTGGGATTGAGGACACAGACGCCTTTTCCCTCCAAAGTGGATAGATAATTTAAGGTCTGCGGAGCACGCCCCATAGAGAGAACGAGGGGTTTATCAGTTGAAAGATTACCCTTTGATAGACTTGTATTCAGTAATTGGATTGAATGTAGGAAAGTATCAAACGAATCTTCACTCACCACCTCTTCCGCACCCAACAGTTTACCGACTTCTGTCAAGATAGCCCAATCTTTCTCTTCAGAATGGGGCGAATAACGCCTTGCCCGTTGTATGAGTAACATGGTTAGAGCCTTTTTTTCAAATATTCTTCAGCCTTTTTTATATCAGAAGCATGGTCGATGTCAAAGACTTTCGACAATGGATAAGCCTCAACACGAAGCCCTCCTGCCACCAAAGCACGCTGAAAGTTACGCATTCGATGTTGCCCTTTTGCAATGCAATCATCCAATATGGAGAGCGTTGAAGGGGCTAGTCCATAAATGCCCGCAGATACATATTGCGTATCAGATTGTGCATTATCATAATAACCCGTAACGTTTAGTTGCGGATCAGTTGACACATAGAGTGGTTTCTCATCATCGATATAGTCGGTCACACCCATCAGTGCATCCACGCCCTTATGCAGCCTTTCTCGGAAGGTGGAGACATACAAACTGAACGCTTGCTCATCGAAGATTGTATCAACAGTTGTCAGTATGAAGGGTTCGTCCAGCAGGTATTTTCGCAGCTCATAAAGGCTGTGCATGGAACTAGGAGTTGACTTAATCAGGAATTGCAGAGGGACATGATGCCCATTCAATCCCTGCTCCTCCACCTCCACAAGGTGCCTTGCAACATCCGTCATGTGCTCATTGCAGATAACGAGAATATCGGTTGCTTGATTCGCAACAAAGATTCTTATCAATCGGTCAATAAGCCGTTCTCCATTCACCTTAACCAATGGCTTGGAATCAGTAACACCTTCTTGTGCCAGTCGGGAGCCGTCTCCTGCGGCGATGATTGCGTATTTCATTAAATGCAAAGATACACATTTTTGCTTTCAAAAAGCACAATTTGTAATTCAAAGTTACGATTACTTCAAGTTGACGAGTAAACGAGTTGACTCGGAGTAATCATAATTTTGGAGTCAAGGAGATACCTCATTGTCTTTTTTTTCGTATCTTTGTAGCTTTAAAAACATAGTTTGGAAGATTGAGGATAATAGTTAATGGAGTCACTCAAAGAAATCTTTAGAATAGGAAAAGGGCCTTCTAGTAGCCATACCATGGGCCCACAACGAGCTGCAATCATCTTTGCAGAACGTCACTCGGAGGCGTCACGTTTCGAGGTAACATTGTATGGTAGCTTGGCAGCAACAGGCAAGGGGCACATGACGGATAAGGCTATTATCGACGTACTAAAGCCTATTGCACCTGTTGATATCATCTGGCAACCTAGCATCTTCTTACCTTATCACCCTAACGGAATGGAGTTTCGAGCTTATAACGAGGCTGGTGAGCAACTCGAGGAATGGATTGTTTATAGTGTCGGAGGGGGTGCGCTATCAGAAGGAAAGGCTACGGGCGATTACTTCAAACACCAGGAAGTGTATGATTTGCATACTTTGAAGGATATTCAAGGATGGTGTGAACATCATGGAAGGGGCTATTGGGAATATGTAAAGCAGTGTGAGGATGATGATTTCTGGGACTATCTGCGTGAGGTTTGGCATACTATGCAGGCAGCTGTTGAGCATGGATTGGATAGTGAAGGGGCATTACCTGGTCCACTGAATTTGGCTCGTAAGGCTCCAACTTATTATATCAAAGCACGCGGTTATAAGCCTTCTTTGCAGAGTCGCGGTATGGTTTATGCCTACGCCTTGGCGGTGAGTGAGGAGAACGCATCGAACGGTACGATTGTTACAGCACCTACTTGCGGTGCGTGCGGAGTAGTTCCAGCGGTGCTTTATCACCTCTCCAAGGGGCATGACTTTACAGAGACTAAGATCTTACATGCCCTTGCAACGGCAGGACTCTTTGGTAACATTGTGAAGTACAATGCGTCTATATCAGGTGCGGAAGTAGGTTGTCAAGGTGAGGTGGGGGTTGCTTGTGCAATGGCATCAGCCGCTTCTTGCCAGCTATTCGGTGGTAGTCCGTCACAGATCGAATATGCTGCAGAGATGGGACTTGAGCACCATCTCGGTATGACCTGCGACCCAGTTTGTGGTTTAGTACAGATTCCTTGTATTGAGCGTAACGCCTTTGCAGCTTGTAGAGCACTAGATGCTCAACTCTACGCATCGTTTAGTGATGGTAGTCACCGTGTATCCTTTGATAGGGTTGTAGAGGTGATGAAGCAGACAGGACACGATATTCCATCCTTGTACAAAGAGACAAGTGAGGGTGGATTAGCGAAAGATTATCAAGTATAAGAGTAGGACGTAAGCCTCCCCCAACCCCTCCCAAGAGGAAAGAAGAAGCCTCACCCCCGTCCCCTCTCCGAATGGAGAGGGGCGTGAATACTGCTGATTGCAAATAAAGGGGGCGTCTCCTTGATGTAAAGAGAGGCTCTTTTCGACATAAGGAAACGCCCTTCTCCATTCGAGAAGGGCGTTTCGTTAATTCTAGAATATTATTACCTCTATTCCTGCTAACCATCCTCTTCCATCCTACTAGTAGTTTTCACTCCCCTCTCCATTCGGAGAGGGGGCGGGGGTGAGGCTTCTTCTCTTTATTACTTTACCCTCGCTATCAACTCCTCTGGCGTCACAAGCGCTTGTTCACCAGTAGTCATATTCTTCAATGTAACCTTTCCTTCTTCCATTTCCGACTCTCCAGCAAGAGCCACGAAACCGATGTTCTTTGCATTCGCATAGCTCATCTGCTTCTTCATCTTTGCCTTATCGGGGAACATCTCGGTGCGAATACCCGCACGACGAGCGGCTGCTACGATTGGAAGACAATATGATGTCTCCTGCTCACCGAAGTTGATAAAGAGTAATTGAGTGCCTTGCACGCTCTCTTTTGGATAAAGGTCTAGGGTGTTCAAAACGTCATATATGCGGTCAGCACCAAAGCTGATACCAACGCCAGAGAGCCCTGGCATACCGAAGATACCCGTGAGATTGTCATATCGACCACCACCAGTAATAGAGCCAATCTGCACATCTAACGCCTTAACCTCAAATATGGCACCAGTGTAATAGTTAAGTCCTCGTGCCAAGGTAAGGTCGAGTTGTATCTCATTCTTTAGTCCGGACGTCTTCAACATATCAAGGATAAAGCGTGTTTCCTCAACTCCCTTTAGTCCAGTCTCACTCTCCTTCAAGGCTTCCGCAATCACTGCTAGCTTCTCTTCGTTGGTTCCTTCCAACTTAATGATCGGTTGCAACTTAGCAATCGCATCCTCTGATATACCATCAGCACGCAACTCTTCGTTTACATTCTCAAGTCCTATCTTTTCGAGCTTATCAATGGCAACAGTGATATCAACAATCTTATCCTTCTCACCAATCACCTCGGCAATACCCGTGAGAATCTTTCTATTGTTAATCTTTATCTGCACTCTCACCCCTAACTTGGTGAAGACTGTGTCCACAATCTGCATTAGTTCCACCTCATTTAATAGTGAGTCAGAACCTACAACATCGGCATCACACTGGTAAAACTCACGATAACGACCCTTTTGAGGGCGGTCGGCACGCCATACCGGTTGTATTTGATAACGCTTGAAAGGCAACTGCAATTCCTCACGATGCATGACTACGTAACGTGCGAAGGGGACAGTAAGATCGTAACGAAGTCCCTTCTCGCATAGTTTCGTTTGCATCTTCAACGTGTTACGCTCCTTGAGTTCATCGTCACTAACCGACTTTAAATAGTCACCAGAGTTCAACACCTTGAAGAGGAGTTTGTCTCCTTCATCGCCATACTTGCCCATTAGGGTGTGTAAAGTCTCCATGGCAGGTGTCTCAATCTGCTGAAATCCATACAAAGCATAGACACTTTTGATTGTATCAAATATGTAGTTACGTTTTGCCATCTCCTCTGGTCCGAAGTCACGGGTGCCCTTTGGGATGGAAGGTTTATTTGCCATTGTCTGTTATAGTTATTCTTCTTAATATAAAAAAGCAGTTAAGAGCATTGGAGGAGATAGAGAAGTGAAAGAAACGATATTGTCAGTTATAGAGGAGAGAACCATCTAATGACCTTATATCCTTGTCCTTTTACTTCCCTAACAACCTTATTCTCTTAACTATTCAAAATTCTTTTGTTCCTATATTGATTATAGAACGATTGTCTGCTCACGGTCAGGACCGATAGAGATAATGCCAATCTTGGTCTCAAGATACTCCTCCAAGAAAGCAACATACTCGCGGAACTCCTGTGGGAACTCTGCTGCGGAACGACAGTGAGTCATATCCTTCTTCCAACCACGGAACTCCTTATAGATTGGTTTCACATCATCAATCTCATATGGGAAATCCTGTGTTTGTGTACCATCAGGAAGCTCATAAGCAACGCAAGCCTTAATGGTTTCGAAGGTGTCAAGTACGTCACTCTTCATCATAATGAGCTCTGTCACACCATCAACCATTACTGAGTAACGAAGTTGAACAAGGTCTATCCAACCACAACGACGCTCTCTTCCTGTTACAGCACCATACTCATGACCAAGGTCACGAATCCTCTTTCCAGTCTCATCAAACAACTCGGTTGGGAATGGACCAGCACCAACTCGTGTGCAATATGCCTTCATGATACCATAGACATTGCCCACTTTATTAGGTCCAATACCTAGTCCTGTACAAGCTCCAGCACATATAGTATTGGATGAAGTAACAAATGGATAAGACCCAAAGTCGACGTCAAGCATTGTTCCTTGAGCACCTTCACAGAGGATGTTCTTGCCGTCACGTAATAGGTGATTGATGACATGCTCAGAGTCAACAAACTCAAACTCTTTCATGTACTCAATGCCTTCCATCCATAGTTTCTCAGTATCTTCAAAACCTTCAAAGTCAGTCCACCCCAATGCAGCTAACATCTTCATGTGGCGTTCCTTGTGCTCTGCATACTTACGATCGAAGTCACATAAGATATCTCCTACACGCAATCCATTACGGCTAATCTTATCTGTGTAGGTAGGACCAATGCCCTTACCTGTTGTGCCAACTCTATTCTTTCCCTTAGCAGCCTCGTATGCTCTATCAAGGATGCGATGGGTTGGCATGATGAGATGAGCCTTCTTTGAGATACGCAAACGTTGCTTAAGTGGGTGCCCACTCTTCTCTAACTCCTTTGCTTCTCCCATAAAGAGATCAGGTGCCAAGACCACTCCATTACCTATGATATTGACCTTTCCTCCCTGGAAGATACCCGATGGGATGGAACGTAAAACATACTTCTCTCCCTCGAATTCAAGCGTGTGTCCTGCATTAGGACCACCCTGAAATCGAGCCACAACATCATAACGTGGTGTGAGTACATCTACGACTTTTCCCTTACCTTCATCACCCCATTGGAGACCCAACAGGACATCAACTTTACCTGTGTTCATTTGCTTTTATGTGAGTTTTTACCTTGCTTTTGGGTTAAGGACTTGCTCTTCTGACGTGACAGAACAGCCTGGCAACGAGAGCATATACCATATATATATAATGAGAAGCCATCTCTTCGGAAGCGATAAAACTTAGTGTTTTTAATCGCTTCAGTGATCTCTGGTGATTCAACCTCGGTCACTGTTCCACATACAGTACATATCTGGTGGATATGATCTTCATTATCGTAACAAGCCTCATACATGGTTTGTCCGATGAAACGATGTCTAACGACAAGGCGCAACTCTATGAATAGACGCATTGTATTATACAGCGTTGCGCGAGACACACGGAAGTTCCTTGTTTCAAGCTCTACGCCCAATTCGTCTAAAGAGAAGTGTCCTTTCATGTCATACACCGCATCAAGAATAGCATACCGCTCTGATGTCTTGCGATGATTATTCGCTTCGAGGTACTCATCCAGAATATCTCGAACTCTTTTTTTGACTATGTCTTTAGTCACAGCTTACTGATTAAATTCGCACAAAGTTAGTGTTTTTTAATGATATAACTAGTATGTGGTAATAAAAAAAAGTTAAAGCGGTGGGGAAGAGATAAGCCACTTCATCTTACTAATGCAGGGCATTCTCCCCTTATAAAGATTCTTATTTGCCATCTTCCCCATTGTTCTTTGCAAACTCAGGAAGCATTATCCAACCTTTTCTTTATGACAAGTTGTCCCCCAACGTGCCTATTCCTATCTTACTAAAAGCCCCTCTTTTATTTTTAATTATATTTGCTGTCCCCTTTAACATATCACCTATAACGTTAGGTATCAAAGGCTTATATTGATTCAAAAACTACCCGTAACATTTGCAAGCTAGTCTTCAAAAGTTTCAAGAGAGGTGTTTCCTTCAAAACACCTCATCTAAAAACTCTCCCATAGTTCCTGCCTTTGCAGCGGGCAGACTATCAGCTTGACGCAAGTGATGATCAGCCTCATCAATGTGGATAGTATCGTCAAATCCAAGGATATAACGCAGTGAGATACGATAGATACACTCGGTCGGAGCGAGTCCATACACTTGATGTTTAAAGATATGGCGAATGCGTTTCTCCGAATCAGGAAACGCCTTCTTCAACCCCTGACTATTATACAATCGCTTCACAATCTCTGTAATGTATTGCCCCGACTTCATATACAAGTCGGCGAATGTCTTACGTGGGTCATCAAAGCAACCAGGGTTCTCCTCTTCTAATAAGTCTACCATCTTACGCACCACCTCCTTAGGTGTGAAGATCTGATTGGTGCGTTGCGCAGGGATGTAATTGAATATATCTTCCTTGTTCGAAGGCTCAAAGTAATTGGCAAGACGCTTCCTCAACGCCATGAACTCTTTAACAGAATCATTGAAAACTACCTCATCGAAGAAGTGACCAGGGCTATTCTCCGTTTTCCCTGTCTCCTCATTTACAAACTCACCACCATCTCTCAACAAGCGGAACTGCGCCTTCGTCACACTTGTCACCTCTAAGAACACCTCCTCTGGAATAGCCTGATCGAAGTTCTGCAAGGTGGTTGCTTCATTGCCATAAGCCATCAAGAACGATGGTATTGTACGTGAGAAACCACGCAGATGATTGCGAACAACCTCATTCACATCGCTTTTCTTCACATCAATACGCTGTTGCTCATAGGTCTCGGCAACAATCTCTGCACTCTTCTCAAGCAACTCCTTCGACTTTCCTTGCACTGTCTTCTCTAACTCCTTGTCTATCACCTGCTTCTCTGCCTCATACCGCTTTCGGATGTCGTGTTGCTCTTGTGTTGTCTTACCAACACACTCCTCCTTACATTGATGGTCCAACGTGTTCTTCTCAACGGCTGCTTGATGACAATGCTTACCTATCTGCTCATTCACAGCCTTCTTGATTCTCACTGCTGCAAGACCCTGATTTCGTTTCGACAATGCCTCCTCCTTCGATTCTTCATGCTCTTTGGCATGGGTCAGTAAAACGCTTGTCAGCTGTTCACTCACATTATCAATCATCTGTTCCTCGGCACTCTTTCCCTTCTTCTCTTTCGCCTGGCTATATCGCTCGAAACTCTCTTCAATGATGTTATCCACTGCTTCTTTCGGTTCACCATATATCTTATCTCCAAACAATCTTGCCTGTCTCTCTGCCACCTGATTGGCACTCGGTTGGGCATTCCCATCGGCATCTATCTCATGAGATAATTGCTCCACATCATCAGTATTAACGCTGTTCTTCTTCGATTCTTTTATAGCATCAAACTTATTGATAATGCTGATTACACCTGCTGGACACCCATAGATATTGGAGATATTAGCGAAGAGGAAGTTACTCATAAAGCCACTTCTCACCACCTCCTTAGAGCGTATTCGTCGAGGAATAAGCATCACCTGTTCGGCATCCAGTGCCTCCATCTCGCCCTGCTCATCCTCGCCTATCACGGGGAAGAAGTTGAGTAACTCTCTGATATGCGCCTTTCTCGTGTCGATGTCGCCACCTCCCGACGCCGTCTCTGCCGTTAGTCCGTTTGCCATCTCCTCATAGATACTTAGCGTGCGGGCTGGATCAAAGTCGAAGACGTAGGCATTCTCTTTCCTATGATACCGACCATCAGCATCTATATAAAGGTGTGGTGTCTGCGCACGAAACGCCGTTTGCATATACTGGGCAGGGCTTTTCATATTGCTGAGTATCAACACCGCTGTCCATTCGGGGATAGTTACTCCCGTTGTCAACTGCCCTACGGAGAGCGTAATCGTGCCTTGCGGATGTTCCGCAATGGCTTTCCTTACACGCATCAAGGAACTCTCGTCCTCTATAATCTCATCGTTATCGGTCTTACCGTCACCTGCTGCAACAACAATCTCAATGCTTGCGAACTCTGGATGTCGTTGTGTGTCTCTTAGCTTCTTAGCCAATGCCTTTGCCGAATCAACACGATTCAACAACCAGAAACTATGCCTTATTTCATTGCGCAAAGCCTCTGTTGAGAACGGATAACGTGCTTGTCTGCTGAGCGCATCGAGCCATTTATCTACCGACTCATCATGCACGAAGCGTCCATGCTCTACTCGGAAGAACTCGTTCAAGTCGAAGGCATAAGCCTGCGCATCGCCTTCTATCTCCACTCCTTGGCGCACCTTCTCAGTCACGATGTCGCTCATTCGATAGGTGTACATATTGAGTTTAGGCATTTCCATATAAGGGTTACAACCCTTCTCTTCGTCCCATTGCTCCTTAGCTAAGCACTCGTCAGCATACGTCCAGTTGTATATTGCACTTTGAGGAAACTTCTCATTCGCCAGTGCCTTGAATGGTGTTCCACTCAAGTGGAGCGTGTGCTTGCGGCGTATCTGGTCAAAGGCTACATCGGTCTTATACGTATCTACGCCCTCATGGGCTTCATCTATTACTAGCAAATCCCACGTTAGCTCTGCCACTTCCTCTAGTTTCTTATGACTGCCACCGAAGTAGATTGAACCCTTCAAGTCCTGTAAACTCACAAACTCAATGCAGTTCTTTACGCTGTTACCATGCTTTATCTGCTCCACATATTGTAGACGAGTAAGACAAGGAGTGGGCTTTCGCTGAAGCAAAGAGGGCACACGACTCACAAAGAGATACTTGTCTTGTCCAACGAACTTTAGGTAGTCCGAATACCACGAGTCGGCAATAGCTGGACGATTCGTAACCACTAACACATTCCGAAACTGCATCTTCATGCAAAGGTCATAGACGGCTAATGTCTTACCAAAACGGGGTTTCGCATTCCATAGATATTCGCTTTCTGGACTATTCCGAAAGCTCTCTATCGTCTTGCGAACAGCCTCTCCCTGACTATCCTCACGTAGTTGGTACTGCTGCGTGGGCTTTCCTTTCACAAAACCACGGTTCTCTCGGAAGTCATAAAACTTCATTCTCGATTCGTCCGTACCAATGCGAAACCACTCGGTGTGGGCTTCCTGCTGGTAACCCAACTTATTTAAATAAGCATGGAAAGCCTTGTCAATGAAGGTATCGTGCGACCCTTCATACACAGCATTGCCCTGCCAAGCCAATATCCAAGCGATATTTGCCGTGTGACATTGCTGTTTGATTCTTACGTTAACATCGTCTGCTTCAGTATAACCAATCTTCACCCAACCATCATGATAAGTAACGCCAGGTGTGGTGTAAGCATATATCTTAGGTATAACTACATGGTTTGTTCGAATATTAGGTGTCCTCATTAGTTCATCTCTTTTACGTGTGTTTCAATAAAGTTGCGCTCCTCTTCCGATAGTCCATACTTATCATATAGCTGCGAATCTATCGACTGAATAGACTGCGACCAGTCGATGTCGGAAGTTATATGTTGTGTTACTTTCATGATACCAAGCAATCCTCTTACAAACTTTGTTTTAATATATTGTTGTAGATGTAAAGCTTCATTTTCCTCTACGAAACTGCCAATACTTAGGAAAGTTTCAGTATTTGCCAACCCAGGTGTGCCTATAATAGATGAGGGTAAAGCCTCTCCATATTCACCACTCCCCGCTGCTTCTGGTAGTAACACTTTATAAGCTGTTAAGTTACTAACATCATTTACGTAATCACGCCTTATGTATTTAAAGCATCTCTCATTGTTTTCTCTACCCACAACCATGATATATTCCTTCCCATCATTGGGTTTATTCGTATGGAAAACGAATGGTAATAAATCAAAGATATTGGTTGCCATATCGTATGAATGACCTTTCGTGAGACACGAAATAGCCTCTGGATTTTCCTTATGCATCGTATCTGTCAATCGATATGAAGTTCTTGATATAGCTATTTCAGCAAGGGAATGATTCCTTACGATAGGTAGAATCTTTCTAAGGATGTCGTTTAATTCATTATAAGGTGTAAATACTTCTATCGCACCAAAGTCCTTTTCAAGGTCTCTATAAGTGATAGCTACACCTCCTCTAAAGCCTGTGTTAGGAAAGAGGTTAGAGCTAATTGGCTCATAGTGGAGTACTTTAAAGTGTTTGTCAGCAAGCATTCTTTGATTCCAAACACTAGGAGTTGAACCAGCATCGAATAGGAAACGTGCAGGGGTAATAAGCTCTACTCTGTTTGAAACAGAGTATGCTGCATCCATGAACAAATGATATATTGGTGGCATATAGTTCTTTTGTTCTCCTACAATCTCATCCTGATATGGTGGATTCCCAACGACGAAATCAAATCTCATAAGGCGTTTTGTTTTATGGTAGGTTTTATATTTCTTGGTAATAAAGTCCGTGTAATTACACTCGAAATAATCGGGTATGTCTGTTGCTGATGGGAGCCATCTCCGCAATCGACAACGCTGTCCATTATGCGCCAAAACATCATCTTTGGCACATCCAGGGCAAGGCGTGATGGTTTCGATGGTTTCAAATAGACCTGCATCGACCCGCTTCTCATCATGACAAGAGGCTGGCACAACGGCTTTCAAGCCGTCCATCTGCCATACATTCCATGCTATGATCTCTGCCGCCTTGCGTATCGTTTCACTTGCTGGTCGGCATCCGAAGCGGTGCTCATGATACTCAACGAAGGTAGCAAGGAGGGCTTCGCGTGCCAAGAGGAGGTTGTCACCTTGCCACTCATAGCCGTACACATTCGCCAAAGCCAGCAATGCCCATCGTGTCCATTCAGTATCGATAGCAAACTTGTTCACCCTTTGTAACTTGCGATCTAATAGTCCCACACGCTCCTCAACAGGGATAGGTTCGGCAGTAACAGAGTCGTAACGGGAGGTGAGGAAAGGTGCTTCTCCGCAGGTAATCTCCAATTCCATGGTCAGAACATAGCGTTGCCACGGCTCGAACTCGTCCTTCTGTCCGTCTTGCGCATGGCTTTCTTCCTCGTCAATAACATCATTCATCTTCTTGACGAGCCATGCTGGTGTGAACACTTCAGCCATCTGTCGGGAGCGTCGTTGCTGTTCGTCACGACTTTTCAAGGCACGTGGCATGATGATACTACCATGCTTTCCCGTGATAGCCGACACCGTTATGCAATCGTGCCAACCATAGCCCTCACCCTCAGCAAGGTAACTATCCGTAGCCCAAAAGATGTTCTTTTGAGTGGAATGATCAACTAAGAGCACTTCAAGCAGCCCAGGTTCATCGTGTAGCAATCTATCTTCAAGGATGTCTATAGGTTCTGACATGATATAAAAGAATTGTCCTTTGCAAATTTACAATATTCTTTTTGTAACACAAAATACATGCTTTAGAAATATAGGGAATAGTGATAAGTATAAGAGAAGAAGCCTCTCCCCCATCCCCTCTCCGAATGGAGAGGGGCGTGAATACTACTATTAGCTTGCAAAGTAATGCGAAACAGGAATAGAGGTAATCATATTCTAGAATTAAAGGAAACGCCCTTCTCCAATCAAAGAGGGCGTTCCTTCCTATCGAGAAGAGCCTCTCCTTGCATCAAAGAAACGCCCCCTTCATTTGCAAACAATAGTATTCACGCCCCTCTCCATTCGGAGAGGGGACGGGGGTGAGGCTGTAGATAGACGGTTGTTCGGCTATGTATTCTATGTAAAAGATGGTGATATACAAATCTTTTTCTTACCTTTGCAGCATATAACAATAGATGGTCTGTTTAGCAAACCACAATAGATTAACGATATAAAAACAAAAAGATGAAACCTACATTATTACTTCTTGCGGCTGGAATGGGTAGCCGCTACGGTGGTCTCAAGCAGCTCGATGAGCTCGGACCCAATGGTGAAACGATCATGGACTACTCTATCTATGATGCCATCCAGGCTGGTTTTGGCAAGATAGTATTCGTCATTCGTAAGGACTTCGAGGACCAGTTTCGCAAGCAGGTACTATCTAAGTATGAAGGACATATCCCTGCCGAGCTAGTCTTCCAAAGCATTGATGCACTGCCAGAGGGCTTCTCTGTACCTGAAGGACGTGAGAAACCATGGGGCACCAATCATGCTGTTTTGATGGCAAAGGACGTTATCAAGGAGCCTTTCTGCGTCATCAACTGCGACGATTTCTACAATCGTGACTGCTTCAAGGTGATTGGTAAGTTCCTTGCCGACCTCCCCGAAGGTGCTAAGAACAAGTATGCTATGGTTGGATTCCGCGTTGGTAACACCCTTAGCGATAATGGAACTGTGGCACGTGGTATCTGTTCTACGAATGCAGAGGGTAACCTCACAACGGTTGTGGAACGCACTGAGATTGAGCGTCGTGAGGGCGAAGTGAAATACAAGGATGAGCAGGGCGAGTGGGTAGCAGTGAGTGATAACACTCCAGTCTCTATGAATGTATGGGGCTTCACACCTGATTACTTCGATTATAGCGAGGCTTATTTCAAGGAGTTCTTATCGGATCCGAAGAACATAGAAAACAAGAAGGCGGAGTACTTCATACCGCTAATGGTGAACAAACTCATCAACGATGGCACTGCAACTGTTAAGGTGCTTGACACGACGAGCAAGTGGTTTGGCGTTACATATGCCGCTGATCGAGAGAGTGTCGTTGCGAAGATTCAGTCGTTGATAGACGATGGTACTTACCCAGCTAAGCTATTTTAAATAAAGAAGTCATGGGGATGTGTGACCTGTGTGCTGGTGAGGAACGATTGTTCTAAGCCCCATAAGTCATGCACCCCAGCTTTTGATTTCGCCTTCCGTGTCGACGCATAGGATGTGAAGGAGGGATTGTTTCACCCCTACAATATCTATAAGTAGAACAACACACAATGGATTTAAACTTATTAAAACAGGAGGAGCTTGCCTCATTACGACAGTTGCTTACCACTGCGAAAAACATTGTTATCTGTGCTCACAGGGCGCCTGATGGTGATGCCATGGGCTCTTCTCTGGCATGGATGAACTATCTGAATGGGATAGGAAAGACCAACGTGAAGGTGTGTATGCCTGATGCTACACCCGACTTCTTACATTGGTTGCCTGGTAGTAACACCGTCATTCGTTATGACCGACGCCCTCGTGAGGTGGAGCGAATCTTTAAAGAGGCTGATCTGGTGTGTTGTCTCGATTTCAATCAGCCCTCCCGTGTGGATGCAATGCAGGACGCTTTGGAGTCGTCGGAAGCCCCCCGTTTGCTCATCGACCACCACTTGGACCCTGATGAAGGGTGTGCGCTGGCTATCTCTAGACCAGATATGTCGAGTACAAGTGAGATTGTTTTCCGCCTCATCTGTCAGTTAGATGGATTCGAGACGATGACTCGTCAGTGTGCTGAATGTATATATTGCGGTATGATGACAGACACTGGTGGCTTCACATATAACTCTTCCCGACCAGAGATCTACTACATTATTGGACAGTTACTAACGAAGGGGATTGATAAAGATGAGATTTATAACCGAGTGTTCCACAACTATTCTACGAACGCATTGCGCCTTCGCTCGCATATAATCCTTAATAAGATGAAGGTCATTGAGGAGTTACATGCTTCGTATTATACGGTGACGAAGGAGGATATGACGCAATTCCACTTCGTTAAAGGAGACATGGAAGGACTCGTGAACATACCTCAACAGATCAAAGGACTTAAACTCAGTATATCGTTAAGAGAGGATACTGAGAAGCAAAACACCATCTTGGTGAGTCTAAGGTCATGTAACGGGTTCCATTGCCAGCCCATGGCTACAAGGTTCTTCAATGGTGGTGGACATGCAGATGCAGCTGGTGGTAAACTGAATTGTACGCTTGATGAAGCGGAACAGGTGGTTATCAAGGCGCTACTTTATTATAAGGATCAATTACAAACAAAGGTATTATGAACTTATTAGAACTATCACAAAAGCGATTCTCAGTACGTAAATTCACAGCCGAACAGGTATCTGAAGAGGACTTAAAGTATATTCTTGAGGTGACACGTATGGCTCCTTCGGCAGTGAACAAACAGCCTTGGAAGTTCGTTGTGGTCAAGTCGTCAGAGGCACGCAAGCAGTTGCAAGCCTGTTACAAACGTGAGTGGTTTGCCTCAGCACCGCTTTACATTATTTGTATGAAGGCTGTGGAAGGCTGTTGGGTACGCTCGGAAGATGGCAAGCCACACGGAGATATTGATGTAGCCATTGCCACCGAACACCTTTGTTTGGCTGTTGCTGAACGGGGCTTAGGCTGTTGTTGGGTTTGTAATTATGATGTGGCAAAAATGGAAGAGGCATTCCCTAGAGTTGGATATGAGGCAGTTGCGATTATTCCTATTGGTCACATCGCCCCTGACTGTCCGATCAATGAGAAGAAACGAAAGCCTTTGGAGGAGATAACGGAGACGATATAACTTAACCTCGTCACGCCTTACACCTTATTTATCAACTTACACCTTATTATATTATATGCGCTTTATTGGAAACCTTCTGTGGTGGCTCTTCGGTGGACTGGAGGCTGCCATTGGTTATTTCACGGGGAGTCTTGCCATGGCATTGACCATCGTTGGCATCCCTGTCGCTATACAAACTTTCAAGCTCGGATTGCTTTGTTTATGGCCGTTCGGGGCTGAGGTGCATAACACCGACAATACTTTCGGGTGCCTCACAGTACCCCTTAATATCATTTGGATTATCTTCGGTGGATTGTGGGCATGGCTTTGTCATGTCTTCTTCGGCATCCTCTTAGGGATAACCATTATAGGGATTCCCTTCGCAAAGCAGCATTTCAAGATGGCAGGATTGTGCCTTGCTCCCTTCGGAAAGGATGTTACGTTGAACTTATAAAAAACTCTTTATAATTCTTGGTGGAGCCACGAAAAGTCTGTAACTTTGGCGAAAAACATAGGAGGTAACGCCCATGATTACGCTAGACAACTTCAACCAAGAATACACTGACCCGATAGAGGAACAGAGAATACGCCATTTCGTTTGCATGGAAATGGGGCGACGTATCCACCGATATATCAAAGCTATGCACGGAAGTAAGCAACAGATGTTGCGCTTCGAAGAGCATTTAAAGGACTTATCGTTGGAAGAGAAGGAGGCAGCAATAGCCCATTACATCGACTTGAACCGCAAGGTTATCAAGGGATTAGATATGAAGATCGTCCTAGCTCGTGCTATGGCAAACTATTCCGACACCTTTGATTATCTTGTAACGTTGGTCAATGACAAGCGAAAGATGGTCAGATACTTGAACTTGATACGTGAGATTTACATCAAGTATCACGAGGTGATCGAACGCAATGGACGCTTTGGTATCCTCGACCATAGGGGTCGCACGCTCGTAGAACCTAAGTATGAGTTCCTCCGCACATGCTATGTTTATGTGGACGACTTGCGTACTATGCCGCTAATAGCGCAACTGGATGGCAAGTTGGGACTGATTCTTCCAGATGGTAAAGGCACCATTGTGGCACCTTTCATATATGATAGTATATCGCTAAGAGACGAACCGCCGTACTTTGAGGCACGCATTGGTGACAAAGAGGTATTGCTTGATACGGATGGAAAGGAGCAAGCCAAAGAATCCGAGTAAGGCTCATCTCCATGCGTTGTCATTGGTTGCTAGAGGTCTTGAAAGGCTTGCGTAAACCTTTACGCACAAATAACTAGAAGCTTTGAAAGACCTACGTAAACCTTTATGCACAAATAACTGAAGGCGTCAGAAGTTCGTTTAACAGAACTTCCGACGCCTTCTAGCGTATGAAATAATACTCTTTATTAGATCTTCTTCAGCAAGTTTGCCAAGCCATCAAGCTGACTTTGCCATAGACTTATCTTATCGTTGACCTTCTGAACATCAAGGTTTTGATTCAACTCGGGCGTATCGCGCTCTTGTTTCAACAAATAGATGTACTGGCTAACGAGCTCCATTTTAGCTTGAACTGTCTTCTTCTTAGGGTAACCACGCTTGTCGATCTCACGTTGATATTGTGCAGATATATCGTTAATCTTGCGTCCTACCTCTACATACTGGCTCAACCACTGCTGGTAAACAGGGTTTACAGTCTTATTCTCTAGTGGTGTTTTGTTATCCGAACTGCCCACTGGCTCATAAGTGCTCTGCGCCATTACCATTGTAGGAAGTGCTATCAGAGCCATTACCAATAACTTTTTAACTCTCATAATCTTATTCTTTTAAAATCAAAAATAGGCTGCAAATATAAGCGAAAAGCCACAAAGAACCAAAGTTTTTTCGTACTTTTGCATGAGACTCAACCCTACTTAAACTTCTTTTAAGCATATTCGTTGAGTGTAGATAAGAATTATTAAGAGTTATGAATAAGTATATCGAGGTAAAAGGAGCACGGGTGAATAACCTCAAGAACATTGATGTCAAGATCCCTCAAGGCGATTTCGTCGCTATCACAGGTGTATCGGGTTCGGGCAAATCGTCCCTTGCTTTCGACACTCTCTACGCTGAAGGACAACGCAGATACGTAGAGAGTTTGTCGGCATACGCACGTCAGTTCCTAGGGAGAATGTCGAAACCTGAGGTCGACTTCATCAAAGGCTTGCCCCCAGCAATAGCCATTGAACAGAAGGTAATAGCACGTAATCCACGCTCAACAGTGGGTACTTCGACTGAAATATACGAGTATCTCCGTCTGCTTTACGCTCGTATCGGGCGTACCTACAGCCCCATTTCAGGCGAGGAAGTGAAGCATCACTCTGTTGAAGACGTCATTGAACGTGTAAAAACATACCCTGAAGGGACGAAGTTCTGCATTCTCTCGCCTCTACATGTGGTCGAGGGACGCTCTCAAGAGGCACAACTTGAGATGGAAATGCAGGAGGGCTATTCTCGTATCTACGTCAATGGAGAGTTCATTCGCATAGAGGATTGGCTTGAAGAACACCCTGTAAATGAGGCTGATAAGCAGCAGAAAGATAAGAAGAAACCATCGGATGAGAAAGAGAAAGCCGAAATCTACCTTGTGATAGACCGTATGTCAGTGGAGAACTCAAAGGATGCTATCTCTCGATTAACCGACTCTTGCGAGACAGCCTTCTATGAGGGAGATGGCACACTACGCCTAATGATACTGCCCGCAAAGCTCTCTTACACCTTTTCTACACGTTTCGAAGCTGATGGAATACGCTTTGAAGAACCCAACGACAACATGTTTTCGTTCAATTCACCGCTCGGTGCGTGCCCTACCTGTGAGGGTTTTGGCTCCGTGATAGGCATTGATGAGAAGTTAGTAATACCTGACTCGGGGCTATCAGTGTATGATGGTTGCGTGCAATGTTGGCATGGTGACAAGATGGAAGCATGGAAGGAAGAGTTCTGCAGACGTGCTGCTCAAGACGACTTCCCCATCTTTAAACCTTACTTTGAGCTTTCGAAGCAAGAGAAGGAGTGCCTTTGGAAGGGACTGCCAAGCGATAGGAAGAAGGATATACACGACCGTGTCTGCATTGATTCATTCTTTCAAATGGTCAAAGAGAACCAATATAAGATTCAATACCGCGTCATGATGAGTCGTTACAGAGGCAAGACTGTATGCCCAGAGTGCCGTGGAACACGATTAAAAAAGGAGGCTTCGTGGGTGAAGATAGGCGGACGTGCAATCACAGACCTCGTTGATATGCCTATAGCTGAGCTCAAGCAATGGTTTGACAAGCTGCAACTTACAGAACACGAAAAGGATGTTAGCAAGCGACTTATCACTGAAATCACTCACAGACTACAATTCCTTTTGGACGTGGGATTGGGTTACTTGACCCTAAACCGCCAATCGAACACATTGAGTGGAGGTGAGAGTCAGCGCATAAACCTCACCACCTCGCTTGGATCCTCGCTCGTTGGATCGTTGTATATACTTGATGAACCCTCCATCGGACTGCATAGTCGCGATACTGATAGGCTCATCCACGTACTCAAAGAGTTGCAAGCTCTGGGCAACACAGTGGTAGTTGTGGAGCATGATGAGGAGATTATGCGGGCTGCGGATTACTTGATTGATGTGGGACCTGACGCTGGTAGGCTCGGAGGAGAGATTGTTTTCCAAGGCAAAGTGTCGGATATTAAGCGCATTGACCCCACTGGTAAGGACAAAGAAGGCAATGCCGAATCGAAGAAACTACTATCAGAATACCCGAAATCACATACTATTCAATATCTTACGGGGGCTGAAATGATCCCAACTCCAACCTCTCGTCGCCCTTGGAATATGGCTATAGAACTGAAAGGAGCACGCATGAACAACCTCAAGGGGATAAATGTTCGATTCCCTCTGAACGTCCTCACGGTTGTAACGGGGGTGAGTGGTAGTGGTAAGTCGTCGCTTGTCAAGGGCATTCTCTACCCTGCCATGAAGCGCAGACTGGATGAGGTTGCTGACGTTCCAGGCGAGTATTCAAGTCTTGGAGGCGATTGGAAGCAGATTAAACACGTGGAGTTTGTGGATCAAAACCCCATCGGTAAGAGTACAAGGTCTAATCCCGCAACTTACGTGAAGGCGTATGATGAGATTAGAAAGCTATTTGCTGAACAGCCATTAGCCAAACAGATGGGCTATACCCCACAGTTCTTTTCGTTCAACATAGATGGTGGTAGATGTGAAGAATGCAAGGGGGCGGGTGTCATAACAGTTGAGATGCAGTTCATGGCAGACCTTGTTTTGGAGTGTGAAGCCTGTCACGGGCAACGTTTCAAACGTGAGATTCTTGATGTGCAGTTCCATGGTAAGAACATCAATGACGTGCTGAATATGACCGTATCAGAGGCTATTCAGTTCTTTACGGAGCATAAACGACGTGCCATAGTGAATAAGTTAAAGCCCTTGGAGGATGTTGGTTTGGGTTATATCAAGCTCGGTCAGAACTCGTCCACGCTGTCAGGTGGAGAGAACCAACGTGTTAAATTGGCTTATTTCATTGGTCAAGAGCAACAGGAACCAACGCTTTTTATCTTCGACGAACCGACTACAGGACTTCATTTCCACGATATTAAGCGATTGCTCAAAGCCTTCCATGCACTCATCGAACGTGGTCACAGCATCCTAGTCATCGAACATAACCTTGACGTCATCAAGTGTGCTGACCACGTCATAGACCTTGGTCCCGATGGAGGAGACAAAGGGGGACGCCTCGTGATAGCTGGTACTCCAGAGGAAGTAGCCAACTGTAAGGAGAGTCTTACGGGTCAGTACTTGAGGAGAGGGAGCCTTTCTTAATCTAACAAAAGGCCTCCCCACCAACCACAACCAGCCTAACCCCCAACCATCTACAGCCTCACCCCCGTCCCCTCTCCGAATGGAGAGGGGCGTGAAGACTGCTATTAGCTTGCAAAGTAATGCTAAACAGGAATAGAGATAATAATATTCTAGAATTAACGAAACGCCCTTCTCCAATCGAGAAGAAGCCTCACCCCCAACCCCTCTCCGAATGGAGAGGGGAGCGATGACTGCTATTAGCTTGCAAAGTAATGCTAAACAGGAATAGAGGTAATAATATTCTATAATTAAGGAAACGCCCTTCTCCACTTGAGAAGGGCGTTTCGTTGCTATGAGAAGAGCCTCTCTTTACATCAAAGAAACGCTCCCTTTATTTGCAATCAGCAGTATTCACTCCCCTCTCCATTCGGAGAGGGGACGGGGGTGAGGCTTCTTTATTACAACACAGGAGTAGTAACTCCCGATAGAGATGACTGCTTCGTATCGTTGAGTTGTTCGAAGATTACGATGTCATTCTTGCCCTTGTTGAGGTAACAACCAGGTAAATAAAGGGTTTGTTGAGGTCCCACTTTCCAGTAACGACCTAAGTTGATACCATTGACAAAGACGATTCCTTTGCCCCAATGTGCCATATCTAAGAACGTATCCCCTACTTTCTCAAGGTTGAACGAACCACTATAAAGAACTGGCATACCTGCTTTGTAGCCTGCTGGCAATCGGTTGGTATCAGGCATAGAAGCCATTGGCAATGGATACATCTGCCACTCACCAGTAATCTCGTTATCGTCTATTGTGATAGGACGAGTGATTCCCTTCGCACTTTCCACGATACGTGCTCCGTAGTTAATGCGCCCCATGTTCTCCACAAGAATATCCAAGGTGCTGTTGAAAGGAATGTCGATTTCCATGCTATCTTTGTCGAATACTTTGTTTAACTCGCCCTTCTTCTCACCATTCACATAGACTATGGCGTAATCAGCCAAGCCTTTCATGCGCATGAGACCACTAATAGGTTGGTTGAAATGGCGGCGATAAAGCACATAACCAGAGCCTTGATTCAACTCCTCAAAAGTCATAGGATGGTCGCTCTCAACGGCTTTCATCGTGTTAATCATCGTCATTACGTCAACCGATTTACCAAGAGTTATATTCGGAATAGCGATGACTGGGATGCGTTCGGGCACTTCGGGCACCTTATAATCGACCGACTTTATCATCAAGTCACGCAATGCGTTGTATTTAGGAGTAGCCCAACCCGCCTCGCTGATAGGTGCATCATAATCATAACTGGTCATATCTGGCTGTATATTCGTTGCGTTGCTATAGTTCGCACCAGCGCTAAATCCGAAGTTAGTACCGCCATGTACCATGTAATAATTAAAGCTGATACCATTGTCGAGATACTTCTTTGTCTGCTTAACAACGCTTTCTGTCGATACACGTGGGAAGGGTTCTGCCCAGTGACTGAGCCACCCTGGATAGAACTCAGCCACCATGTAAGGTCCAACTCCACCATGATACTCATTGACAACCTTCTTTAGTTTATCAATATCACCCTCTCCGTTGGCTGTTGGAAGAGCCCCTTCGATGGCTCCACCCTTAAAGAGCCAACTGCCATCAGACGTGAACATGGGTACAGTAAAGCCCGCATCGAGTAACAGCTGACGTATTTGTGCAGCGTACCTCTTGTGTGTTTCGAGTGGAATATCCTTGCGTTGAGCCACATAGGAACCAAATTCATTCTCTGCTTGAACCATTATCACGGGTCCACCCTGCGTCACTTGAAGGTCAAGCACTTGCTTTGCTAACTGATTGATGTACACTCGGCAGGAGTCTAGGAAAGGCTTATTATCGGTGCGAATCACCAAATCCTTGTTCTTAGGAAGCCACCACGGATAACCTCCGAACTCCCATTCTGCACAGCAATAAGGGCCTGGTCGGAGGATAACCATCAGTCCCTCTTCGCCCGCAGTCTTAATGAATTGACGCAAGTTGTGCGTTCCTGTGGACCAATCCCACACCCCCGGACTTGTCTCGTGATGGTTCCAAAAGATGTAAGTAGCCACTGCGTTGAGTCCCATAGCCTTCATCATCTTCATGCGATGACGCCAGTATGGAGCTGGAACACGTGCATAGTGCATCTCACCCGAGTGTATTTGGGTGGGTTTACCATCGTAGATAAAGTTGCCATTAGCGATGGCGAACGTATGTTTCGTTTGTTTTGCAGCCATGACAGAACCTGCTGCCAGCAGACAGACTGCCAATAATAAGAGTTTAATTTGCCTCATTCTATCAATTATATAGGTTAGATTAAATATTTATCTATAGGTTTTTAAAAGTCCGTTTAAGCTCCTTCATGGATAAAGATAGGTTCAGACTCCGAAGGACAAAGTTCTTAAAAAAGAACGAGAGTAGCAAATAAAACGATTGAAAAGTGTGTCTTTTGTACGATAAAGGGATGATAGTAAATCATGAAGATATTGACTTTTAAGTCTTTCGTCAGCAATAATTTGCGATAGAGATGAGGCTTTCCTTAGTTTTTTCTAGTAAACGAGATGTAATTGAAAAGAATGATGTATTTTTGCAAGACAATACATCTATTATATATTGTCAAGCTATTAAATGAAACGTAAATTCTTAATAACTATACTCCTTGCAATGGGTCTTGAGGTTGCTGCGCAATCGCATTCTACGCCCCTGTCAGTAGGTGATAACAAGCCAACCAATAGCGTTGCTCAATCCTATGCAGACTCTTTGCAAATGTTGCGAGATAGTCTTTTCATGCCGAAGAAACAAAAACTAACATCGGTGAAAGTATCAGATGCGAACCATATGCGGCTGCTCTTCCCATTGACCTTCTATCGGGATGTGACGCAGCAGTTGTTCTCTAACGCCGATGCCGAGCGTGATTTCAATGCTAATCTCATGCACCTTTATCTCTATCGTCCCGACTTAGTGAGTACGACGGAACGGGCTGTGCAGCAACAACAAACGACACTCAATGACATTGAAAAGCCTATTCAACATGAGGTGGACATGGTTAGTAGGGTGAAAGAACCACCTATTGAACCTGTCGAAGTACCTGTTGAAGTATTGGTTAAAAAGCCTAACTTCTGGACTTACAAAGGCGACTATGCCTTGCAGTTCTTGCAGAACTACGTGTCAGGAAACTGGTATCGAGGGGGCGAAAGCAACTATGCTGCACGTGGATCAGTGGTTATGCAGGCTAATTATAACAATAAACAAAAGGTGAAATGGGATAACTGTTTGGAGCTAAGATATGGTATGCAGAGTAGCAAGTCGGACTCGTTACACAGCTTTAAGAGTACGGAAGACTTGATACGTCTTACTTCGAAGTTGGGCTTACAGGCAACAAAACAATGGTACTACACCCTTCAGCTCATCGGACAAACACAATTCTCACGTGCTTATAAGTCGAATGATCCAATAGTATATGCCGACTTCCTTGCACCATTCAACTTGAATCTCTCTCTCGGTATGGACTATTCCGTCGATTGGTTCGAACACCGATTAAAAGGTAATATTCACCTTGCTCCGTTGGCATATAACATGAAGTACACCCGCTTCCAGTCGTTATCAAAGCGGTTGGGTATCGGTGATAACAATCACTTCCTACATGACTATGGATCGGAATTCACCGTTGATTTGGAGTGGAAGATTATGGAAATGCTCACATGGAAGACCCGTCTTTATGGCTACACCACCTATAAGCGTGCCGAACTGGAGTGGGAGAACACCTTTACCTTACGCTTCAATCGCTTCATCTCAAGCCAGTTGTTCATCTATCCTCGCTTCGATGACGGTGTGAGTAGAGACTCTCGTTATGCTTTCTGGCAGCTGAAAGAGTTTGCTTCTATCGGTTTCCAGTATAGCTTCTAACGCCTCCCCAAGCCCCTCCAAAGGAGGGGATGTGCCTCACGGGACGCAGAAGTAAAAACAAAGGAACGCCCTTCTACATTGGAGAAGGGCGTTCCTTTGTATTGAAGAAGGCGTTTCTTCACATCGAAGAAACGCCTTCTTTATTTGCAAACAATCGTCTTCACTTTCCGTCCTATTACTTTGCTGGAGTGAAGATGTCCTGACATGCCTTCCAATCGTAGTGCTTGTAAAGCATGTTCAACTTCGCTTCACGCTCCTTAAAAGAGCTGTAGTTCTTCTTCGCATTATCGGTCCATCCCGTTTCAGCCAAGGCTGCCACACGTGGTAAGAGTTGGTAGAAAGCGAGGTCACGACCCATTATATACTCTGTCCAAAGGTTAGCTTGTACACCCTTAACATGCGTCTTTAACGCTGGAGTTGCATCATCAGGAACAGGGTTATAACTATATGTCTTCTCTGTCGGGAGATACCCTCCTATGAGCGTGAGTCTATTGTCCTTCGTCTGATAATAGTCGATGTAATAGTACGTAGTAGGCGACATGATGACATCCAGACCACGCTTAGCAGCTTCGAAACCTCCGTCTGTTCCACGCCAACTCATGACCGTTGTCCCCTTGTCGACATCGCCTTCGAGGATCTCATCCCAGCCTATTATCGAACGTCCCTTAGCGGCTAAATGTTTCGCAACTTGGCTCATGAAGTAACATTGTAATTGCGCTTCTGCAGAGAATCCATTCGATCCTTTCAATCCGAGTTTCTTAATCTCTGCCTGGCAACGAGGGCATTCCTTCCATCTGTCACGAGGCGATTCATCACCTCCAATGTGGATGTATTTAGATGGAAATATGTCTACTATCTCATCGAGAACATTATTAACAAACTCGTAAGTCTGTGGGTTTCCAGCACAGAGAATGTCGGGGAATACGCCCCAAGACTCAGCCACTTTGTAAGGTCCACCAGTACATCCAAGCTCTGGATAAGCAGCCAGTGCGCCTAGCATGTGACCGGGCATATCAATCTCAGGAATCACTGTTATGTGACGTTCGGCAGCGTATTTTACAACCTCACGCATATCGTCCTTGGTGTAATAACCACCATAAGGAGTATCGTCATAAAGCCCTGTGTTGCGTCCAATTACCGTCTGCGCACGCTTCGAACCGACCTCAGTTAACTTCGGATAGCGGTCTATCTGTGCCCTCCACCCTTGGTCTTCTGTGAGGTGCCAATGGAATGTGTTGATGTTATGAAGTGCCAACATATCAATGAATTCCTTGATGAAATCCATCTTAAAGTAATGTCTCGCACAATCAAGCATCGTACCACGATAGCTGAAACGGGGCTGGTCAACGATTTGAGCAAGAGGGAAGCTGACGTTCTTTGCCTGCTCTACTGGCAATGACTTACGCAATGTTTGTATGCCATAGAACACTCCTGCGGCTGTCTTCCCTTCGATGGTAATGGTCTTAGTCTTTACTGTTATGACATATCCCTCATCGTTTTCTATCTTGTTATTGAGCTTTAGTATGATAACAGAACCCTTCTTGCTCGTGCCTTCCGGGGTGATTCCTGTGGTCTCACGAATATATTGTTTTAGAAATTGCACATTGCGTTGCATCGCCTCATCAGTGCTTAGTGAGAGGACAGAAGTTGTACCATCAAGTACAAAGGCTTCGCCTTTCTGTATCGCAATAGATTGTGGTAAAGGTACTACCTGATAGTTTGCATCTGTGGCATGTAGGGCTATTGACGCCATCATAAGAGCCACAGAAAGTAGGATCTTTCTCATTTCCTTCGTTGTTTCTAAATGTTTTGTATTGATAAATAAATTGTTTTCTTCGTTAGAAATAGGACTGGATAAGCCCATTACTCATCGTCCCGTGAGATTGTCTAAAGTGTGAGTTCAAGAACATAGTCAATATCCTTCGGAGCCTCATCCATGTTAACTGTAATGCCATCACCCGTCTTTGTGAATCGAACAGGCTTCCCCGTGGCAAAGACTTTAGCACTCTTTACCTTGCGATTACCCGTCGGGAGATACAGACTGGAGTCCATGCAATCAAGGATGTGGACGTATAACTTATTGCCACGCTGCGTGCTTACGCCCCAGTCGTGAGGTGCAATAATACCTCCACGAGTGCCATAGATGGTCTCACCATATTGTTTCAACCATTCCCCCATAGCCTTTAGTCTATTCAAGGCAAGGTCTGGCAAGGCACCACCAGGCTCTGGCCCGATGTTGAGCAAGAGGTTTGCATTCTTTCCAGCAGCCCTTACGAGCATCTGAATCAACTCCTTCGGCGACTTGTAAAGGGTATCGGTAATGTTGTAACCCCAGTGGTCGTTGATTGTTTGACACGACTCCAATGGTAACCGACTGATGTCTTGTCCTGACAAACCAGCCTTATTCTCGCCTGGTAAATCACGTTCGAAGATCTGGATATCCTCGCCTTCATTAGGTGTTTGATGGTGGTTATTGCCAATGAGACATTGCGGTTGTAGCTTGTGGATGAGGGCATATTGCTCTGGTAACTGCCAATCGAAAGGCTTTGAATCACTATCATGATCCCACCAACCATCAAACCATATCGCACCGACGGGACCATAGTTTGTGAGCAACTCAGTTAGTTGTGTGTTCATGAAATGATAGTAACTTGCCCAGTTTGCCTTGCTCTTGTCACGCCCAGTACCTAGTCCGGTGCGCCCTTGTGGATAGTCCTCCCTACCCCAATCAAGGTGTGAGTAATAGAGGTGGAGCTTGATTCCTTGTCGCTTACAAGCCGCTGCCAGTTCCTTAATAATATCCCTTTTGAAGGGCGTTCCATCGACAGTGTTATAGGTACTTGTTGCTGTCTTGAAGAGCGAGAAACCATCGTGATGACGGGTGGTAATGGTGATGTACTTCGCACCAGCGTCCTTGATAGCCTTCACCCAAGCGTCTGCATCGAACTCAGAAGGGTAGAAGGTCTTAGCTAACTTAGGGTATTCTCGATAGTTAATGTCCTTGTTGTGCATCACCCACTCGCCCACTCCCATCATCGAGTAGAGCCCCCAATGCAGGAAGACACCGAACTTCTCATCTTGAAATTGTTGACGTGCTTGAATGTTTTCAGGCGTGGGATGATAGGCTTCTTGTGCCCAACTCGTGTGCGCAAGGAGCATAATTGCTACTGAAAGTAAAGTCTTTTTCATTCTAATAGGTAATTGTTTAGGTTGTTTGCAAAGATAGTTAAAAACTTTGATAAGTATGCACTCAAAGGGAAGAAGATATGTCCTTTATACAGGTTAAACCTCTTTTCGATTGTAGAAAACCCACCTTTAGTGGATAATCTGCACCTTCCTTGGCTCTTCCTCGCCCACCTTTATTATATAGACACCTGATGGTAAGTTGTCGAAGTAGAGCTTCTCTCCCTTGCTCTGTATGCGCTTGATCAATCTACCTGTTGTGTTGTAAAGTTGCACGAAGGTACCTGCTTTCGTGCCCGTGAGCGTTATCTGTCCTTTATATGTAGTGATGTTAATGGCATCTGAAGCCTTGGTTGTGGAGATACCATTGGGTGTGTTGCCCGCAGTATCAGTCTTTCTACGTTCGATGAAAAGCTGTACACCGCTCGTCTTACCGCCTCGTTCCACTGTCCATGTGCGTGTGGTAAGGTTATCGTCAGTAGTTTCTGTATAAGTGACAGGTACCATCTGTCCCTGTACTGATGCTGTGATATTCGGTTTCGGAGGCATTTCATCGTTTTTGCCAATGGTGATATAGGTCTCTTCAGGAACTCCACTGAACTCTACCTCAGCCTTCGTAACCTCAATACCACCGTCTTTTTTCGAGTTATTCGATATGTCGTAATAGCGGATATCATCGCCTATTGTCTCTATACGGAGCAGTCCCTCGCTAGCAAAGTAGATGTCTATTTTCTCTCCAGTATCGGGTATTACGAAGCTATAAGTGGGTACTCTCTTCATCAATCGTTGTGGGATAAAGACATCGCAAGCGCCATCGTTGTCCGTTGAAGGGAGTAAGACGTGGCGGAAGGTATGCCCCATATCATCCGACATCAGCACTCGCACCTTACTTCCTGATCGAAAGAATGACTTGTCAACTGTCCATGTCAAATGCAGGAGATCACCCTTCTCATAATGGTTATCAATGGTTGTTGTAAGTTTAAAAGGCGTAGCTCTTACGACCTTGATGTTCGCTATGTAACTATCATAAAGAGGTGCTTGATGTTTCTTCATAGCCTCCTCTACAGGGAGAGCATCACTCACACTGAACCAGAAACGATAGTCTCCTACAGGGATACTATTCGAGTTAGTCACCTCCGCACCAGTGCCATTATACCTCACACCAAAGTCTATTACATTGCTTTGTTGTGGTGCATAAACAGGGAAGTGAGCGGGCTTCTGCGGTGTACATCCATATTGATTAAAGGTGTAATGAAGCGTTTTTTGCTCTTGATCCGTTGCATAAACAGGAATAGAGAAGAACGTTCCTTCTGGTACAACATAGGTGTCCTTCATGCGTTCGCGATCAATGTGTGGAGCTGTATTAGTCGTATTTGGGAATCGTTCCACCAATCGGTAATCAGCCTTCGGAGTCTCATGAAGGATCTTCTTGAGGCACTCCAATGATACAAAGTCCTGCTCCGATGATGATCCATAACTAATGATTGACTGTCCAGAACCAGGCTCCGTACCATATCCGAGCATCCCTTGACTCTGTGTAAAGGGGTGGTTTGAACCCAATAAATGCCCCAGTTCATGAGCGATGGTGGGCATGGATTGATTGATGACAATGCCTGTTCCCTTCCAAGTATCATTCCATATCCCCCCGACGGAAGCAAGTCCTTGCATTCCACCACTATCTGAGTAATCGAGAACAATACCTATATCGTAGTTGTCAATACCAATAGCTGCATTGATGAGAGCGGTTCCATCTTGATAAGTATAGTCCCGATTGTAAGTCTTCTCAACCAATCGTTCGTCCTTGATAACCTTGAATTGCAATCCAAAGTCACGTACATAGATACTATTCAGATAGGTTTCCAGCTCTGACCAAAAGGCTTTGATCTTATTGTAATCGCGGTTGAATTTATCGGAGTTGTACTCCTTTGCACTCATAAAGACAGCCAGTCTCATCACACGATAGACCCCGTCTGTCACCTTCGTATCCTCTTCTTCACTACCTCGTGTGCGTGCTCTCTCTTGTAGGGGATCGATACCCAACACTCCACACTTCATCTCCTTCACCTCTAACGGATGGTTGATAACCTGCGCATGGAGCTTTGACAACAATGTTGGAAACACCATTAATGCACCCACGAGGGTAATGGTTGGTAAGATTCGACTCATCTTGTAATGTCTTAAATAGTTGTTTCTTAGAAATAATTAGAACTCTGTTTGATTACTGCAAGGGTCTGACAGGTATCTTATCAACATACTTCTTCAATAGATCTCGTCGACAGAAATTGAAGCCAGCAAGGCTTAGGTAGGCTGCATCCTTCGACACTCTTTCACGGAAACTATCGTAGTTTTTCAGTTCTTCGGGCGTCCATCCTGCTTCAGCAACAGCCAGTAGGCGAGGCAAAGCGAGGTATTCTAAGTAGGAAACAGTCTTTACATGCTCTGTCCAAAACGTCGCTTGCACACCTTGATAATAGGTTTGCAATGATGCTGGTAAGCCCTCGGGAACAGGTTTGGCACAATAGGTTACACGCAAGCTATCCGCTCCTTTACCTGCTGCGTTAGGCTCATCTGCAGCCGTACTCTGCCTCCTGTTGATATAATAAGGGCCGAAGAAGGTCACGACATTATCGAGTTTCTGCTCTGCAGCCATGCGTGCCGACTGGGCTGCGGGGTACCAACAATAGACCTTCACGTTCGCTTCCTTGATCAGATCTAACTCTGTTCCTTCAGCCGTAATAGCCTCGTTCCACACCGCTGTTGTGCGTCCTCTCGAATGGAGATAATCTGCCATCTGCTTGATAAAACGGCTCTGTAACTGTCGGTAGTTATGGAGTCCTTCCGTCTTATAGAGGCTTTGGCACTCCTCATTCTGACGCCAGGCATCATCTGGACACTCGTCCCCTCCAATGTGAACAATGCGTCCGGGGAAGAGATCGCACACCTCTTTTAATATGTCACGAGCGAAGTCCACGGCTGCAGGATTAGCCACATTCAACACATCATGAGACACTCCCCACTCTGTCCAAACGCTGTGCTGCCCTGCAGGGTCGCAACTATACTCTGGGTAAGCGGCCATTGCTGCCATGAAGTGACCGGGCATGTCAATCTCAGGAATCACGTTGATATGTCGCTGATGAGCGTAAGTTACAACCTCCCGAATCTCCTCTTGCGTGTAAAAGAAGGGTCCGTAAGGTTCGTTACTACGCACTTCTCCCAACTTCACATCCGAGTATTTCGTGCCCGGGGCAGTAGCTCCAATGGTGGTCAAACGTGGGTATTTCTTTATCTCGATACGCCATCCTTGATCGTCAGTGAGGTGCCAATGAAAGTTATTCATCTTGTAGTTCGCCATGAGATCAAGCAGTTTTTTAATCTCAGAGACGCCGAAGAAGTGGCGAGCCACGTCCAACATGAAGCCACGATAAGCAAAACGTGGACTGTCCGTAACGCTCATGCAAGGTAGAGTGAGGGCTGTCTTCTCCATCTTCTGACGGGCTGCGAAGGCTGGTGGCAGGAGCTTTTTAATAGTTTGGAAGGCATAAAAAAATCCTGCTGTGGTCGTTGCCTTAATCGTAATATCACGCTGCGTGATATGAAGTTGATAGCCTTCTGCGCCCTCAGTAGTCGTGTGGATGAGATGGATAAAAGGGTTCTTAAGATTCTTCGAAACCTTGAGTTGATGGTTAGTCACCTGCTGGTAATGGGCAGCGAAGTTCTTGGCTTCTGTCAAGATAGTATCTGGAAGTTGTTGACCACCTATCGAGAACGAGGCGGGTAAACGCAGTGTTCCACCCGTCGCAACGATTTCGCGCGGTTGAGGAATGAGTCCGATGGCTTGTTGCGCACGCATGGCACAACTGAAAGTAACGACTATCAGTAAAAGAAAGAATCTGTTCTTTTGCATGAGGATATAGTTATATAATAAGGTATTGGTTATATTGGTCTACATAAAGATTAGGTTTTCATGTGCCATAAACACGCCCACAAAGATAGCAAATTATTTTGATTTGTTCACTTCTTCACCCCTTTTTTGTATCTTTGCAGCAAGTTAACTAAAATACAAGGAATCGTTATGGGAATGATAGATAAATGTTGTTCGTGGATGAAGAGACGCATGGGAGGACAGGTAACAGTCGGTGAGATATTCTTTTCGATGTTACTCCTTTCACTCCTTCTTGCATGGCCTTTAGTTGCCTTGGGGACGGTCTTTTTATATGACCAAAGCAGTGTTCCGCTGGCTATTGATATATCCAGATGGGTGGTTACACTCGTTATCTGGCTTTATCCTGTATATATCATTCCCTTGCTCTTCATGGCTAAGAAGATGGCAAGGAAGCATGGGAAAGCATCGTTGTTTTATATCATCTCGGGTTCACCTATTATATTACTGGCACTCAGTATACTCTTATCTGTGAGTCCATTAGCGCAGGAGTTGCCCAAAGGAGCAGACTTCTTCACTTATAAACGGATTGGAGATGAAATCGGCGGAAGCTACTCGAAGGATAGAAACCATGTGTATTATATGCTTCAAGAGGTTAAGGGGGCGGATGCCAAGACATTCCAGGTTATGACCAACGAGGGCGATTATGGCGTGGATAAAAACCATGTTTACTATCTTGGGGAGGTGTTAAAAGGGGCTGATCCAACGACCTTTAAGGTGGGAAAGAACGGCAAGGCTTACGACGGGAAGGACTGTTTTATCTATGGGAAGCCCTATCATGTCGCCGATTATAAGACGTTCCGCATGGGTAAAGGGAACTGGGATTTGGATTGTAAATACGCCTATTACTTGGGTGATAATGCGCAGGAAGAAGGTGCAAAGAGGCTTCGGATCAGCGATTGGAAGTCGTTTAAAGGCTTGAACGAACTGTACGCCAAGGACAAGAAACAGGTGTATTTTAAAGATAAGGTGGTGCAGGGTGCCGATGCCGCCACGTTCTTTACTTATAAAGACAATAAGCATGTGGGACAGGATAAGACGTGCGTTTACTACGATGGACAGCCTCGCGAATTGAAAGATTATCGACTATTAACGCCGTCAAACATCAATGATAACTATTATACTTATGGGCAATCAGTCTATAACTCTGAGCTTCTGAAGATGCCTTCAGGTACTGACTTAAAGCACTTGCAATCGCTTGATTACACCGATTGGAGTAAGGACTTGCGCCATGTCTATTGGAAGAATAGGCTGGTCAAGGGCGCTAACCCAGCCACATTCAGCCCCTTGCCATCGTTGTTATTAACGATTGATTCGAGTGATGACACTAATAAAGATAGCGATTACGGGAGGGATGCGACGCACATATACTATCGTGAGGTAATGCTCAAGGATGCCGATTACAACAGCTTCATCTGTGGGTGGGATGCACAAGAGCAGATGGCTTTCGCCTTCGATAAACACCGATATTATGAGGGACACCCAACGCCTTTGATACGTAAGTATAGAGGCTCCACCCACGCCCACAACTAGCCTTACCCCCGTCCATCTACAGCCTCACCCCCGTCCCCTCTCCGAATGGAAAAGCCTCCCCCAACCCCTCCGAAGGGAGGGGAGTGCCTAACGGGAGCAAGTTAGGAAAAGGTATTCTTAATACAAAGAGGGCGTTTCTTCGGTGTGAAGAGAGGCTCTTTTCGACATAAGGAAACGCCCTCTTCAAATCGAGAAGGGCGTTTCGTTAATTCTAGAATATTATTACCTCTATTCCTGTTTAGCATTACTTTGCAAGCTAAAAGCAGTAATCACGCCCCTCTCCATTCGGAGAGGGGACGGGGGTGAGGCTGTTTGTTGAATAAAAGATAGGCTTTGGGGGAACACATCCCCTCCTTTCGGAGGGGCTTGGGGAGGCTTCTTCTCAATTCGAGAAGGGCGTTTCGTATGAAGTGAACCACACTTAACTGCATTCGTGACACTATACAAAAATAGGGACACACAAGCTGCGCATCCCTACTAAAATATTAATTAAATTCTACTTTCGGAGACGTTATTCATCGTCCTCATCATCGTCATCTATCACCACAGTATCGGCTACTCGCATTCCTTCGATTGGTAAGGCGCGGTCGATAACAGCGTTATAAGAGATAGAACTCTCGCTGCGTGACAAACCAAGGGGCATGAGTTTGTCATGGATGATGGACATCAGATGATGGTTATTATATGCGTACATCTTCAAGAAAAGGTCGTATTCTCCAGTCGTATAGTGGCATTCCACGATCTCAGGAATCTGCTTTAAAGCATCGACAACATCGTCAAACTTCTCTGGATTCTTTAGGTTAAGACCGATGAAAGCACACGTCTCGTAACCTATACGCTCTGGGTCAATAACAAATTGCGAACCCTTTAGTACACCTAAGTTTGTTAACTTCTGAATACGTTGATGGATAGCTGCTCCACTCACATTACACGCACGGGCGACCTCAAGGAAAGGGATTCGTGCATCCTCAGATATCAAGTGTAATATCTTCTTGTCAAGCCTGTCTAAACTTCTATGTGCCATTCTGTATAAACTATTATATTTATCTGCAAAGATACAAAAAAGCCTTTAATCCGCAAAGAAAAAAGTCTTCTTTCGTAACAATCCACAACTAACAGTGCTTATTCCTACCCTTTTTTATGGCTCATAGTGGCTGAGAAATTGACATTGAGGATGTTTGCTTCACGCAGAGCTTGCTTAAGGTCAATGATCAAACCCATGTCTACATGACGGTCAGCCTTTATGCTCACGCTTAACTGCTTACGCTCTTCTGGAGGCAAGGAGGCAACCAGATGGATGAGATAATTGCGTATCTCGGGAATGTTGGTGACCTTATCATTCATCTGCACAACGGGTGTTTGGCTTGTTACCTTGCCTGTTTCGTCCATCGGTCGACCTATATATATATGTTGAACGAGCGATTTATTGTCCAGTCGAGATAGCTGCGTTGCTGACGGCACTTGGTATTTTACATGTACAGTAGCCTTTCGCATGTGTACAACTAACATGAAGAAGAAGAGGATGGAGAAGATAAGATCAGGCAAAGAAGCGGTGTTCAATGCTGGAATATCGTGGTTACGACGTCTGTAAAGTCTCATTCCGTACCTCCTTTCCCGGCTTTTCCTGTTGCAGGAATAGCATATACTTCGGATATTCTTAGCGGTATCTCGTCCATGATTTGAGCCTGTTGTTCATGACTACAAAGTTCAAATTCCTTTCCAAATAACTCCTCCGAACGAGCATTGCGAAGGGTGTTATAAGCCTCAACTAATTGGTTTTGCACCTGCACATAGACGTCATACGAAGCCTTACGGGAGGTCTGCAGTTGTATCATGTGCGCCTTTCCGTTCGTCTCAACAAACTGTTGTACACGCTGATGGAGCGTCCCCACGGCTATAGCCTTCCCCTCCAACTGCACCTTATTATCGTCCTCTATCGCAATACGCATCAGTTTCTTACCATCAATGGCAGTTGCTTGTTTCTGCGTCTTATCCATCGGTGGCAACTGACGGGAGATCCCTTTGTCGAGGTCCATAGATGAGGCTACGAGGAAGAGGATCAACAACATGAATGAGATGTCGGCTGTTGATGTAGTGTTCAAGCTCGGTACTGTGCGTTTCTTTTCACGCCTAAATCGCATCATTTCTGGTGTTCCTTTCTATAATAACGGGTTGCTCCAAAGATCACAACACCAGCTGCTATGACCAGAAGTGACAATGAGGTGTTGACGAACATATCGGTTACACGCAACCAAAAAGCATCTGTGAAGTGTGCTCCGTTGACCATCATTGCCTTCGAAGAACCCAATGCGAAAGACAAAACAAGGAGTAGAATCGTAATGCCGTAGGTGCTATATGCAATCTTCCGAGACGGTATGCCGTTGCTTAATCCCTCATCTTGATTGCTCATGCGAAGTCCCTTCACCATTGCTACTAAGGCTGCCACGACAGCAAGAACAAGCAAGACCCACATGAAACCAATCAACACATCGGTTAGCAAAGGGGCATTAAATGCAGGGTCACTAGCCAATGGTTCGTTGAATCCAACAAGGTAGAATGCCATGAAGACAACGGCTGTCAGTGCAACAATAACATAGAGAATCCGTTGCGAAATACGCTCCTCATCCTTCTTTCTAAAACCTTTTATCTTCTTCATCTCTTGAGTTTATACTTCATAATAGCGTCTAGTAAGGAGATAGCCGACTCCTCCATTTGGGCTGTGATGTGCTCTATCTTCGATAGAATATAGTTATAAAATACCTGCAAAACAAGGGCTACGATGATACCAAAAATCGTGGTGATCAACGCTACCTTCATACCTGCTGCAACGATGGTAGGGCTGATGTCGCCCGCTTCTTGTATCTGATCGAATGCCATCACCATACCAATCACGGTTCCAAGGAAGCCCAGTGACGGTGCCATAGCGATGAAGAGTGTAATCCACGAACAGCCCTTTTCAAGGTTAGCACTCTGCACACTACCATAAGAAGTAACGCTTCGTTCGATGTTATCAATCGAATCGTCAATACGAAGTAAACCCTGATAACAGATTGACGCAACCGGTCCGCGCGTGTCACGACTGAGTGTTTTTGCCCCTTCGATATCGCCTGCCTCTATCATATCCTCTAGCTTACCAACGAATCGTTTAGCGTCTATCTCCGACAAACTAAGATAGATGATTCGCTCAATACAAAAGGCTAATCCCAATACTAACGCTAGTGCAACAAGGGACATAAAGCCCGCATTTCCCTCGATAAACTTACGTTTCAACGACTGGTGGAAACCTGTTGGCTGTTGTAGAGACTGCACCTTACTTGTATCGGCAACACCGGTATCGTTCAATGCATCATCTGATAAAGTATCGGCTGACGCAACGGCTGTTGCAGTTGGAGCAGGACTACTGGATGTTTGTGCTGACACGATGGTTACGCTCGTAAATGACATAACCATTAGCATTGCAAAAGCTGCAAATAAATTCTTCATAATTGATAACCACTTATGGTTCAAATTGATTGATAAGGGCAACATCGCCCTATTTTTAACATCGCAAAGGTATAGAAAATAATTCAAAATGCGTAATCCATGATTTAAAATTATGATTACTTCAGTTGTTGAAAGGGGACAGAGTTCCTAAAGGGAAGCCTCCCCAAGCCCCTCCGAAGGGAGGGGATATGTTCCCAGAAAGTGCTTCTTTTATTCAACAAACAGCCTTACCCCTAACCATATACAGCCTCACCCCCGTCCCCTCTCCGAATGGAGAGGGGAGTGAAAACTACTAGTAGGATGGGAGAGGATGGTTAGCGGGAATAGAGGTAATAATATTCTAGAATTAAAGAAACGCCCTTCTCGATTTGAAGAGGGCGTTTCCTTATGTCGAAAAGAGCCTCTCCTTGCATCAAAGAGACGCCCCCTTTATTTGCAAACAATAGTATTCACGCCCCTCTCCATTCGGAGAGGGGTTGGGGGTGAGGCTGTTTCCTTCTACTTCTCCACCCTCTTGATAACTTTACCATTCGATAGCTTGAGGATGTTAATACCCTTTGCTGGTGCAGAGAGGCGGTTGCCATTCAAGTCATAACGTACTGATTCAGAGGCATTGTAAAGCTGATTTGCTGTCTTAATATCCGATGTCGTAATATCGAGTACATCGTATCGACTGCCCAAGACAACGCTGTTCTTCACCAGAGCATCCTTGAATCTCGTTATTACCTCAGCAGGTACAAAGATGGAGAGTTGCGTGCGGAAAGCAGTAAAGACTGACGCTCCGAACTCCGGGATACCCGTACCTGCGAAATGAACTACGGCTAACTTATTCGCACCAAAGAATGCTTTATTATCGATACCAGAGACAGCTCCCTTGAAGTTGACGCTTACTAAGTCCGCACAACCAGTAAAGGCTTGCTCCTTTATAGATAACCCTGAGGCAAGAGATGTTATATGAGTTAGACCCGAGTAAGCAAATGCGCTCTCTCCAATGTTGGTAAGTCCTTCGGGCAAGACAATGCTCTTTAGGTTCCTAGCATAGGCGAAGGCGTTTGCTTCTATATCGGCTATCTCTGTAGGAAACTGTATAGTAGTTGAGGTGCTACCAGTAGGGTAAGCTATGAGAGAAGTCAGCTCTTTATTATAAAGAACACCATCAACAGCAGCATAATCTTCGCTTTCCTCTGATACAGAGAATGCAGTCACAGCAGTCTTATAAAAGGCATTCTCTCCTATATCTGTCAATGTCTGGGGGAACTCGGAAAGCGTGGTAAGGGCTGAACAACCCTCAAATACATGCGCACCAATCTCTTCCAAAGCAGACGGGAAGGTCATAGTTGTGAGCTTTTCACACGATGCGAAAGCATAATCCCCAATGCTTGTTACATTCTCAGGGATGGCACATTCCGTCAAAGCTGTACAACCCGTCAGAGCAAATTTGTCTATTTTCTTTATCGAAATAGGGAGTTGGATCTTAGTAAGTTGATTGAGCCTATAGAACATATAAGGGGGTATAGCATCTTTTTTGGTAGGCGTATAATATTTGGTGGATAGCCCTTGCTTTATCGCACAATAGTTATCACCTCCTTCAACAATACGTACTTCCGAGAGGTCAAGAGAGGTGAGTTTTCCCTCCGTCTTATCGCTCACCTGGAGTCCTTTACCAGCCATTTGGCGGAGGAGCAGGATGTCGGTTCCATTGATTTCTCCCGTCACCTTCAAGTCAGTTATCTGATACTTCTTAGCCTCTGGGATGTGAGTTGCGAGTTTCCCAGCCTCTGTTATCACTGTTAATGACTCCTGAGCATGAGCCGTGAAACACGCACATACAAGTGCAATTACGGTTAATACTTTCTTTGATGTAAAGACTTTCATTTGTTACTGATTGTTTTTTTATTAATAAATATCACTTTTTTCATAAGGGATAACGAACTTGTAGCCACGACCTCGTAGTACAACATCCTTCTCCCGAACCTCTTCCACATATAATTGTTGTGCTCCCTCTTTTAGTCCACTACTACTAAATTCATCGGGATAAAGCATAGAGAGCGAGACTGGAATACGTGTTCCAACAACTGGGTTGACGATGGCTGGCGTAATCTTAACGACCTTCTTCGACGAATAAGGGCGTGCTCCATTGCAGAGCCAAACGCCTACTCCCGGTCGGCGAACCGCCATCACCGTGTTCATCTGCGCATAAAGGCTGTGCGAAGTGGTGCCATAAACGCCCACACGAGAGGCTGTTCCCTCACAACGCACCGTCACTTTCAATGTTTTCTCTTGCTTGTCTTGCGAGATAACACGTATCTTTGCCTCCCCTTCATAGTGTGCTTGAATCTCCAAGATATTGGTTTTTGCATTCCATTTAACGCTCATCACCTTGTCTGGATCATCCACTTTCAAGTCGACAATATCACCTCCTCCGTTCAAACTAACGAACTTGCTCTCGTCACGAGGGAAGAGTCTGATCTCCGACTGACTGATACTGATTTCCGGAGCAACCACATGGATGTCAATACGCTGACGCTTATCTCCAGAGATGATAGTCGCATAGGTCGTACCTTCCCAGATACCATTTACACGCAAAGTGTCCTTACTGATGTTCACACCAGCAACCTTTGAATCGGCAACATAAGCGATATATTTCCCCGTGCCACCCGTTAGGAGGAACATACGTGTGGATAGTTTCGTGAGTGCAACCTCGTTCGGTGTCTCCCCATTAAGCTGTATGTCCTTTGCTTCAGGACTATTGTCTTTGTCGCAAGCAACAAAGAGAATGCTGCAAGCGAAGAGTAAGATAAGATATAACTTTTGTCTCATAACGTCTTAATCTACCATCAGTTTATATTCAATCTCCCACTTTCTTTCAGGCGTCTCCACAATCTCTATTTGTAGAAGATGCTGCCCTTTTGAGGGAAAAACAATCTTTCCTTCGACTGGCGTAACCGGTGTGCCGTCCACTTGATAAGTGATAGCTGCATTCGGATTAGCCAAGTCGTGATAATAAAGCGGTAGGCTTCGAGGACAGGTTCCAGCCTCACTCACCTTATATAAATAAGGTATGCGTCCTTCCTCTTCAACGCCCATGTTCATGCGTTGCGTTTGTTCGGTGATAGGGTCTGTGGGCTTCGATTGCTCCGAACCTTTGACAGTCTTCACGCTAAACTGATAGGAACTGCCCGGCTCGAGAGCCTCAACAACAAAGGAGGTAGACGTTGTCGTGGCAATTACCTGTCCATTCTTCAACACCTGATAACGCACGTCAGCATCAGCAACAGGCTTCCATGAAAGTTCAACCTCACGTTGTTGCGGGCGGACAACGAGGTTAGAAGGAGCCTCCAAGGTGGGTGTCACCGTTCCTTTCTTCGTCATTTTAAAGGAGACATCATCGATGAGAACGAATCCACCAGACTCTGCCGACTCATAGTCATTCTCGATATACAAGCCCACACCAGCACGATTCACTCCTGCCGGCGCTTTGACAGTTATGGTCATCATCTGCCATTGATTCGTAAACTTCCGAACCTTTTCTTTCTCGCGCGTATCCTTTTTTATGGATGTTAAGTCACGATACCAGTCCACCGTAACGGTAATGTTTGGACGTTTCAAAGAGCCTTTGTACCAATAAGTAAGTTGATATTCAGCACCCGGTTCTACCACGATGTGATAAGGATTAAACTCCTTGTCGCGTGAGAAGAAAGAGCCTCCATTGGGATAGAGTTTTATAGCATAGGTGCCGTTATGGGCATCTTTTGTCCTTGAGTAAGCCAATGAGGAATTGAAGTACCAATAGCGTGGTTTGAGGTAAGGATCATAATAGTTAGGGTCCTGTTCCTCGCCTTCTTCCTCATCATCACTTGGTTGCATCGTTTCTGGAGGATAGTCTTCAAATCCTCCATTGAGTATCAGTTCTTGTCCCACTTGTCCCTTTGCTGTATAAGAGAAGGACAATAGGCAGAACAGAAAGAGATAGATTTTATTTGTCATAGAATGCGTATTTATTGATTAAATTGATTGATGTCTGCCAGCGTCAAGCCATAGTGTTTGCCTATTGCCGAAGCAATATTGCGTAGCGAACCTTCGGTGCTTTCCGGTGCTAAGAGACGTTGAGTATCCCATAGTCCGCCATCGGCTGTGAGCTGATTGATATATTGTTTCACCTCGTCATAACTAAGGTGGGGCTTGCCAGAAGACTGCACCGTGAACTGCAAACCATATATTGCTCCACAGCCACGAGACAAGAAAACGAGGGCATTCTGGGCATCCTCATCAAGATTGACACGTGTTATCTCACCCACAAGGAAGGTCATGGCTTGTACGGCAGCGACCTTTGATAACTCACTCCTAATCAGTTGTAACTGTTCGTGAACATCGTCATAACGATATTCCGTGAGTGCCAATCGACCTCGTGCAAAGGCGTTGTAAATCTTAATGCGACTCTCCCGTAGCACGGGCAAACTGCTTGTTTGGATCACAGGTAACCAATATTGATAATAGCCATAAGCCAAGTCCCAATGGTGTTCAAGCTCTGTGTAATTACGACCGGGCAGTAGTTTTGTTTGCTCATGGTCGTGTCGTAGACGGCTGTCTGTATATAAACTGTCATTGAGGTGTACGTTCAGTACCTTGTCAAGATACACTCCTCCCCATACGATACCATTAAACATCTCCGCCACAACAAGCCCTTTCTCATTAACAAAAGCGATGTTGACATCACCAATATTCGTACCCACATAGCCTGCTTCTCCTCGTGCTGCACGATGATTACGAGCCGTTCCCGGACTCGGTTGTGATAGTCCACTTAACTTGCCCGTAGTGGTGAAGATGTCGTTAATATCAGCCAATATGCGGTTGCGGTCAGCCTTGTGTAAGGACGAAGCAGCCACTTCCTCCATTGGTTTTAAGCCAAATTCGCCATTCTGAAAATAGTCTTGTACCTTCGTCATGTTGGCTGGATACATGATAGCCGCTATCTTTAAATAGCTGTTATAGATATAGTCCATGGGGTCACGTAACAAACTACACTCCAAGTAATCAACGCTACTTGCACCATTACGTTTAAACTGATAGACAGGGTCGGGGATAGTTGGTTCACGATAAGCCGACTCTACCGTCTCTCCTTCCCATTGGTTACAAGCGAGGCAGCAGAGCGGTAATAAGAATAATAAGATATAATTGATTGGATTCTTCTTCATCATTTTCTCTATTATGGAAGGATAATATAACCACAGAAAGGAGACTTTATCTTGTCGATTCCCTCTTCGTTTTGATGCTGGTTGACAGTGAGTGGTTTCACGATAGTAAGTCCATCTTCTGATACAGCAGAGATGGTTGCCTTGATAGAAGAACCACGTGGACCGACACCATTCACACAGATATACATAGGATAACCAGAGTGTGCAGTGAAGGTGATCGTATACTCCTTTCCATTGGTCAGGAAGGTTGTTGCAGTTTCATCTCGGCGATTGCTTGCTATGACATGCAGCTGTTTATCGGGCGAAATGTACCTTACGGTGTATCGAGAAGAGATGTCGTTATCTGCCACGAGTTGCCCCAAAAGGTCCACCTCTGTATAGGAACACGTGAGCGTAACGGTGTAGTCTCTTACGTTATCGGTGATGTCTACACCGGGATACACATAATCAGTAACAGGTGCATCGGGGTTCCCGAGCTGTATAACCTGATCTTCGTAAGAGAGCTTCGGCTTATCTATTCCTTTGAAAGGAAATAGTTTCTCGTAGTCCTCCTCGGCATATTCTTCACTACTTCTTGTGCAACCCGTAGTAAGGAGCAGCACACCTATTAATATATAAGGAATCAGTTTTTTCACCATAGTTGATTGTCTTATTGAATGTATTTACCTATCTTCTATTGCTGAATTATTCGGTGGGCGCATCCCAGATTTCGGCTTCCAAGCCTGTAAACTCACCTTCGGGATGGAGGTGCTTACTGACCAGTCGGGTGGTACGCAATAGTGGATCGTACACCGAAACAAGCTCAGCAACAAAGCGATCGCCCTGTCGTTGGAAGTCGAAAAACATCGTTTTACTATCATAACGAAGCCCAGCTCGGAAGGTAATACCCTGTTCTGTGCCTGCATAACCAGAGCCTAATCCTGTCATCTCTTTGGCTGGATAGCCCGGAATAGGGTTCTTCTTCTGTGTGAAAAGGAAGAGATAATAGCGCTTCGCAACAATCTCCTTCAATAGAGCTTGATTAGTCTCTACATTGCGTTTGATGTATATGTCACTTTGAAAGAACGTGCGCCCACCACGATGGATACGCAGTTGTGGGTTCGTCATACGCTCAAAGAACGTCCGATTCTCATACGCTTTTTGCACGAAGGAGGTTGTTTCCTCTGGTGCTTTCAACTTCGAAAAGACGATGTACTCACGTGCAGGTTGAAGATAGGAAGCCGTGCGGAAAACTAAATCTCCATCCTCATTTCGCCCCATGAAAAGGAAGTCTGACGACCCTTCAAAGCGGTCGTTCACTAGTTGATGGATATAATTATAAGTGGAGAAAGTCAGTTGGGTGAAACTGTTCCTACCAATAAGATACTCGCTTGTCATTGGTTGTGTAGCAGTCTGCTCGGTATAGTCAGCACGCATTACAACCGTGTTATCATCCTTAAACTGCATTGTGTAACAGTCGCCTCCATAGCCATATCGTCCCCTGAAAGCCTGTTGTGAAATCAGTTCTGAAGGGTTGGAAAAGAGCAAGGAGTCGGTCTTTGGGAAATAAAGGACACGCCATCCGTAGGGTGCTTCGACGAGTTCTCTTTTCAAATTAGCAATACTCTCACTATTGCGTTGTGCTGGACTCTTATCGAAAACATCGTCATTACTGGTGCAGGCAACCAAGAGGAGCACCATTGCTAATAGATAGTATTTCATCTTATTGTTATTCATCTCTGGTGTTGTTTGACGTAAGCATTGATTCTTCTGATGCTTATTACTTGCATTTGCTTTAGGTTTATATGCCACGACTTGAGTACATATTCGGTTACAAACGACTGTTTCTCAGTAAACTCCTTATAGGCTTGCTTCGCCTCTTCTGCATATCGGGCATTTACCTCGGGATCGATGTCTGTGTCGGGAGTTTGGGCTGTGATTGATGCGTCATAAACCTCCTTAGGCGTACTGGTAAGCGTGGCACTGATGATTTCGGCAAAGTCATCTTCAGGAGAGAGAAAGCCTAACATCGTATAAAAACCACGTTTATTGGCATAGGAGTCGAGCCCAAAACGTTCCTTGCCAGTGCGTGCATAGCTTAAAGGAGCAGCCAGAGACTCTGTAGAACCAGTGTATCGTTGTTTACTGATCATCGAGAATTTGTCACGATCATAGGCAATGTGTAGCATTAAGCACTTGGCTAATTGATGGTGAACACTGCGCATAAGGACAAAGACCTTATCCTTATCTGCAGGGTTGAAATCGTCTACATGATAGATACACATCTCTTTCGCAGTGAGTTGCGGATTGTTAAGTCGCTCCACACCATGCGTATCTGGATTCCCTCCTCCATATAGATATAACTTGATAGGGAGCCTCCCGAGCAATAGTTCTTCCCCACCCGTCTCCTTGAGGCGATAGGTCTCCAAGCCCATTACTCGTACTGCTTCAAGCACCTTACGAACGTTCTCCAGCTTTGGAGGATATATGTAAGAGCCAGTAGAACCAGCGTTCTTTTCCCATCGATAGACCACCTCTATTCCATAAGGGATTGTGATATTCTCAAGAATCCACTTATCCAGTTCGGTGGTTGCTATCTGCTTTCTCCCTTCGTCAATGACGCTTGTCTCATTTAGTTTCTCACTACTACAAGCCGCGAGAATGACGGTTGCGAACAGGAGAAGAATTGCTTTTATCTTTATCATCTTTCTAATCATTTACTTGTTCATCATACTTATCTTGGCAATTGCTGACGCTCACGAGGATTAGGAGTAAGCCCTCGTTGGATAGCTTCTGTTGGTATCTGAAGAACTTTTCGAGGGTCATCTTTCTCCAAGGGGAAGTAATAGGAGCTCTTCGACGAACGCTTTACTGCAATATGAAAGCGGCGGATGTCGAACCAACGTAAGCCCTCTTGGAAGAACTCCTTTTGGCGGAAGTCGAGTATTAGTTGTACCATTGCAAGCTGCTTCAAGGTCATCCCGTAGAAGGGAGAATATAGGTTATATCGATTGCTGTTAGTCGATGTGTACACTGCACGTTCGACGGATGGCATGAAGCCAAACTTGCCTTGCATGTATTGCAGGTAATCATCGATTGCATGGTCATAGTTCCTTAGCATAGCATAAGCCTCCATCCTGTTGAGGAGCACTTCATCGACTGTGAAGAGTGCATTAGTCACATAGATACCACGAGGCTTAGTGCCTGTTTGCTCGGAGTTAGCCAACTCATCAAACTTAGCCATGTATCGTCCTGTGGTCGTAGGAGCTGGTGAGGAAGTGAAGAGATAAGTACCAATGAAATTCATCTTAGCGTAATCTCCGCCTCCTTCTATGCCCCTTTGCGCAAAGATCTTATCAATGGTGTTGAATGTAGAACCATATTTTTCATTCACCACTGAACGTGCCCATCGTGACTCGGTAGTGGTTAGTAAGAGGTTAGCTGGTTCATCCGCAGCCATATACCTATGGTATAAGTTTTGTGGAGAAAACTCCATTTCATCAGCGTAATGACGCCATGATCGAAGCTGACTCTTCGGTTCACTCCCTAAGACATAATCGGCATACTCAATCACAGACTGCCATTCCCCTTTCATGAGATAGAACCGAGTTGCGAAAGCGTAAGCGGCTTTCTTATTGAAATGGAACTTAGGATGTGTATAATAGTTATCCGATACTAAGGATATACCTAAGCGTAAGTCTTTCTCTATCTTATCGTACACCTCATTTACGGTCCCACGTTCGTAATTGACCAAGGCGTGCTTCTCTGGCTTGGTGATATAGGGTATTCCTGGATTATCCGAAGCACCTCCATAAGGCTCTGCCCATATATTCACCAACATAAAATGTAGATAGGCTCTCAACAAGAAAGCCTCTCCGTACAATGCTTTCACACGCTCCGTTTTAGGGTAACGACTTAATAGTTCCAATGCTTTGTTAGCCTGCGCAATACCTTTGTAGCACGCATTCCAATAGTTGAGAGGCGTATCTAAATCCTCTTGATCATAGTCTTCCCAGAAGAACATAGCCTCATTCAATCGTGTATGAACCCCATTCGTGCGTTCCTCCACATTATCTGTTCGAGGTTCAAGAAAGGGTATATAGCTTGCTTCCGGATAGGCTCCCGTAAGTAGTTCCGCTACTTTCTTCTCAGAATCAATATCGACATCCAAGTCCGAATCGGGGCTCTTATCGAGGAAGTCGTTACAGCCGACAAGCAGACAGCTAACGGCTAAAAGCAGTAATGATATGTATTTCTTCATCTTCTTTCAGTTAGAAACCTATATTCAATGTTAGGGTATATTGCTTGGGAGTTGGTAGTGACACACCACCCGACTTATAGTACTCTGGATCCTGTCCCTTTAGTTTCTTGTCTGAATAAAGGAGGAAGGGATTGGTCACATTAAGGCGTAGATCCATTGTTTGCAGCCTCATCTTCTTTAGGAAGTCACTGGGTACATGATAGGCTAAAGAGATGTTCTTCATGCGCACGAAACTACCATCTGCTATCATCATCTGCGAGTAGTTATAAGTATTATACGCCCTTTCTATGTTCTCCTTACCCACCTTTTCAATCAACTCTTGCGATGGAAGCACCGGAACATCCGTCCTTCTCTCGTCTCCGGGATTGAGCCATCGATTGTAGTAAGACTTTGAGAAGACGTTTAAATCACCAAACTCGGGGTCGAAAGTGGGGTTCAGTCGGATCTTATTACCTGCTTGCATGGTTAGAAAGAACGATAGTTCCCAGTCTTTATACCTAATAGTATTGGACAAACCACCGATCACCTGCGGTTCAATAGGTCCATAATATAAGAGGTAAGATTTGGCATATTGCGTATCAAGGAAGTCTGCCCCAGCATTCTTCGCATACTCTCCTTGATTAGAAGGATAAAGCCCGAAGTCGAAAGTTGGCAGTCCGTTCTGATCCAATCCTTGGAAGTTAAAGGCAAAGAGAGAGCCTCTTGGGTAACCAACTATGTTCCCTCTGCCTCGCCCAGCGACCATGTCAAAGGCATTAGGAATGTTCAGTAAGCGTGTAATCTTTTGGTTCATAGCACTCAAGGTGAGGCTTGTTGACCATTGAAAGTCTTTACTGATAATATTCTTCGTATGCACTCCGAGTTCCACACCTTGCGTACGCATATCACCAAAGTTAGCGTACTTGTAATATTCACCTCCTACTCCCGATGTACGGATGAGATCGATGAGATCGAAGGTATTTCGTTGATATACATCCAGTGTTGTACTTATTCGGTTGTTGAATAAACCTAGTTCCATACCAATGTTCAACTCGTACATCTTCTCCCATGTGAGGTCTCTGTTCTCTAAGTGGAAGATGTTTAGTTTGTTCTCTCTATCGCCGAACTGGAATCGATTCACTATCCCACTTCGATAGACAGCATTAGCATTGATGGCCTCTTCATTCATCTTCGCGGTCAAGCCGTAACTAGCTCTTAGAGCCAAACGAGAGATAGTTTGATTGTTTTTCAACCATTCCTCCTGGTCTAAGTTCCACTTTCCTCCAATGTTCCAAGTGGGTAACCACAAGGCACGAGCACCCTTTCCCGATGTGTTCGAACCCTCGGTATTAACCACAACATTGAATATGTACTTGCCAGCATATCCATAAGTACCATTGAAAGAGAAGGTTATTCCGCGGTCATTCCGCTTATGGTAACTGAAGTAACTACTCCCTTCTTCAATGAGCTTATTGAATATCAAGGGGTTAGTATATACCTGATTGCCTCGGTCGTATTGGATACCATAACCCTCAAAAGGATTGGTTGTGCGAATAGCCGAACGCAACTCTGTGAAGGCAAAAGCCTTTAGGTCATGTTGTCCCAACCGCTTATCAAAGTCGATGGCTATGCGTCCCAAGAAACTCTTTAAGGATGCTTCTGTCTTGTTGAGAATGCCTCCGTGAGTCAGACCTACCCTCGGTTGCAACTGCGGATTGTCCTTATCATGCACCAAATAGATATTCTCCTTGGCAACAAAAGGATTCTCGTTCGCACGAAAGGCCTGTATGAGATTCGATCCTTCAAGTACCTCATGCGTCGTATTGGTATAGGCATGTCTGACTGCAACTAAGCCTTTCAAAGCCAGCTCAGGATTGATTCTGTAGGTTGCTTCGGATTGTATCTTGAAGTCCAAGACATCGATATCCATCTTGTTATTAGCATACTCATTTAAGATGTTGAAAGGTGCCCAGTTGTTGCGATAATACGACAGATTGCCCTCCTCATCATAAGGACTTAAAGTCCTACTCGTACCTAAAGCGTAAGAAAAAGGATTGATATCGAAGTCGCGTTCAAACACTCCTAAGGCGTTATTCTTGCGTTGCGGCATCGTTCCCGGTGCTTTTTGCGAACGGATATTGCCCTGTGCTGTGAGCGTGGCAGTCAGTTTGTCGTTAATGTAAAAAGTGTTTTTTACATTTGCCGTAAAGCGACTTACCTTATCAGCTATCGTCCATCCAGCATCATGATAGAAACCTAATGAAGCGTAAGTAGCAGTGTTCTTGCCACCACCCGACAGTGTTATCATGTGGTTAGTGGTAGGACTCATCGTGAAAAGGAGCTTAAACCAGTCTGTATTGGCATACTCCCTCTTGCGCAGGAAGTCCATCTTTGCATCAGGAGTATTGGGCAGATAGTAAGTACCCGTTGCTGGATTGACGGTACTAACAGCCTTATATAGCTGGTAATAAATGCCACTTCGCCGTCCATATAACGATTTGGTCACACCGAAATAGCCCTTATCATTCATCTCCTGATAGAGTGACATGGTCTCTTGTGAGTTCAGTAAGTCGAAGTCGGAGTACCTCGGTCTGAGGCGAATGGAGTTCTCTGTGGAATAAGTTACACGTAGAGGAGACTCTCTTCTACCCGCTTTTGTGGTGATGACGATTACTCCGTTCAAGGCACGAGCACCATAGACTGATGTTGCAGAAGCGTCTTTCAACACTTGAATATCCTGTATGTCGGCAGGATTCAAACCTGATATTGCTGAGGAGATGAGCGTCACAGCATCACCAGATGCAAGTTGGTCGAGGCTAAGATGCACCAAGTCTTCATACACCGCACCGTCTATGACATACAGAGGTTGCACGTTTCCGATGATTGAGGCACCACCACGAATATTAATACGAGGGGCTGATCCGAAGGTTCCCGATATGCTCTGAATAGATAAACCAGGCACTCGTCCTTCCAACATACGCGATACGTCGGCAATACCTTCCAGCTTAATATCATCCATCTTAACCGATGTTGCCGCTCCTGTATATACTCTATTACGGATGTTCTGATAGCCTGTTACGACGACTTCATCAATCTGTCGCGCATCAGCCTTTAGTGTGATGGTAAGGTTCTGACCGCTCACTTTTACCTTCCGAGGTGTCATTCCGATGTAACTCACCTGTAAGGTCTGTCCTTGCGAAGCCTTTATAGTGAAGTGACCATCCATGTCGCTCACTGCTTTCTGCTTAGTTTCTACAACCTGCACAAAGGCTCCGATGAGTGTTTCGCCCTGTTCGTTCTTGACCGTTCCACTGATGGTTCCTGTTGTCTGTGCCGTCAGTGTGAGCGTCATAAACAGCAGGATGAGGGTCAGCAGAGCTTTTCGTTTGTTGATAAATCTATTTATCTCTTTTATCATGATTGTTCTTTTTGCTTGTAACTATTGATGGTTTATACACTATCAGAGCTTAAATTGCAATCCTCCATACACTCCCAAAGGGTGACCGGCACGCAATCCTGAAGGATGACGGGACACGAGGTAGCGTTTATTCGTTAGGTTGATAGCATTCAAAGTGAGGGTGAGTCGCTTATTGATACGCCCTTTCAATGAGGCATCTAATATAAGGTGATGTGGAATCTTTTCCCTTTCTGCAATGCGACCTTGCCCTGCCGTTGTGCGCATATCACCATTATATCGTGCTCCAAAGTTGGCTTCCAACCATTTATACTCAAGTCCGATCTGTAGGTTCAAAGCGTGCTTATATATATAAGGTATCTCATCTCCATAGACAACATGTCCCCATGCCGAACTAACGAAATCGTTTTTCATCTTCGTATTGGTATAAGTGTAAGATAGTTGTAAGGGCAGACGGAGGGCGAGATGTTGCGGGATGGGCTGATACTGGAACATGAACTCTAATCCATTGACCAGTGCCTTACCCACATTGAATTGCTCCAGTGTACCTTGCCCACCCTGTGCTGCGAGGTCACTCCCAAGCATATTGGAGTAGTTGTTATTGAATACAATAGCCTCAACTTTCATCTTTGTGGTGGTGTATCGCAAGCCAGCTTCAACGTTAACACTGCTTTCTGCCTTCTGATCTAAGGTAGCACTAGGAGGAGCGAAACCCTTATGAAGACCGCCGAAAGCCGATAGTGTAGGTAGGAGTTTGACGTTTATTCCAATACCAGGCAATAGTGCTCTTGCATGGTTAGAAGTCTCTATGCGCACCATTCCTGTTCGACGAGGATCGGCCTTAGTGTAGTCTCTCTTCAACAGATCAACGTCTTCGTAACGCATGCCGGCAGTAAGAGTGACGATTCCTTTCGACCATTTCGCCAACCAGTAACCAGCCCAAGCATGTGCCGTGGTAATGCGGTTGGCGTTGCTTCCAGGAAGTCCTTTCAGGAAGAGCTGCATACGTCCTCCTTGCATGGAATAGCCGTCGTCTTGCTGAAAACGGTCTTCACTGTCAGCATGATAACGCAATCCAAGCTCGGCAGTGAGGTATCCGTCCCATAGCATTGTGCGGTATTCTCCCTTCGACTGAATACCTCGTGAGTGATAAACACGATGGTTGGCACGCAGCATTAAAGCCTCCCCTACGTAATCGGTCTGCCCCGTCACAATATCAAAGTAGGCTTTATTTGTCTCGGGGTCTGCCAATACTGCATCTATCGAACGGCGTTCATCTTTGGTATTCCCCACCCTTACTTCGTTGAGTTTATACCAGTTACGAAAGAAGTAATTATAGTATAGGTTGGTAGTTATTTTGAGTTTCTTTAGTAATGATAAAAAAATAACTTGGTATTTTTTTCTCTCTCTCCATGAAACCATATAGTTCCATTTCTGGAGTTTTTCATCAATTGAATACACTGCTCAAGACCGATGCCTCGGCTCCGAAAATGTACCAAGTTATTTTTTAATCATTACTTAACGACTCGATGACGTAAGTTGCCACCCATTGGGTATGTCTCGTCTTGAGGTTATCCTTCTGTGCTCCAGCATAACGATAGTACGGGCGGAGGGCAAAATCCTGTTCGGACAATCCGAGATAGGTCTCATCTGAGGTCTCATTGGCAAACCCGAACTTCAGTTCAAACAAATGATTGAGCCCTTCCTCATTATTGGTCTGGGCAGCAAACTTGGCTATGATGTCATTGCGTTTGAATCCTGTTCGTTCGTTCGGGACGTCCTTTCTGAATCCATCCGATTGGTAACGTAGATACTCAATGATGAATCCTGTGTACTTGAAGCGATTACCTACACTGAAGTAAGACTTCAATGTGTTATAGCTACCATAGGATGCGTTCGCCTTCAAACTGAACTTGGAAGGAATGGGGGTAGACACCATATTAATAGCACCACCCGTCGTGAAAGGACCGTACTGCACCTGACTACTACCCTTCAAAACCTCTATGGCGTACATACGACCCGCATTCGGAAAGTAATAAGCGGCTGGAGCTGCATAGGGAGCAGGGGCTGCCAGCACACCATCCTCCATCAAGGTGATGCGCTCACTACGCTCGGCTTTAGTGCCTCGAAGACTGATGTTCGGTCGAAGACCATATCCATCTTCCTCGTAAACATTCACTCCCGGCACACTCTTAAGCATACGGTTAATATCGGTGTAACCGAACTTCACAATCTCAGTGGGAGATATATAATAAGCCGAACCAGTGCGGTTACGAGCTTCAAACTTGCTCCCCAGCATTTGATTGGAGCGTACAATCACTTCGGTCATACGATGAACCGAGTCGGTTAAAGCACTCTTTTGCTCTGTTTGTAGACTGTCTTGTTTCTGTGCACACACGCTCAGTGGAGTCAGAACTAACAGCAGAGACAACATGTATTTTGTATTATAAAGCATAATTTAGATAATCAAACTTATAGCAACCTTGCATTGGGTTGAGAATCCGAAGATTCTTCTTTTATAGCAGCTAATAGTTTAGCATGCCACTGCATGTAGACAAGTTGTTTACTAATTGTTTGTAAATTTTGTGCAAAGGTAGCATGTTGACACGCTTACCACAATACCTATTTGTAAGTATTTTAGATGTTTTTCAAGTTGAATAGATTACTAATTAATAAGTAAACGAGTGTTTATTTCAGGTTGATAAGTAAACGAGTCCACTTGTTAACTCGTTTACTTAATAAATAATTTGCCTACTCTTCAACTCAACCTAACCATAAGTTTGATTTGTAAATTATGATTTTTGAATGTCAACGAGCCCTTTCCTTCCTCAATATCGTCTGCATTTTAAACACTTCTTCGGGCTGTTCGGCAGCGCAGTTGTGCGTTTCGTATTTCTCTGCCTGCATATCATAAAGCTGGGGAAAAGGTGCATTGCCTGTTTCAATCTTTGGCCCCCATTGGATCATCGGAGCACCATCGTTCGGTTCGATATACCGCCATCTGTGGGTGAGAACAGACAGAACATGATTACTGGAAAGCCCAATGACATAATCGCGCCCCTGCTTATTGCGACCGAGCAAGGTTGAGAGATAATCCTTACTATCCGGTGCACTCCCCTTTGGAAGGGTGGCATGAATGAGCGAACCAAGCGATGAAAGGAAATCAATCTGGCTCACCAAGGCACTTGAGACCTCACCTCCTTTCACCTGTTTAGCCCATGACACAATCAGAGGAATAGCCGTTCCTCCCTCGAAAGCACTGTATTTATTCCCACGGAAAGGCCCTGCTGGGCTATGACCATGCAGCAGTTCCTCAGCTCCATCAGCATATCCATCATCCACAACGGGACCGTTGTCGCTCGTAAGAATCACCAAGGTATTCTCGTCAAGGTGCAGTTCTTTGAGCTTGCGGAGCAACTCTCCGACCGTCCAATCAAACTGTTCGATGGCATCGCCACGCACTCCCATGATGTTATGACCCCTGAATCGGGGATGAGGAAAGCGTGGAACGTGTACGTCGTTGGTAGCGAAATACATAAAGAACGGCTCTTTCTGATGTTGTTCTATGAATCGCGTGGCATGCACAAGGATAGAGTCTGCTATGTTCTCATCCTTCCATAACGCCTTACCCCCGCCTTTCATGTAACCGATTCGACCAATTCCATTGACAATAGACATATCATGTCCGTGGCTTGCATGCTGATTGTACAATAGTTCGGGATTGTCTCGTCCTGTTGGTTCTCCGTCGAAGTTCTTTCGATAAGACACCTCTATCGGATGCTCGAGGTCATAGTTTGCCACCTTCCCATTCTCTATGAACACACAAGGAACACGATCCGCAGTGGCTGCCATGATGTAGTGATAATCGAAACCAATGTCGCCTAACGCCTGTGGTAAGGGTGCATTCCAATCCTGCTCACCCGTTTTATCACCCAATCCTAAGTGCCATTTGCCAATAGCGCAGGTAGCATATCCCTGACTCTTAAACATATCTGCCATTGTAAACTGGCTCGGTTTGATAATCATCCCAGCATTACCAGGAGCCACATCCGTACCCTCTCGTCGCCAAGCATACTCCCCCGTAAGGAGCGAGTAACGTGAGGGAGTGCTCGTGGCAGCCACTGCATGACCATTAGTAAAGCGTATGCCCGACTGTGCTAAGCGGTTGACATTCGGCGTGTGAACGTTCTTTGCCCCATAACACTCTAGGTCTCCATAGCCTAAGTCATCGGCTAAGATGATGATAACATTGGGGTTCCCCGCCTGTTTCCCAGTCTTTTGTGCCATCGCAGAAGTGCTTGCCCCTACGGCAGAAGAGAGCAACACCAATGTAAGAAGTTTCTTTTCCATTTGGTTTTTAATTATCTTCTATATGTCATCATGAAGTATCGTGCAAGCAAGACAATCCATGTTCTTCGTTGGATAAAGTTGTACAAAGAAAAGGAAAAAAGTTGAGTTATTCAAATAAAAAGGTGCTTTTTTCTATAATAAAAATAATCTTTTCGAGAGGAGCTGATTATATAAAAAATGTGAAATAACGGCACTTTGTTGGAAAAATACGTGCTTTTATACTTGAATATAGCGATAACCTTGTATCTTTGTATCGAAAGATTGAATAAGAGAGGAGGCTTCTATGAAGGAAAAAAGACAATCAGTCTGAATTCAAACCTTTTATCCATTGTCTCATAGGAAAGTATTTCCTAAATAAGAGACTATTCATGATATACAATTATCAAATTAGTTGGTTTGAGTTTATGAGACAGATTACACTTCTAGCATTCGACGCTGATGACACCTTATGGGGGAGTCAGACGTACTTCGATTCAGTAGAGCAAGTGTACTGTGAGATCCTTGCTTCGTATGCAGAAGCAGATGAGATATCAAGGTCTCTTCGGTCTACTGAGAGAGAGAATAATGTTCTTTATGGTTGTGGAAGTAAGTCTTTCATACTTTCACTAGTAGAGAATGCAGTTTATATAAGCCAAGGAAAGGTTACAGGAGAGGAGATAGAACAGATAATTGGGATAGGGAAAGAGCTGTTGCGATTGCCTGGTAAGCCCTTTGATAGAGTGCGATCGAGCCTAGAACAGCTACGTGCAACGGGGTTATATCGCATGGTTGTGTTCACACGAGGCGAACTTCTCGATCAGGAGAAGAAGATGGAACGATCGGGATTAAGGTCTTTCTTCGATGATGTCATCGTTGTTTCGGACAAGACAGAGGACGCTTATCGCAGATTATGCAAGCGTTTCAACGTCAGAACAGAGCAATTATTGATGGTGGGCAATTCGTTTTCTTCGGATATCGAACCCGTTTTAGACGTTGGAGGATGGGCTGCCTACATCTCTAATTATGGCTCTTGGAAGGATGAAGCAATGGTTCATAATGTTCATCCTAGGCTCATCCGATTGTCAAGGATTACTGATCTTGGACCATGGCTAAGCTCTCCCTCGATGTTTATAGATAAATCGAGACTCTCGTGAATTAGATAATGTATATAATGAGGAAAGGCTCATAAGTTGGATGAATTGTCCTTCTTATGGGCCTTTCTAATTGTGGGGGTGGGAGCCTCCCCAAGCCCCTCCGAAAGGAGGGGATGTGCATAAGAGGCTATAGATGAGAATTGCAAGGATTGAAGCAGACACCTACGTTAATAGGAGAAGAAGCCTCACCCCCAACCATCTACAGCCTCACCCCCAACCCCTCTCCGAATGGAGAGGGGCGTGAATACTACTGTTTGCAAATAAAGAGGGCGTTTCTTTGATGCAAGGAGAGGCTCTTCTCATAGCAACGAAACGCCCTTCTCAAGTGGAGAAGGGCGTTTCCTTTAATTCTAAAATATTATTACCTCTATTCCTGTTTAGCATTACTTTGCAAGCTAATGGCAGTATTCACGCCCCTCTCCATTCGGAGAGGGGACGGGGGTGAGGCTGTAGATGGACGGGGGTGAGGCTTCTTCTTTCCCTACGAATAGGGTTGGGTGGGGTTTTAACTACATCCCGCAGAAGAACAGGACGATGATTTGTGCGGTGAAGATACGCAAGAACATGCTTAAAGGATATACCGTTGAGTAACCAATGGCAGGGGCTTCACCATTACAGATAGAGTTGGCGTAAGCCAGTGCTGGTGGGTCGGTATAGGTTCCAGCAAGCATTCCCATGATAGTAAAATAGTTGAATTTATACTTCATGCGAGCGATAGTTCCAACGATGAGAATAGGAACAATCGTGATGAGGAAACCCGTATATACATACTTCAAACCGTCTCCCTGCACCACAGTATCCCAGAAACCTGCACCCGCCTTAATGCCTACTGAGGCAAGGAACAAGGCTAGTCCGAACTCGCGTAACATCATGTTTGCGGAGGTTGTAGTATATGTTACGAGGTGCATACGATAGCCAAATCGACCAATGAGGATGGCTATAATCAATGGACCACCAGCCAAACCGAGCTTCAAAGGAACGGGCATGTGTGGTATAGTCAATGGTAAGCTACCAAAGAGGATGCCCACGATAATGCCGATAAAGATGGTTGCGATGTTAGGAGTATTTAGACGTTTTTCAGAGTTACCCATTAGTTCGGCAACACGATTAACATTCTCTTCTGGACCCACAACCATAATGCGGTCGCCCACATTAAAGTGGTGGTTACGACTTGCGAAGAGGTCCATTCCCTGACGACTAATGCGCGTTACGTTCACACCATACACCGAGCTGAAGTGCATCTTAGCCAATGTTTTACCATTCATAGCACTGTTGGTGACGATAATACGCTTGCTGACCATCTTCTTGGGTTGGTCTTCTTCGTGCCAATCAACCTCGATCTCTGGACCAATGAAAGCCTGGATAGCCTTTGCATCGCCCTCTGCTGAAACGATAATCACCTCATCGCCCGACTCGAGAATGGTATCTCTATTAGGTACAGATATGTCTCCCTTCTTATTAATACGTGTACAAACTATGTCACGATTGAGGAACCCTGAGATCTCTTGTAGTGTACGTCCTGCAATGTAAGCGTTGGCTACCTTGAGTGACATAATGTGTGGTTTGGCATTCGGGTTCTCACCTTCTTCCTCCATCAACTTGTCGTTCTCCTCTTGAAGATTGACCTTGCAGATGTAGCGAACAGCGATAGTTGCACCGATGATACCCACTACTCCCAATGGATAAGCGCATGCGTAACCATTGGCAATATCGAAGTTCATGTTGTCTTTGAACACACTATGCAAGGCTTCGGTGGCTGCACCAAGACCCGGAGTGTTGGTTACTGCACCATAAAGTGTACCTACCATCATAGGCAGGTTACTGCTGTTTGAGGTGTCAAAGAAGATGTAGTAGCATGCAAACATCATCAAGATGTTCAGCAGAATGGCTACTGAAGAGAGGATATTGAGCTTCAATCCGCCTTTACCGAAGCTCTCAAAGAAACCTGGACCAACCTGTAGACCAATCATAAAGACGAAGAGTATTAGTCCAAAGTCTTGTAGAAAGTTCAATACTGGGCGTGGCCCTGTGAAGTTAATGTGCCCTGCGAGGATGCCAACAAAGAGTACGAAGGTGACGCCGAGGGATATTCCTCCGATCTTAATCTTACCTAAGTAGACACCAAGAGCAATGACGATAGAATACAGTAACACGATGTGTGCTACCGAGTCTTGTGTTTGGAATAAATTTATTAACCAGTCCATAAGTATTAATATATCGCCTACAAAGTTAGACTTAATATTTTACTCCTGCAAATTTAATGCTTAGAAAAGGTAAAAGAGAGGCCTCACCCCCGTCCATCTACAGCCTCACCCCCAACCCCTCTCCGAATGGAACAACCCCTCCCAGCCTCCCCCAAGGGGAGGAGTGCCTAACGGGAGAAAGTTAGAAGAAGCCTCACCCCCAACCCCTCTCCGAATGGAGAGGGGCGTGAATACTATAGTTTGCAAATGAAGGGGGCATCTCTTTGATGTAAGGAGAGGCTCTCTTTGATATGACGAAACGCCCTTCTCCAATCGAGAAGGGCGTTTCTTTAATTCTAGAATATGATAACCTCTATTCCCGTTTAGCATTAACTTGCAAGCTAATAGCAGTCATCACTCCCCTCTCCATTCGGAGAGGGGACGGGGGTGAGGCTTCTTCTCGATTGTAGAAGGGCGTTTCGTCAATTCTAGAATATGATTACCTCTATTCCTGTTTAGCATTACTTTGCAAGCTAATAGCTGTATTCACGCCCCTCTCCATTCGGAGAGGGGACGGGGGTGAGGCTGTTTGTTGAATAAAAGATAGGCTTTTGGGGAAGACATCCCCTCCTTTCGGAGGGGCTTGGGGAGGCTTCTCTTCCTTTCCTATTGCGCAATAATTTCCTTGATCATAGCGATGAGTTTCTCCTCACCTAAGCCCGAACGCTCACCAGCGGAAGCAATCGTTGCCTTCTTAAGGATGAGCTTTCCGAGTGGAGAGTTTAGCATTTTGAAGGGTGTGTAACGTGCTGCAAGTTCCTTTTTCAGTGTTGGATAAGCTGCAAAAAGGTCTTTTAGCTGCGTTTCGGGAGTGATGGCAATAGGTTTCTTTGTCGTCCCTTCTGCAGAATCAGAGTCTTCTTCAGGATTGGTTGGGGTGCTTCCTGTGTTGTTACCAGTGGGAGAGTTTGGTTCCTGATTAGCCCATGTTAATAACGTTTGAGAGCCTGTCAGCGAACGAATATGTGTGCAATCCTGCATCATTTCGAGTACACCTCGGAAATTACCAGCGTCATCATGCACCGCAAAATAGACGATGTAAAGGAACACCTCAGGCTTGTTAATCCAAAATTCAGCCTTCTCCTGCTCCCCATTACGGAACTTCTCAACGATCTCCTTAACGATATGTACGCTCTTACGAGGGTGACAGTTGGATACTTCGCGACCAATGACATTCTTCGAACGAGGGAATATTCGATGGTCAGTGTCCGAATAGAACTTCACCAATTCATGCTCATCTACGAAAGAGATGTCTACTGGTAAGTGCTTATAAATAAGGTTGATTTGTTCCAAGGTGAGCTTTCCTGTGGTTACATCTAACTCCTGATCCTTCCCAACGGAATAGCCATGTTTCTTTAAAAGTGCCTGTAAGTCAGCCGCAAAGGAGCTATCATCAGCGGTGGATGTTGTGGCTGTCTTTGGCGTTTCTTCATGCTTAACATCAAAGAAAGCAAAGCCTATCTCTTGATCACCCGACTTCATATCCTCAAATTCGGCAGGGCTGATTAATGCCAAGGAAGTGGGATAGAGGATACGTTCCTCCTTATCCATAAGGTCGCGTGCAAGCTCTATCATCTCCTTTTGAGCAGCTATGAACTGATCCTCATCACCAGCTTCCAAGAGTTGATAACAGTTCTTGATAGCATCTCGAACGATGTCATCAAAGTTCCACATCGTCGTTGTTGGTCGATCAAAACCTTTCTTTTCCAATAACGGATAGAGCTGGTTTTGCTTGCGATGGTAGTGCTTTGGATATTGACGGAACTGATCGTACAATTCGAGCCATTGGTTTTTAATGACGGGATATTGCACTAGGTCCTCTGCAGCAAGCAATAGTTTGCGCATCTCATCATTCTCTTTATAATAATGTGTAAGCGGATGGTCGGCTGGTAACTCTGGTCGACTCGTGTCCATGAAACCCTCCAGTAGCTCATTCACCTTGCGCATATCCACACGTACACACTCGTCTTCAGCACCATCTTTAAGCGTTTGCTCCATGTAAGCAATGTGATAGGGGCGAATCTTCCCCACCTTTGTTCGCATGATTTCACGTGCTTCCTCGAGTGTTATCTTACCTGTTTCGTAACGCTCCTCAACGTCAAGAAGCGCCTTCATCTTATCCATTTCTATCTCTGGGAGATAGTCTTTCATCTTATTAACCATAGTCTGTTACAGATTAAATATTCGTTTGTTGCAAAGGTACTTACCGATAATGAATATCTTAGATAACATTTGTTACCTGGTGATGTTAAATCCTTTTGGTTTTTAGTTAAATAATCTTTTAAATCCTGGAAGTCGCTACTTCATAATCTGAAAGTAGTGTGTTCGCAAGCTTAAAATACTTCTCCTCTCATGACCTCATCCACTTTTATATCCGTCTTATCGGTTGGGATGTGTGCAAAGAACTGAAAGGAGAAGCAGACAGCGAGCTTATAAGCACGACTTATCAGCGGTAGGAAGCGATCGTAATAGCCTCTTCCACGTCCGAGGCGATTACATTCTGCATCGAAAGCCATGCCTGGAATAAGGGCAAAGTCGATGCTTTCATAATCATCGAAATAGTTACCAGTGGGTTCCATGATTCCATATGAACTGCATTCCATTGCTTCCCACCCCCGAAAGAGACGCAGTTCCATCTCCGTCGGACTCACTACTACGGGTAGCAGTATGCGCTTCCCGTCATCGTAGAGTTGCTGAATAAGCTCGTGTGTGTTGACTTCGTCGGGCATTGAGGTATATAAGAAAATGGTATTAGCAACCCTTAATTGCGGATGAGCCTGCACCTTATTTATAATAAGGTGTGACTGTTCTGTGAGTTCTTCAGCCGTGAACTGCTGTTTGAGCAGTCGTACATAACGGCGCAACTCAGGCTTCGTTTTCCCCTTAAAGTCCTCCTCCCATGTGGGAGAGGAGGGTTTAGGAGACAGGTTGTATGTCATTATCTTCTTAGATTAGGACGGGTTCGTCCGTGTGAAACAGACGTATCCCGTGCATGATTTTGAGGTTTTAGAAGAAGGCTCCGAGGCATCTTGAAGACACTTAAAGCCCGCTTTATAGTTTCGTCCGTGAGGTTAGCATACTCGTAAAGAGCCTGCTCATCAAGGATATTATAGATGATTCTACTGTTGAGGTAATCCTCCAGTAGGGTGTGCGAACGCATGATCATGAGGTTACGACGATGTAGCCCGTTGTGGTCGGCATAGTTAGCAAAGTCGCTGACAAGGTTCTGCTTAGACAGATAAGCAGCCAGTGGGCGCATCTCTGTGTAGGTACTTAACTTCTTACGATACTTATCCGTGTAATTGAAGCAATACTGCATCATCAGTCCACTAAGCACCGCCTCTTTGAAATAAGACGTCACCTTCGATGTGTCCTCAGGCACGAATATATCAGGCGTAATGCCTCCTCCACCATAAACAGTGCGCCCGTTATGGGTGTGATAGGCTGGTCCTTTATGCTTGATACTATCCTGTGAGAAGAATTCCCCATTCTTGTAACGTGTGAGAATGTCGTTCTCATAGTCGATGTTATCGCCTGGCTTGAATGGTTTCTGTATGCATCTGCCCGACGGAGTGTAGTATCTTGCTACTGTAAGACGTATCATGCTACCATCAGGGAACTGTATCTGCTGTTGCACAAGACCCTTTCCAAATGATCTGCGACCCACTATTAAGGCTCTATCATTGTCCTGCATTGCCCCCGCAAAGATCTCTGCTGCAGATGCAGAGTTCTCATTGATGAGTACAACCATTGGTATATGTTGATAGCTTCCACGCCCATCACTACGATAATCTACCCTTGGGCTCTTCCTTCCTTGTGTATATACAATGAGTCTATTCTTCGGTAGGAACTCATTAGCCATTTGTACGGCGGCATCGAGGATACCACCTCCATTGTCTCGAAGGTCGATTACTAACTGTCTAGCTCCTTGTATATTCAAGGATTGCAGAGCGGCAAGCATCTCTGCATAAGTGCGTTCGCCGAAGTTCTTAACACGTATATATCCAGTGGAGTCATTCAACATATAAGCTGCCGAAATACTCTTTACTGAGATGTCACCACGCGTCACTGTGAATATTCTTGGTTGACGATCTCCATAGCGCAAAACGCCTATCTTGACCTTAGAATCTTTAGGTCCTTTGAGCCTGCGCATGGCTTCTTCGTTTGTAGCAGACTTCCCCACGAAAGGCTTACCACCGATACTTACCACCTTATCACCAGCCAGAATGCCAGCCTTATCAGCAGGTCCATCCTTGATAACATTCTGTACTCTCAATGTGTCGTTACGTATGATAAACTCAATACCAACGCCTGAGAAGGAGCCTTTCAAGTCGTCAGTAGCAGCCTGAACATCCTTTGCGCTGATGTAAACAGAGTGTGGATCGAGCTCCGAAAGGATCTCTGGTATAGCCTTCTCAACCAGTTCGTCGATATTGACAGAGTCGACATACTGATCATCAATGATGTGTAGTAAGTTATTCAATCGATTGCTTCCACTATTGATAATATTCAATCGGTTACCAGAGAAGTGATTGGCATAAAAGGTGCCAATGAGGACTCCGATGACTACAGACACAGCCATCAATAGTGGTACGAAACGATTATTTTTATCTTTATTCATAAATGTTCTTACTTATCAGCGGGCATTTCTTACACCTTATTATATTAGTCCTGTCCGCCCTCTAAAGCCTTATATTCAACCTTTACACCAGCCTTTTTCAGCAAGTCAATACCATCTGTTAGACGATACTTCTCGGCATATACAACCCGACGAATCCCCGATTGGATAATCAATTTGGCACATTCTATACAGGGCGAAGCCGTTACGTAGAGCGTTGCCCCATCACTATTATTACTACTTCTAGCCAGTTTCGTGATAGCGTTAGCCTCGGCATGCAAGACGTAAGGAAACGTCGTTCCAGTCTCGTCCTCACAGACATTCTCGAATCCACTTGGCGTACCATTATAACCGTCACTAATAATCATCTTGTCCTTAACTACTAGTGCTCCGACCTGTCGACGACGGCAGTATGAGTTCTCCGCCCATATCCTTGCCATGCGTAGATAACGATAGTCTAGAAGGGATTGTTTGCTGTTCATGCTTAAAGCTCTTTGTTAGTTCTTATTCCATCACGCTCCATCAACGCCTGTATCGTTGGTTCTTTACCACGGAAACGCTTATAGAGTTCCATTGGATGTTCCGTCCCTCCGCGAGAGAGAATATTGTCGCGGAAACGTTGCGCAGTGCTTTGGTTGAAGATACCCTCGTGTTTGAACACACTGAAAGCATCGGCATCCAGTACCTCAGCCCACTTGTAGCTATAGTATCCGGCAGCGTATCCTCCTGCCATGATATGCGAGAATTGCACCGTCATACACGTGTCCTTGCGTTGTTCACCGATAATCGCCTTTGCCCAAGCCTGCTTCTCGAAAGGAATGATATCATCGGTAAACTCATCCTTTTGTGTGTAGTACGCCATATCGAGCAAACCGAATGCAACTTGTCTTAAACAGGCTGTTGCAGCACCGAAGTTACGACTGGCAATAATCTTGTCAATCAGTTCGTCGGGCATTGGTTCACCTGTTTGATAATGGAAGGCAAAGGTTTTTAGGAACTCTTTCTCTACTGCGAAGTTCTCCATGAATTGCGAGGGTAGCTCCACAAAGTCCCACCATACATTGGTACCAGACATGCTTTCGAAGCGCGTGTTAGCGAACATTCCATGTAGAGAATGCCCAAACTCATGCAGGAAAGTCTCGACTTCTCCGAGTCGAAGTAACGCTGGTTTGTCCTCCGTTGGCTTAGATAGATTCATCACTAAAGACGCATGCGGGCGCACGTTCTTGCCGTCTTTATCGATCCACTGACCCTGGAACTCGGTCATCCAAGCACCATCCCTCTTGCCTTTACGAGGGTGGAAATCGACGTAGAGAACCGCTAAGTAGCTGCCGTCCTTGTCGTAGACTTCATAAGGCTTAACGTCAGGATGATAAACAGGAATTGCCTTATTCTCCTTGAAGGTAATACCATAAAGGCGAGTGGCAAGCCCGAATACACCTTTAATGACATTATTTACTTCAAAGTAAGGGCGTAACATCTCAGGGTCAAGATCATACTTCTTCATCTTCAGCTTATGCGTATAATAAGCCGTATCCCATGGCTCCATCTTGAAGTCATCGCCCTCTATTTCCTTTGCTAAAGCCTCTACTTCCGCATGTTCGGATAGTGCAGTAGGCTTGTAAGCAGTTATGAGGTCATTCAGTAGTTTATATACATTCTCCACCGAAGAAGCCATGCGATATTTCATGACATAATCAGCGTATGTATCGTAACCAAGCAACTGTGCCATCTCACGACGTAGGTTCACGAGACGCTTGCAGACCTCAAGATTATTCGTATCATTGTTCTTTATGCACAGAGTATTGCGTGCCATGAATAATTCCTGACGCAAGTCTCTTTGCGTACTGTACATCATGAACGGTCCATAACTGGGTGCATCAAGTGTGAACACCCACCCTTCAAGCTCGCGTTCTTTGGCTGCTTCGCGTGCAGTCTCACGTGCCGTATCAGGTAAACCATCGAGTTGCTGTTCATTAATAATATGTAAGGTGTAAGCCTTATTCTCCTTGAGAAGGTTCTGAGAGAACTGCAATGAGAGCATAGAAGCCTCTTCGGTGAGTTGTCGGAGGCGGTTTTTTCCATCCTCATCGAGCAACGCACCACTACGAACAAAGCCGTCATAGCTATTCTCCAATAGTCTGGCTTCCTCCGGGGTAAGCTCCCGATGGTGTTCATGCACACGTTTAATTCGTTCGAACACCTTAGGATTTAGACTCACATCATTGCTATGCTTCGTGAGAATAGGGCTCATCTTCTGTGCTAAAGCATCCATCTCATCATTCGTTTCCGCACTTAGCATATTAAAGAAAACAGCCTCCACACGATTCAACAAATCGTAGTAATGCTTTCGTCCCTGTACATCATCTTCGGGTATGATAGTATTCTCGAAGGTTGGTTCTTCAGGGTTATTAACGATCTTCTCTATTTGTTCATCCTCACGACGAATGCCCTCCATCATAGCTTCCTCATAGTCTTCTAGGCGGATGCGATCGAATGGCACCGTGTCATGCGGTGTATCGTATGGTAGAAAGAAAGGGTTTTTGTGTGTCCCTTCTGTTGGTGTTTTATCTGTCATATTATATCTCTCAATCTTATCAATGTACAAAGGTAAACAAAAAAAAGGACTTTTCACTTATTTAAGAGAGTTTTTATAGAAAATTAGGCAAGGCTCTTCTTTAATTCAAAATTCAAAGTTCATAATTCAAAATTATGATTAGTTCTGTTTGTAATGAAGGTCTGCTAAGATACTCTGTAGCATATCGTCCAATGTAACGGGGCTGTCCCTGGTTAGCGTGAGTCATGAAGTAGCAAATGAAGAGACGCTCTTCTCGAATTGAGAAGGACGTCTCTTTGCATTAAGGAAGGCGTCTCCTCACATCGAAGAAACGCCCTCTTTGAATTAAAGTAAGCCTCCCCTAATTGGCTCCCGTTAGGCACTCCTCCCCTTGGGGGAGGTTGGGTGGGGTTATTCCATTCGGAGAGGGGTTGGGGGTGAGGCTGGTTGTTGAATCAAAGAAGAGCTTTGGTGGAATACATCCCCTCCTTTCGGAGGGGCTTGGGGAGGCTGTTTGTTTGCACTTTGATTATGCATTTTGAATTCCAGCGAATAGTCTGTATGATGATAAAAGGTACTCGGTTTGCCTAAAAAACCTTATTATAAGCAGTCTAATTCATAGAAAAGTAGTATCTTTGCACATTAGTATGTAATTATAAAACATAGGTAGTTTAGACAACAATTAAACATTCATAATCGTGGCTGAAACAAAGTATATCTTCGTAACGGGCGGCGTTGTTTCCTCTTTAGGGAAAGGTATTATCTCGTCGTCAATCGGTAAGCTCCTGCAAGCAAGGGGTTACAACATCACCATTCAGAAGTTTGATCCGTACATAAACATCGACCCTGGAACGCTAAACCCATACGAGCATGGGGAGTGCTACGTAACTGTTGATGGTATGGAAACCGACCTTGACCTCGGTCACTATGAGCGTTTTACGGGCATACAGACCACTAAGGCCAACTCAAAGACTACTGGTCGTATCTACAAGAGTGTCATTGATAAGGAGCGTCGGGGCGATTATCTCGGTAAGACCATACAAGTTGTTCCACACATAACAGACGAGATTAAGCGTAATATCAAGCTCCTTGGCAAGAAGTATCACTATGACTTTGTGATTACAGAGATTGGTGGTACGATCGGAGATATTGAGTCGGCACCATTCTTGGAGGCTATTCGTCAGATGAAATGGGAACTCGGAAAGCGTGCTATCAACCTCCATTTGACCTATGTGCCATACCTTAAAGCAGCGGGCGAGTTGAAGACTAAGCCAACACAACATAGTGTGAAAGAGTTGCAGAGTGTGGGTATTCAGCCTGATATACTCGTGCTTCGTACAGAGAAACATCTCGATGATGATATTCGCAAGAAGGTGGCTGCTTTCTGTAACGTGGACTTCGACTGCGTTGTACAAAGCGAAGACTTACCTAGCATTTATGATGTTCCTATCAATATGCAAGCACAAGGTTTGGATGCAGCAATATTGCGTAAGTGTGGCGAAGAGGTAGGTCCTGCACCGAGCCTAGGCCCTTGGAAGGAGTTCCTCGATCGTCAACGCAAGGCGAAGAAAGAAGTTCATATCGGTCTTGTGGGCAAGTATGACCTGCAAGATGCATATAAGAGTATTCGTGAAGGATTGCTTCAAGCAGGTGTATATAACGACCATAAGACAGTTATAACATTCATTTCTTCAGAAGAGATAACCGAAGATAACGTTGCAGAAAAGCTAAAAGGACAGGACGGAATAGTGATTTGTCCGGGCTTTGGACAGCGTGGTATCGAAGGGAAAATAGTGGCAGCACATTATACACGAACCCATGACATCCCGACGTTCGGAATCTGTCTTGGTATGCAGATGATGGTTATTGAGTTTGCACGTAACGTCCTCGGATATAAGGATGCGAACTCTCGTGAGATTGACGGAAAGACCCCGCACAACGTTATTGATATCATGGAGGAGCAGAAGAACATAACCAACATGGGTGGAACAATGCGTTTGGGAGCTTACGAGTGTGTACTTCGTCAAGGCTCAAAGACATTTGATATTTATAAACAAGAACATATCCAGGAGCGTCACAGACATCGTTATGAGTTTAATAACGACTATGAGAAGGAATTTGAAAAGCATGGTATGCAGTGCGTCGGACGCAATCCTGAGAGTGAGTTAGTCGAGATTGTAGAGGTATCGGGACTACGTTGGTACATCGGAACTCAGTTCCATCCAGAGTATCAATCGACGGTTCTTCACCCACACCCATTGTTCCTCTCATTCGTAAAAGCATCTATAGACAATCAGAAAAAACAATAAATGGATAAGAAAACTATTACTGGGTTCATCCTTATAGCCCTAGTACTTTTTGGCTTTGCATGGTGGCAACAACCATCTAAAGAGCAGCTTGAACAACAACAAAAAGAGGCTCAACTCGATTCTATCGCAGCGGCTAAGAAGAACGCAAGTCAGAAACTCCTTGCAGCAAAACAAGCACAACAAAAGGCACAGGCTGCCACTGATACGACGGCTCTTTTTCATTCGGCACTGAATGGAAAGGCGCAAGATATCACACTAAAGAATGGTAAGGTGGAGTTGACCTTGTCGACTAAGGGAGGTGTTGTTCGTAAGGCAGTTATCAAGAACTATGTAGGTCATGACATTGATGTAAAGGATGGTTCTAAGGATCAGAAAGACCTTACTTTATTCAGTGGGAACGATCAGAACCTTAACTTCATGCTGTCTGCTAAGACTTCAAACATCGAAACAAAGGATCTTTACTTCACGCCTTCTAACGTCACAGATAGTACTGTTACGCTTACTGCTGAGGCTGGAAAGGGTAAGACCTTGACGCTGAACTATACCCTTGGAAGGGATTATCTCCTTCACATGTCATTGCAGGCTGAGGGCATGAGTGGTATGTTTGCACCTAATTATAACCAAATGGATATCAACTGGGAAGATAGGTGTAGACAGCAAGAACGTGGCTTTATGTTTGAGAACAGATATGCTACTCTGACTTACAAGAAGCACGATGGCAGTACAGACTACCTCAGTGAAACCTCCGAGAAAGAGGAGACTACAGAGGAGCCAATGGACTGGGTGGCATTTAAGAATCAGTTCTTTTCAGCGGTGATGATCGCTAAAGACAACTTTGCAACAGGTGCACAGCTCAAGAGTACACCGCTTGAGAAGGAGACAAAATACCTCAAGCAATATGCTGCCAACATGAAGGCTGGATTCGATCCAACGGGTAAGAAGGCGTCAGAGTTTGAGTTCTACTTCGGTCCGAACGACTTCCGTCTATTGCAATCAGTCGAGAAGGAGAGTCGCTTCGGGAAAGACCTTGATATGCAGAGACTCGTCTATCTCGGGTGGCCACTGTTCCGTATTATCAACCGATGGTTCACTCTTTACGTCTTTGACTGGCTAAGTAAAGTGTTCCCAATGGGCGTTGTTCTCATCCTTATCACCTTATTATTAAAGCTCATAACATTCCCAATGGTGAAGAAGAGTTATATGAGTTCGGCTAAGATGAGGGTGCTGAAACCAAAGCTCGATGAGGCTACTAAGCAGTTTAATAAGCCTGAAGATCAAATGCAGAAGCAGCAAGCTATGATGCAAAAATACGCCGAGTATGGTGTGAGTCCATTATCTGGTTGCTTGCCAATGCTTATCCAAATGCCTATTTGGATTGCGATGTTCAACTTTGTTCCAAACGCCATCCAATTGCGTGGAGAGAGCTTCCTTTGGATGAAGGATCTCAGTACTTACGACCCGATCTGGTCGTGGAATAGCGACTTATGGCTTATCGGTGACCACCTCTCACTGACGTGTATTCTATTCTGTGGAGCCAATCTTCTCTACTCTTGGTTCACAATGCAACAACAGAAAGATCAGATGGTTGGACAGCAAGCAGACCAAATGAAAATGATGCAATACATGATGTTTGCGATGCCACTCTTCTTCTTCTTTATGTTCAATAACTACTCTTCTGGACTCAACTTCTACTACTTTGTGTCCCTCTTCTTCTCGGCTGCTATCATGTGGACATTGCGTAGAACGACCAATGACGAGAAGCTTTTAGCAATCCTCGAAGCGCACCGAAAGGAAAAGAAGAACGATCCGAAGAAGGCGAGCGGACTCTTTGCTCGTATGCAGGCATTGCAAGAGATGCAGCAAAAACAGCAAGAGGAAATGCGTAAGAAACAGGACGAATTAAATAAAAGAAAGAAAGGTCTATAACTATGAACAGGAACTTAACGGTCGCAATGACAGCTGCTTTGATGATGACGGGGACTGTGTCTCAGGCACAGGAAGTCAATATCGGACGTAGCAACATCACGCTAAAAAGCGACCTGATGACGCCTGAAGCTCTTTGGGCTATGGGTAGAATCGGGTCGGCACAAGCCTCTCCTGATGGTAAGAAAATCGTCTATCAAGTAGGCTACTACAGCGTTAAAGAGAACCGAGGACATCAAGTGCTTCGCATTATGGATGCCGATGGTAAGAATGACAAACTACTGACTACCTCTGCTAAAAGTGAGAGTGATGTAGCATGGTTGGACAACCAGACTCTAGCTTTCCTAACCGATGGTCAGCTATGGACAATGTCGACTGATGGCAGTAATAGACATCAACTGACTCACTCTGACATAGCCATCGAAGGCTTCCGATTCTCACCTGACAAGAAGCGCGTGGTATTGGTCAAGAGCATTCCTTATCACGGCACTATCAAGGAGAATCCAGATGATCTTCCAAAGGCAACAGGTATGTTAATCACCGATATGAACTATCGCCATTGGGATCACTACGTAACTTCTAATGCGCACCCATTCGTTGCCAACGTCACAGCTAATGGCGTGGATGCAGGCAAGGACATACTTGAGGGCGAGCCGTATGAGAGTCCGATGGCGCCTTTCGGAGGGATAGAACAGATTGACTGGAGCACTGATTCAAAGTCAGTTGCCTATACTTGTCGTAAGAAGGAGGGCACTCAATATGCCATTTCTACCGATGCCGACATATATATATATAATGTGGAAACGGGTAAGACAACCAACCTCTGCAAGCCAGCCGACTATGTGGAACCAAAGATCGATGCGACAAAGAGTATGCGAGATCAGGCTGTCAACCATCAGTCAGGAGACTTTAATGTAGGCTATGATGTCAACCCTAAGTTCTCACCTGACGGCAAATACATTGCTTGGCAGAGCATGAAACGCAATGGATATGAGAGTGATCGCAATCGACTCTGCGTCTACGAACTGGCAACAGGACGCAAGACTTATGTCACAGAGAGCTTCGACTCGAATGTAGATGACTATACTTGGAGTGCTGACTCTAAGTCTTTATACTTCATCGGAGTATGGCATGCAACCGTTAATGTCTATCAGACCAACCTCAAGGGGGCTGTTCGTCAACTTACAAAGGGTGACCATAACTATGTAAGTATCGCTCTGTTAGGTAATAAACAGCTATTAGGTATCCGTCAGAGCATATCTCAACCGAATGAAATCTACGCTATCACGCCCTCAAAAGGCAATGCGGATAGTCAACAGACACAGCTTACTTTCGAGAATAAACACATCTTCGACCAACTCGCTTTAGGTGAGGTTAAAGATCGTTGGGTTGCTACTTCAGACGGAAAGAAGTTACAGGAATGGGTGATCACACCGCCTCACTTCGATCCTAACAAGCGTTATCCAACTCTCTTGTTCTGCGAGGGTGGACCTCAAAGTCCCGTCTCTCAGTTCTGGAGTTACCGCTGGAATCTACAGATCATGGCGGCTAATGGCTATGTAGTAATAGCCCCGAACCGACGCGGACTACCGGGTTATGGCAGTGAATGGAACGAACAAGTAAGTACCGATTGGACGGGTCAGTGCATGCGTGATTATCTATCGTCTATTGACGACGCAGCGCAGAATTTGCCCTTTGTCGACAAGGATAACTTGGCTGCAGTGGGTGCTTCTTTCGGTGGATTCTCGGTTTACTACCTTGCAGGAATACACAACAAGCGATTCAAGTGTCTGATTGCTCACGATGGAGCATTCAATCTCGAGAGTATGTACACGGACACTGAAGAGGCTTGGTTCAGCAACTGGGAGTATGATGATGCGTATTGGAACAAGGACAAGAGTGCGTCTGCTCAACGCACATATGCCAACTCTCCACATCTAAACGTTGATAAATGGGACACCCCGATACTATGTATCCATGGTGAAAAAGACTATCGTATTAATGCCAACCAAGGCATGGGCGCATTCAATGCCGCTCGATTACGTGGTATCCCAGCAGAGCTCTTGCTCTTCCCAGATGAGAATCACTGGGTGTTGAAACCACAAAATGGTATCCTCTGGCAACGCACCTTCTTTAATTGGCTCGACCGCTGGTTGAAGAACAAGTAAGCACCAGGAGGACTGGTTCTAGGTATCCTAATTGTTTTTAAGATACCTAGAACTTCTAGAAAACCAGCACTCATTAGAAAAACAAAAGACAATAATCAAGAAAAAACAAAACAATCAATTATAATGGTAGAAACAATTCAAAGAAAGCTCAGTGACAGTCCTAAAGCACGTTGGACAGCCCTGATTATAGTTGCATTTACTATGATGATGGGGTACTTCCTCACTGATGTAATGTCGCCATTGGAGGCACTCTTAGAGACTCCAAAGGCTCAGGGCGGTCTCGGATGGACGTCAAGTAACTACGGATTCTTCGCTGGTAGTTATGGACTCATCAATGTCTTCCTACTCATGTTGTTCTTCGGTGGCATCATACTAGACAAGATGGGCATACGATTCACAGGTTTGATGGCATGCTCCTTGATGGTGATTGGTGTTGCAATTAAGTACTTCGGCGTTAGCACCGACTTTGGTGATAGCGTCTTCTCTATCAGTGCTTTCGACTTCAGTTTACCAATGTCTGCAGCCGTAGCATCGCTTGGTTACGCTATATTCGGTGTAGGTTGTGAGATTTGCGGAATCACAGTTTCAAAGGTAATCACTAAGTGGTTCACTGGTCACGAACTTGCTCTTGCGATGGGAATACAGGTAGCTTTGGCTCGTCTTGGTACTGCCGGTGCCATGATGGGTTCGTTACCATTTGCCAAGGCGATGGGTGGTCACGTTAGTGCACCAGTCCTTCTTGGTCTCGTCCTACTCGTTATTGGTTTGCTTGCATTCATTGTTTACACCGTAATGGATAAGAAGCTCGATGCGTCAACAGAGGCAGTTGAGGGACAGAATACGGCAGATAGCGAGGATGAAGGATTCCACTTCTCCGACTTGAAGTTTATCTTCTCCAACCCAGGTTTCTGGTGTATTACAGCTCTATGTCTGCTCTTCTATAGTGGAGTATTCCCATTCTTTAAGTTTGCAACAAAGCTGATGATTACCAATTATAACGTACCCGACACCTTTGCTGGAATGCTTCCTGGGGTGATACCATTCGGTACCATCCTCCTCACCCCATTGTTTGGAACGCTTTACGACCGCATTGGTAAGGGTGCAACCTTAATGCTCATTGGTAGTACAATGCTCACTTGTGTGCACTTCATCTTTATGATTCACATCCTCCCAGTGGGCTGGTTTGCAGTCGTAATCATGCTTGTCTTAGGTGTAGCCTTCTCTTTGGTACCATCTGCCATGTGGCCAAGTGTACCAAAGATTATCCCTATGAAGCTCCTCGGTTCGGCGTATGCAATCATCTTCTACATACAGAATATCGGTTTGAGTCTAGTGCCAATGGCAGTAGGATCATTCAATAAGAACGACCCAAGCTACTTCTCTATGGAAGCGTTCTTCACCTCTTGTGGCGTTGCAGCAATCATTGTTTCGCTTGTACTTATCGTCATTGATAAGAAGAAGAAGTACGGTCTTCAGGAAGCAAATATCAAGAAGTAAGGATGCAGGAGGGAGGTTCTATCCATCAAGGATAGCCTTCTTTAAACTCTATTCTTACACCCAGAAAAGCCTCCCCCAACGCTATTCGTAGGGAAAGAAGAAGCCTCACCCCCGTCCATCTACAGCCTCACCCCCGTCCCCTCTCCGAATGGGAAAGCCTCCCCCAACCCCTCCGAAGGGAGGGGAGTGCCTAACGGGAGCAAGTTAGAAAAAGGCACTCTTAATACAAAGGGGGCGTCTCTTTCATGTAAGGAGAGGCTCTTCTCATAGCAACGAAACGCCCTTCTCCAAGCGAGAAGGGCGTTTCTTTAATTCTAGAATATTATTACCTCTATTCCTGCTAACTATTCTCTTCCATCCTACTAGTAGTAATCACTCCCCTCTCCATTCGGAGAGGGGACGGGGGTGAGGCTGTAGATGGTTGGGAGTGAGGCTTCTTGTTAAATCAAAGAAGAGCCTCCACACGCAAACACTTGGTGGTTTCTTCGGTGAGACGGAAGTGGTGGTTAATACGCTGACCAACAACCCATAAGATTGTCCCCGTGGCATCTTGCAAGACAAGTTGCGTGCGTTTCTCAAAGCGGTTACGCTTCCGATTGGTTAAAAAGTCGCTTACTAATTGCGTACCCTGCATACCCAATGGAGTGAAGCGATCACCTACCTCTGTTCGACGAAGAGTCAAAGGGAAACGGATGGAGGCTGCATCTAAGTCGATGATGTTCGCATCCTTCGAGAAAGAAAGGGGTGTTTGTGGGTTGCGAAAAGACGCCGTTAGTCGGATAGAAATGCGCTCATCATAGACATAACGCCCCGTCTCAGGAATAAGGAGCGGGCGTGGAACATCGTGTTCAAGCGGTAGAACGAGCAGAGAATGACGATCGTGAGTAAGCTCATAAGCCGCAGACTCCCATAGTTGCCCTGTCTTTTCGTTTGCAAGTTCAGCAACTTCTGTAATCTGCGAAGTGGTAAATCCGAGTGGTTTCAACACATAGAAAAGTAGGTAAGAAGGCGCAGGGAATTGCCGAACAACCTGTAAATCAAGAGCAAAAGGAACATTCTCTTCAGAAATGAAAGGACGTTTGAAAGATATTTCCTGACCATTCCTAAGAGGCTTGACAGCCGATTGTAACGCCTGCAATAAAGATTCTTCTACAATCTTATCTACATCCATTAAGTGCCGAGCCGTTGTAAGAATAGCATCGTTAACAGACGGGTTGATGGCTGCTAACTGGGGTAAAATATTCAATCGGAGTTTGTTTCTTACAACGTCATCAACGAGGTTTGTACTATCAGTAACATACGAAATAGCCTGCTGATGGAGGTATTCTTCTATCTCCTTACGGCTCACGCAGAGCAGAGGACGCACAATGTCGCCCTTCTTCGGACGGATTCCAAGCATACCACTAAGCCCCGTTCCACGCACAAGATTGATGAGTATTGTCTCGACGGAATCCTCTTGATGATGCCCAACACATATCGCATCAGCCCCAAGAGCCTCTTTCAACTGAAAGAAGTAACGATAACGCAGTTCACGTGCAGCCATCTCTATGCTCACTTTATGCACCTCGGAATAGGTCAAAGTATCAAAGTGAGCAATGTGAAGAGGTATGTTTAATTGTTTACACAGGCTCTGGCAATACTCCTCATCACGATTGCTTTCATCGCCACGGAGGTGGAAATTGCAATGAACAGCGTCTGTCTCGTAACCTAACTGGCGCATTGTCAACAGCAGGGCGACGCTATCAGCACCGCCCGAAAGGGCTACAAGGCAATGAGCCTTAGGCTTTAAGAGCTGTTCCGAGGCTATGTAACGCTTGATCTTATTCAACATATAGCACCAAGCCCTTCAAGTATTCGCCTTCAGGATGATATATATTGATAGGGTGATCGGCTGGTTGATGAAGCTGATGGAGTATCCGCACCTTTCGACCCGCTTGTGCGGCAGCTGTGAAAACAGCCTGTCTAAAGTTGTCTTTAGTCACTACCTGCGAGCAACTGAACGTAAAGAGAATACCGCCAGAGCGTATCTTTTCAAAGCCTTTCACATTAAGACGTGTATAGCCACGAAGCCCATTCTTCAATGCTTTTCGGTGCTTGGCAAAGGCTGGAGGGTCGAGTATAATAAGGTCATACTTGCCCTCGTTATCATCAAGATACTTAAAGGCATCCTCGCAGAAAGCCGCATGTTTCGTGTCTTCGGGGAAGTTAAGAGCAACGTTCTTATTAGTTAGTTCGATGGCTTTCGCCGAACTATCGACAGAATGAACACACTTTGCTCCACCGCGCATAGCGTACACTGAGAATCCACCCGTGTAACAGAACATATTGAGAACACTGCGTCCTTGGGCATAGTATTCCAATAAACTGCGGTTCTCCCGTTGGTCAATAAAGAAGCCAGTCTTCTGTCCTTTCAACCAATCAATATGGAACTTTAAACCATTCTCTATCGCTATGTTGTTATCCGTCTGACCATAGATAAACCCATTCTCCTGCCCTAGTTCGGCTTTAAAAGGTAAGGTGGTCTCACTCTTGTAATAGATACTATCGAGTTGATTTCCCATCACTTTCACCAGTGCGCGAGCAATGACTTCACGACAGACGTGCATACCAACGGAATGAGCCTGCATAACAGCTGTTGTGCCATATATGTCTATTACAAGTCCTGGAAGGTTGTCGCCCTCACCATGAACGAGGCGGTATGTGGTATTGGGATAGCCCTCCTTGCCTTCACCCGACTGACGAATTACCCCGATGGCATTGCGTACCTGCAAGGCAGCAGAGAGCCTGCTCTCCCAGAACTCATCGTCAATCTTGACATCATGAAATGATAAAACTCGTACGGCAATAGAGCCTATTTGGAAGTGACCAACAGCTATGAAGCGGTTGTCGTGGGTCATCACTCTGACGATATCACCCTCTTCCAATCCTTCATCAATACGATTAATTGCACCTGAGAATATCCATGGATGGAAACGAAGTAAACTCTCTTCTTTTCCTCTATTTAAGTATACTTGCTTATACATAAAGTGTTTTTTCGTTTATTATTCCTTTCATCTTGTTATTATCAAAAGGCTCACACGGGGGCTTACTCGCTCTTGTGTGCAGCCTCAACAGGTGTCGCTAGCTCTGGAGTGGGTACAACAACTAGCTTGTAATCGCCCGTCTCCTTCATTTCGTGCAGCCGTTCATAGAGCTTAATACAAGTCCATGCATCAGTGGAAGCATAGAGTTTCTGCTTGTCATTCAACACCTCATTCTCCCAGTTAGAGAGTTGTTCACGCTTGGCAATACGCTCGTGGAAGACGTTAGCATACAACTTCTGAAGACTCATGTCTTCGATTCCTAACGACTTAACATAGTCCTGTAAGTCAATAAAATAGCCTGGTTTGAAGTTGGCGCGTTGGTGAAGCATGAGCATATCATCGCTTAGTGAGAGTCCAACTTTGGGCACAGTGGTATCCTCAAGAAACCTCTTTATACAATCAGGGATACCTATGTAGTTCAGACGAAAGAGGAAACACACATCGTGATCACATGCTTGTAGGAGCGCAACTTTGCGTCGGTGCCCCTTTTTAAACACTGGTCTTGTCTCCGTGTCGACGCCTATAATATCCCTGGAAAGCAGATAATCGACTGCTTTCTCAGCCTCCGTCTCATTGAGAATGACAACAATTCGACCGGGAAAGGTCACTCTTGGTAATTGAGATATCCTACTTTTATCGAACTTATTATATATTACTTTATTCATTTCCAATACTCAACTGACTTGCAAAAGTATAAAAAAAGTATTAAAACCTGTACTTATGTGGCATGAAATTATTACTTTTGCAAGGATAAAACATTGATAAGATAAATGGCAAAGAAGAAATCCGAACGCAAGAGCAAGACGTTCACTGAGGCACTGGGGCTCAATAATATCATTAATGACAAGACGGGGTTTGTGGTCGGACTCATACTTTTGTGCGTCGCTTTATTCATCTGCATTGCTTTCATTAGTTACTTTTCTACAGGACAGGCAGACCAGAGTTTGGTTGTAGATATGCGTCCCGGAGAGGTTCAGAATGGTGCTCGTGAGTTCCAGAACTACTGTGGTTCTATCGGAGCATTGCTTTCTTACGGTCTTATCTCACGTTGTTTCGGTATTCCCGCATTCCTTATTCCTGCCTTCATAGCGCTTTGTGGCGTTCGAATGATGGGTGCTTACAAGAAGATAAGTCTAACGAAATGGTTTCTCGGGATGGCTCTTGTAATGGTATGGGGGTCTGTCACGTTTGCTAAATTCCTAACTCCTTTGATGGGAGAGCAGGTTTTTAACCCTGGAGGCGACCATGGGGCATTCTGCGTTCAATATATGGAGAATCTTATAGGAGCACCTGGTTTGGTGTCGATACTAGTAATCGTTATGATTGCATACCTTACTTATTTGACTGCAGAAACAATCACTATCGTACGCAAAATACTAAACCCTGTGGGCTACATACGTAGTAAGGTGAAGTTCACCGTGGTGCGTGGTCGACATCAGGGAGATGCTAACAACAATGATGAAGAGGATATTCTCATGCCCAACGAGGAGCCAGAAGACGAGGTTGAACCCATTGACTCAAGCCTTACCGAGCCTATCGACTTACCCACCGAGCCTACTGGTGTAGAGCGTCTACCCGACTCTTTCCCAGAAAAAGCAGTCCTTGCTACACCACAGAAGAACGAGAAGAAGAATGAGAAACCGGGCTTTGATGTGGAAGAGACACATAAGACAGAGGTGGCAAGCGGGAACACTGTTGCTAATGACGAATTACTCTTAACGCCTATAAACCCACGTGAGCCATTCACGAAATGGAAGTTTCCTACACTCGACTTACTCAAACAGTACGATTCAGATAACCGGACTAACTATGTGAGTCAAGAGGAGTTAGAGGCTAACAAAGACCGCATTATAAAGGTACTAAACGACTTCGGCGTACAGATAAGGAGCATACGTGCAACGGTAGGACCCACTATCACGCTCTATGAAATTACTCCCGCACAGGGCATACGCATATCTAAAATAAAGAACCTAGAGGATGATATCGCTCTAAGTCTTGCTGCCATCGGTATAAGAATCATAGCTCCTATGCCAGGAAAGGGCACCATTGGCATTGAAGTTCCTAATGCGAAACCTAACATAGTATCGATGTTCTCGATCCTAAACTCTAAGAAGTTCCAAGAGTCGAAGATGGAGTTACCAATCGCATTAGGCAAGACTATCACTAATGATGTGTACATGGTCGACCTCGCAAAGATCCCTCATCTACTTGTAGCGGGCGCCACTGGACAAGGAAAGTCCGTTGGTTTGAATGCTATCATCACTTCGCTCTTATACAAGAAACACCCGAATGAATTGAAGATAGTGCTTGTTGACCCTAAAAAAGTTGAGTTCAGCGTGTACTCCCCAATAGCTAAACCATTCATGGCAGCCGTTGAGGAGAATGAAGAAGAGCCTATTATCACTGACGTGCAGAAGGTGGTAAAGACGCTGAAAGGACTTTGTGTGCTCATGGATGAGCGTTACGACAAACTCAAGGCAGCCCGTGTTCGTAACATAAAGGAATATAATCAGAAGTATCTGAACCACCACCTCAACCCAGAAGAGGGGCATGAATACATGCCATACATCGTTGTTATCATTGATGAGTTCGGTGACTTGATCCTCACGGCAGGCAAGGAAGTGGAGATGCCTATCACTCGTATCGCCCAACTAGCACGTGCCATTGGTATCCACATGATTATTGCTACACAGCGACCAACGACTTCTATCATCACAGGTAACATCAAGGCGAACTTCCCGGGACGCATTGCTTTCCGTGTGGGAGCGATGATGGACTCTCGAATTATCCTCGATCGACCAGGTGCGCAACAGCTTGTTGGACGTGGTGATATGCTTTATCTCAACGGAGCTGACCCTGTTCGTGTGCAATGCGCATTTGTGGATACACCCGAAGTAGAGAGTATCTCGAAGTTTATCTCTAATCAGTTGGGACCTGTGGCACCATTAGAAATCCCAGAGCCATTGTCTGATGACGATGCTGCTGGCGGTGGTTCGCTCGACACCCACAGCCTGGATCCGCTCTTCGAAGAGGCTGCTCGTGCCATTGTTGTCAATCAACAAGGATCAACGAGTATGATTCAACGCCGCTTCTCTATCGGTTACAACCGTGCAGGAAGGCTCATGGATCAAATGGAGAAAGCTGGTATCGTGGGAGCTGCAAAGGGCTCTAAACCACGTGAAGTATTGCTTAGTGACGAGGTGAGTCTCGATAATCTCTTGGCAAGTCTACGTGGATAACAACCCAAGAACAGCAACTTTTTAATTAAAGAAAATACGTCGATTAAAACAATACGACAATGAAACAAATTAAGTATCTACTATTACTTGTAGCCATCTTGATGGCTAACAGCACCTTTGCACAGAGTGCGGCAAAGGCGAAGGAGTGCCTCGATAAGGCAACAGCAATCGTCTCTAACCAAAGCGGTATCACCGCTCGTTTCACCATTTCAAGCCCTAGCATGGGGCATACCAGTGGTTCTATCTCGGTGAAAGGCTCTAAGTTTGTTGCCACAACACCGCAAGCTACCATTTGGTTTAACGGCAAAACGCAATGGACTTACATGAAGTCTACCAACGAGGTGAACGTTTCTAACCCTACTGAGGCACAGCGAGTAGCCATGAACCCATACGCTTTGATGACCCTATATAGACAAGGTTACGACCTGTCAATGACGTCTCAAGGCGGCTCATACGTCGTTCACATGAAGGCAACAAACGCTAAACGAAGTGTGTCTGAGGCTTATGTAACCGTTAGCAAGGGCTATCAGTTGCAGGGAATCAAGATGAAACAAGGAGGGAAGTGGACTACTATTAAGATTAGTTCTATCCAACGCAAGAGTCTGTCAGACAGCATTTTTAACTTCAATAAGAAGCACTGCCCGAGTGCAGAAGTTGTTGATTTAAGATAATAAACACGCTCTTTTCTTCCTTTATTTATCAATCATCAAGAAAAGAGGAAAGCGATAAGAAAGAAGCAGAAGGAGACAGGGATGACTTATTGGGAGACCTTTCTAACTCTTCGCCAACACTTCTCTCTCGCTGAAAAGCGCATTAAACAAAGGAGAGCCAACCGCATAGCAAGGTATATCTACTATGCGTTGACGCTCTTTGCGTATGCTTATATCGCATGGGGCGGATGGCAACTTGCCAACTTAGCAAGCGAACCTGACTATGGTGGCTATCGTCTCATCTTTATGCTCTTACCCCTCTTTCTCATCGTTGACCATATCTTTCGCTATGGAACAATACGTCAGGAATTCTTCCGATTGCGCCCCTATCTTCTCTTACCATTGCCTCGTTACGCTTGTGTCGACTATCTCATCCTGCGTCAGATAGCGCAACATGGTAATCTCTTCCTACCTCTCATCGCCATTCCCTTTGGTTTGAAAGCCTTATTACCAGCCGTCGGACCAATGGAAATGATGGGCTACACGCTTGGAATATGCCTACTTAGTCTTATCAACGGACAGTTTTTTCAAATCACACGAACACTATCCTCACGCCGACTTGTTTATTACCTCTTACCCATAGTGGTTTATCCACTCCTCTTCATCCCCTTCTTCTTCGTGCCATCTGTAGCTGACCTCTTTCAGCAAGCGGCTCTCTTCGGACAACTAATCATGCGAGGGAACATCGCTTTCTATCTACCAGCTCTGTGCCTACTCATCATCCTCACACTCATAAACAGGCGTGTTCTGTTGAGTCATCTTTATTATGAAGCATACACAGCAGGCGTAGCAAAGACGACAAAAAGGCGTGTTCTATCGCTCAATTTCCTAGAGTATTTCAAAGAGTTAAGCGAATACTTGAAACTAGAAGTGCGTTTCATCCAACGCAATAAACGCTTGCGTCATTCTTTTATCAACAGCACCTGCTTCATTATCTTTTATTCCATAGCGATGATTTGGCAGTCGGAAAGCGGCTCAACCATCACTGATACCATTCTTCTCTATTGTTTTTCAATCTATGGTATAGCCTTTCTTACACCCTTGATGTGCTATGATGGCAACTATTTCGAGTGCCTTGTCATGCTGCCAAAGAGCCTACCTCAACTCTTACTTGCCAAGTATTACTTTTATTCCGTACTCTTGCTCATCCCTTTATTGTGCCTCCTTCCTGCCGTGATAATGGGTAATGTGAGTGTGTGGCTCATCCTCGCATTCTTCCTTTATACCGCTGGATTCACTTATAGAATACTCTTCCAAATGGCTATATATAATAAGGTGTCATACCCTATGAACGCCTCTCACTCGGCGACTCGATCGAACACAAAGATACCATACATGCAATACATCGTACCTTTCATAGTCCTCGGTCTGCCCGTGCCTGTCATCCTTTTAGGGAAAAACTACCATCTAGAAAATCTATCTAACCTTCTTCTTGCTCTCATCGGATTGCCCTTTATTCTTACGCACCAGCACTGGATCAAACAGATCAACCGCCGAATGAGAGTACAACAACACGAACAGATTGCAGGGTTCCGAGGCTGTTAGACGCAGAAAACGCAGACTAGTAAGGTTCTGTGAAGCATTGTTTGGCTGTGCAGATTAGCCATTTCTCTTTCTAGCCTAACCCTCTTCCGTCAAAGAAAGTTCCCTCCCCTATCCCATTGAGAATAAACGAACTACAAGAAAAGAATGTGTTTTGTAGATCACTATGAAGGATGTGTAAAAATGGAGATAAGTCACTTCTGATATTTATTTACAATCTCGTTAGGAGATAAAAACAGGTTTCCTGAATGATTGAAAACCTACAAGCAATAAAAAAAGCGATGGCCTTCTCAGGTGATCGCTTGCAATCTAATAGGTATTAGTTACTTTCTAAAAGGTAAAAGATTGTGTTCAGGATAACGATACAAAGATATGATTTTTTATTGTAACTAGCAAACTTATCCAACATTTTTTCATGACATTCAACGTGTGTACGAACACATATTTAGGTGATTAATGGGCGTGTTTTAGAACCTATCCAGACATCTCAATAGCCTCAACCACAGCCTCACCCCCCGCCCCCTCTCCTACTGGAAAAGCCTCCCCCAACCCCTCCGAAAGGAGGGGAGAGCCTAACGGGAGCAAGTTAAGAAAAGGCATTCTTAAAACAAAGAGGGCGTTACTTCAATGTGAAGGAACGCCCTTTTCATTGCAAGGAAACGCCCTCTTCACATGCAAGGGAGGCTCTTTTAGATAGAAAGAAGCACTTGGGGGAACACATCCCCTCCTTCGGAGGGGCGGGGGTGAGGCTTTTTAGTAGAATTAAGGAAACGCCCTTCTTCAATCGAGAAAGGCGTTTCTTTGCCTCGAAGAGAGCCTCTCCTTGCATCAAACAAATGCCCTTTTTCTTTGCAAACAATGGTTTTCACTCCCCTCTCCATTCGGAGAGGGGGCGGGGGTGAGGCTGTAGATGGCTGGGGGGGAGGCTTGTAGCAGGCTCTCTTATTAAGCCCCTCTCTCTCTTAAATAGATATACCCTACATCAGAGCTGACGTCAAAAAAAAACGCTAAAAAGTTTGGTCAATTCATTAAAAAGCTATACCTTTGCACTCGCAAAAACGATTTGAGCGCCCTTAGCTCAGCTGGTAGAGCAACTGACTCTTAATCAGTGGGTCTAGGGTTCGAGTCCCTAAGGGCGCACAACTAACAGGTTTTTGACCCAAACCAATCGTTTAGCTTGCGCCCTTAGCTCAGCTGGTAGAGCAACTGACTCTTAATCAGTGGGTCTAGGGTTCGAGTCCCTAAGGGCGCACAAAGAGGATTTCTATTTATTAGAAATCCTCTTTTTTTATGCTTGCAAAGTTGGATATGTAAGCTTAATGACGAATTATCCGTAAGATAATTACGGATAATTGGAATTTAAATATTACCTTTGCGAAGAAAACATCAATTATGGTACTATGCTAGTTAAGTTCGCTGTAACTAATTATCGTGGGTTTGCTCAAAGAATAGAATGGGATTTGAGTAAGCCGAGTAATTATTCATTTAATACTTTCGCTATAAAGAATGGCATTATAAAGAATGGTATTCTCTATGGTCCCAATGGTTCAGGGAAGTCGAACTTTGCCTTATCTCTGTTTGATATTGTCAATCACTTATCACAGAGATGGAGACCATCAGATTATTATAATAACTTTGTGTTTGCAGGGAAACCCACTTCTCTGGTAAGTTTCGAATATACATTCCGCTTTGGTCAAGACGAACTTTATTATACGTATAAGAAAGGTTTTACAGGAATAATAAGGAGTGAGAAATTATTAGTAAATGGTAACCTTGTGTTCTCTCGTACGGAAGGAACACAACTGGAACTTAGTTCCGAATATCCCATTGACAGCGCGGTTAGATCGAATCTATCCGATAATGTCAATAACGTTTCCATAGTAAACTTCCTCCTTGCCACATATCCTCTTCCTGCCAACCATTATCTCTTTAGACTACAGGAATTTGTAAACTCCATGTTGTGGTTTCGTTGTTTAGAACAGAGAGAGTTCATTGGTTTAGTCTCAGCACCTATCAATTTGGATGAATACATCATCAAGGAAGGACTTGTAAAAGACTTTTCTAGTTTTCTGCAAAGGGTTAGTGAACAAACATTCAACTTCGTTACCCCAGCAAAGGGAGACCGAGTCTTGCAGTGTATATTCAATAGCAACAAAGTAACATTCGACTCCATAGCCTCTACGGGGACACATTCGTTAATGCTACTCTATTATTGGATCAAACAGATGTCAGGTGCTTCTTTTGTATTTATCGACGAGTTTGATGCCTTTTATCACTATGACCTTTCCTATAAAGTATGTAAGGAGTTGTTCTTACTTGATAACTGTCAGATATTTACCTCTTCGCATAATACTTACCTCATGACCAATGATTTGTTGCGACCAGATTGTAATTTTATCATTAACAACAATAAGATTAAACCATTGACAGATTGTACAGACAAGGAACTACGCTTCGGACATAACATAGAAAAACTATTCCGTGGAAAGGCTTTTACACTATGATCTTATTCATCGTAGAGGGTTCTAAGACTGAACCAAGAGTATATGAGACTATTAAAAGGTTATATTTCAGAGACGAAGAAGATATAATTTGCATCTTTGGGAGTAATATCTATGGACTTTACAATCGTCTGAAGAAGTATAATGCGGACTTTGACGACATTGGCAATGTTGCTAACATTGTCGATGTTATCAGAGAGATGGATCCTAATAATGCAGAGGTATTAAAGAATATAAAGCTCTCTTCTGATATTGATCAGGTTTTTCTGTTCTTTGATTATGACTTTCAACATGCTTACCATGTGCAAGAGCAGCATCCAGAATGTTCATTAGAAGAGATACTAAAGGAGGATGATACAAGACTAAAAGAGTTATTGGACTTCTTTAATGAAGAAACTGATATGGGGAAGTTATACATTAACTATCCTATGATAGAATCACTGAAATATACGAAACAACTTCCTGATGTAGATTTCCACACATACAGAACAACATTAGAGGAGTGCCGTGGTCAATTCAAGAAAGTGGCTGAGGAGTTCTCAGACTATAAGGCTTATAAGGGGATTCTATGGGATAATGCACCTGCAGAGATTGATGAGATAAGGCGTAATTGGGAGCTATTAAAGCAGCAGAATGTTATGAAAGCAAATTACATTTGTACCCTCTCTTATAGTATGCCAACTAGCAAGGAGGATGTGTCACAACAACAAGTATTTGCACACCAAATCAATACATATGATAAGAACAAATCGATTGCTATCTTAAATTCATTCCCCTTGTTCTTGTATGATTACCTTAAATAAGATTCTAAGATAGCAATGGATGAAAGATAATACGTATCTCTTTCATTATAATAAGATGAATGGTAAGCAATGGTGCTAATGCCGAGAAGTAAGTTTATATACACCTATTATTATATAAACTGACAATTAATAAGATTCTTGAGAATTGATGTTTTCCAGTGGAGAAAAGAGTTGAGCGGAATACGGGAATCGAACCCGCCTCTCAGGCTTGGGAAGCCCGTGCACTACCGATATGCTAATTCCGCAATGGAGCCGATACCCGGACTCGAACCGGGGACCTACGCATTACGAATGCGTTGCTCTACCAACTGAGCCATATCGGCGGTCTTGCAGATGCAAAGATACTGCAAAAAAAACAAACAACCAAATTTTACTTCTTTTTTGTGTAGCATTTTCTATTGTGGATGAAGCAATAATAAGAAGATCATCCAGTGTTCTTTGCAAAGATTCCCTATAGACAACCAAGAGAAAACGATATGCACTTGATGGGGCTAAGGGGCGAACTATCAGAAACTAATCTACATAAAAGAGGAACTGATACTATACGAAAAGTGAGCTGAAACAGCACCCACAATTACTTGTAGGAGCTGCCCAACTCACTAACACTTAACAAACCAACCTAATTATTTCTTGATGACTTTCAATGTCTTGTAAGTCTTTCCATTCTTCATTACTTGTACGAAGTAGATACCACGAGCACCACTGATTGCGACATTTACAACCTGTCCTTCTACTGCATCAAACTGGTTGCTCTGTAAGAGTGAACCGGTTGCGCCAAGGATATTTATTGTGTAATGACCATTCTCAGCAAAGCGCATGTTCACACTTTCAACAAATGGATTAGGATAAACACTCAGGCCTGTTTGAGCCTCAACAGTAGAGATTCCGTCTGGAATTGCAGTGATATCAACAATCTCATTCACCGTCTTCTCATCTTCACCCCATCCGTTCTTCAACTTCAAGGTAACGTTCTTCTTACCTGGAGCAGCATAGGTTACAACAGCAGTCTTATCACTTTCTGATGAAATTCTACCATCACCTAATTCCCATGTAGGAGTAGTCTTCACCTCGTATGTACCAACAACACCTGGGAAACCAAGTACATTGTTGTCTGGTTGTTGGTCTACATAAGCAGCAGTAGAAGTGTTTTCACCACCGCTACCTTCCGTAACTACAACAGAACCATCAAAGTCACGACCAGCAGTACCAAGGTTCTTGAACTTCTTACCATCAACCTCTTCAAAGGTAAAGTAAGCCTTCAAGTTAGAAGGTATTGAACCTTCCTTATAACCCTTCATAGCCTCTAGAACTTCTTCCTTAGACAATGGTTTATCCCATACCTGAACCTCATCAATGACACCATTGAAGCCGCTCTTGTAAACACCACCACCACCAATAAAGATGTCAGCTACCTCATAACTGCGGATACGGTTATCGTTTGAATCCTCACGACGGATAGAGTTTGAGAAGCTGTGACTAGCAACTTCACGACCATTGAAATAAATCTTTTGAATGTTACCATCCGTATGGGTTACAACAATGTGATTCCATACTCCAGGAGTAACACTATAACCTGTTGTCATCACATCCTCGTAAGGAATATCATGAGAGGTCCAACCCATCGTATTGAAAGATACTTCATTCGCTGGGTGGAGAGAACGACCTTGCCACTCAGGACGGATTGTTACCCAAAGATCACCCCAGTTGTTATGTGGCCAGCTATCCTTGATTGAGTTCTTATTAATAAGGTTTGTACCCTGCTTATCATGGTTGAAATTATCAGCCTTGAACCACAATGCATAAGAATAAGACTTACCTTTTTGAACATCACCAGGGATGCGGAACATCTTAGGATCGGTGATAACCAAACCATGTGAAGCCATACCCTCACCCAAACGAGCGTCGTAAGTGTAAGAAACAGGCTTTCCTGTTTGCTCTGTTTGCTTATCAGCTGTAAGTGTATTGATGTGAGGAACAGCACCAGTAGCCTCTGGTGTAATCTTCACCTTACCACGTGTTGTGGTTGACTTACCCTCACTATCAACAACAACGAGGTCGTAAGTGCCCTCTTGGTCAACCCTAAATGTAGCACTTGTACCACTTCCTGCGGTTGCTACAGTAGCCCCAGTCACAGCATCATTCAATGACCATGAGGTAGCTGCAGGCACCATCTCATCAAGATACTTGAGTGTGAATTCCTCTCCTGGCTTGATAACTGGACGGTCAGCAACTACATCGCTCAATGGCTGGTTGTATTCAACTCTCTGGTAAGGAGTCCAAACAATCTCAGAACCTTGCTTGCCATCAGGTGCAACGGCACGTACACCAAAGCGACAATCACGCTTATCGTTGCCTGATACCATAGGTGCATCTACAACATAAGCTGCCCATGAGGTAGTAGCTGTAAGGAGCTGTTCTTTCTGCCCTTTCTGCTGGAAGTAGATTTCATAATACCATGTTCCAACCTCGTCATTATAGGTTTTCTCCCAGTCTGACTCATCTTTTGAAGCATATTGCAACTTGAAGTCACAAGCATTGTAACGACCACGGAGCACCTGTACTTGCTTAATGGTTGGAGTTGCAGTATTGAATAATTGAGTCGAATTACGCAATGCCATCTCACCAACATGGAGCTGGTAATCAGCAGGACTATTCTCTACAACAAGTCCCATCATAGCCACCTTATCACCTGCAGCAAGCCCTAAATCGGAAGCCTTAACGGTGAATGTGCTCCATTTACCTGCTGTCTCTGTAGCTGGTAAATCAACTTGTTTGTAGTCAGTGGTGTGATCCTTCAATGCAACAAAGAGTTTTGCATGAGAATCTGTACCCTTCAATGTCTTATAGGTAACCGAGAACTCATAGTCAGGTTGCACCTCAAGCATGGTCTTAAAGAGCTTCACACGAGAGAAGTCAGTCTGTCCAGAGAGTGACAAACAAGAGCCTCCCCAATAAGCATCATCGAAGGTGAGTTCTGCTTTCACTAGTCCGTTGATGTTGCTTCCATTCACTTCATCATTGCTATCAGTGATCCACCAACGCCATGTTGGCATGAAGTCTTGAGTATTGAGGTTATACCACTTATGATCAAAAGCGACCTGTCCATCCTTGCGGAAACTCAATCCATTACCAAGGTTGAAACGTGAGACAAATGGTATCTGCTGTATGGTTGACTTCGCTGTAAGGAAGGTTGCAAGCCCATGGAAGTTCTTCAGGCTAGAGTTAGCCAACGTACAATTTGTGTTGATACCAGGCAGATAACCAGGGTTGTTATTACCTCCACTGAATATCAATTCTTGCTTCTTTAGATAGGCTTTCTGTATTGCGATGTCTGAAGTTCCATCGTCGGTTGCACTCTGATGGATGAGACTTTGCGAGTGAGCACCCCAAAAGCCAATAGAGATGTCATTGTTCAATAATGCACTCCAGTTGTTATTTCGCAACGCACGTCCTTGTATATCGAAACCTGCATAATAGTCGAAGCTACTTCTACCTAATCTATTAGCAGTGCTGACAGAACCGTTTAGATGCCAATTACCCCAGTTGTAATTAGCAAAGAGCATATCAGTAGCAATGTTGTCCTTATCACCAAAGATCTTCTTGTTATGATCACCTAGACCACCATCAAAGTGAATACTACCACGATCATCTGTACCATCATACCAATGTACTTCGAACTTCCAATCAATCTTCTTAGCCTCTTTGTGACATTCAACGAAGAACTCTGTCAACTGCGTCATCACGTCAGCAGAGGTGTGGAACTCCGAGTTGAAGCCAATTCCATTGATACCATAATACTTCATTAAGCGCACAAATGGTGCCGCATAAATGAACTTTCCACCCTTCTTTTGCGTCAACTTATATAATACACGACTATAGGTATCTGGGCGCCAATTATTTAGATAAATATAAGCACCATAACCTATTGACATCACACAACCTACTGAGACACCATTCTTATGGGCTACATCAGTAAGACCAGCAGACGAACGAATCCATGGAGAAGTCCAGTTTCCATGAATATCAATGTATGACCACAAACTGAAATTATCACCTTCGAAGCAATAACGAGGTAATGCTTTCCACTTAGAAGTAGGGTCGTCAAGTGGTGTCCAAAGACACATCTTACGTTCTGGGTTAACACCTTGACGCACCTGATAGTCACCATCTTTAATGCGCTCCAATGGGCGAACACGAGAGATGTAGAACTGGTCGTCAATAGCACTGACACCTTGTGGCTGTTTCATCTCACCTTTCATCCAGGCTTCTAGATAGTTAGGGAGATCTTCAAACTTGGCGTCCTGAATGTCTAACGGATGTGTTGGGGTGCGCTGTGCAGTAGCACTCAAACAACTAGCTAGAGCCAAGGACGCAAAAAGCGTAAACCTTTTCATAATTTAAATGTTTAGTTAATAATTGGTTTAAGAGATTATTATTTTAGGTTTTTAAGGGGAGTTATTTTGAGAAGTGAAAAGAGTTTTGAGAAGTAAAGGGAGTTACTTTCACTTTATCGAACTCCCCTCACTTCTCAAAAAACATCTTATCTGCAGATTAACTTAACGGTACGAAGTGTCTTACCATCCTTCTTTACGTTTACAATGTAAACGCCTTGAGCACCAAGATGGAGGCGAACATTATCGGTACCATTAACAGATAGGCTCTTACCAGCTACAAGCTGACCATTTGTAGAGTAGATCTGAACAAGATAGTTACCCGCTGTTTCAATGTCGAGTAATACATCACGATCAACTGAATAAACCTTCATGTCAGCAGCCTCAGTGCCGTTGATACCTGTTGGATCAGCCTTCACCTTGATTACCTTGAAGGTACGAGTGTCTGAACCATGAGCGTTCTTCAATGTCAAAGTTACTTCATAATCACCTGGTTTAGCATACGTTAGTTTAGCACTACCAGCGAGATCGTTACCCTCATGTGATACAATAGTAGCCTTCTTAGCAGTCCACTCTGCTGTAGTCTTTACTTCGAAGTTACCAGAAACGAATGGGCTACCAGCATCAAAAGTAGGTTCATCTGGAATAAGAGCAGAAACGCCCTCACCTTGTCCAGCGCGTAATTCACCATGAGCCAACTTAGCATCACCTACCTTACTTGCGAAGTAGTAGTCACCATCAGCATTGTTCTCAAAGTCCCAATAAGCCTTCAAACCAGCCTCATTAGGATTGGTTGACATCATTGACGCTGTTGCTTCAGCTTCAGAGAGATACTTATCATAGAACTTAACATCATCAATGGTTGCATTCATAGCAGCTGTTTGATGGCGACCAAGACTAATGCCAAGGATGTTAGAATCCCACCAGCCATTATTAGCAAATCTTTGAGGACAGAGACCTGTACCATCAGTACCATAGCTCCAAGTTGTAGCTTCTGCCTGTTTACCATTAATGTAAAGCATTGGCTTGGTATTTGTACCATTACCATCCATAGCCAAAGTAAAGTGTGTCCAAGCACCTGGCACAAAGTCTACCTTCCAACGCTGCTTGTACTCTGGAGAGCCACCGCCGTTCTTAGCACGGAGTGTCAACTCATAGATACCAGTGTTAGGATCGTATGTAGACCACATTGTACCCCAGTTGTTCTGTGGCCAGCCAATACCCGGACTACGCATATCAATTATCTGAGTACCACCAGAGAAGCTATTGAATTTCACCCAGAAAGCAAGTGACCAAGGCTGGTTATTGTTTGTCAAGCCTAGTTCAGAAACCTTAACACCTACTGGCTTCTCGAGAGTCTTGATACCTCTTGAACCAGAACCATCAGCCTTCTTACCCTCGTACTTCATTGTTACTTGTGTATTGGGAAGAACTTCGATAGAAGTTGTCTGGTCGTCAGCTGTTAGAGAGTTGATATGTGGTACAGCACCGACAGCATCAGAAGTAATCTGAATGTAGTTAGAGAATCTTACTTCCTTATCAGTGCGAAGACCATTTTCATTCACCTTACCTGTAAGTACAAGATCATAGAAACCTGTAGCACTCAAACCATCAACATGGATCTTCTTAGATTGATTGCTAGTTTTAACAACTACACCATTATGCTCAATCTTCCAGTCTCCTACTTCATGGCGTGGGTCTACATAAGCAATAGTAAATTCCTCATTAGGCTTGATGACAGATTTGTCAGCCTTGATTTCATCGCTGTAATCGTATCGATTAAAGATATTATATTGCTCTGTGCCCCATGCTATGTCACTCTCCTGCTTCATATCAAGAGATACGGCAGAGACACCAAATTTAATAGTACCCTCACCCTCGAAATTAACAGGAACAGAGTAATACATACCCGCCCAAGAGGTTGTAACACCCATTAAGATTGGCTTTTCATTACCCTGCTGTGCCCAGAGTTTGAAGAGAGAAGTCTTCACATCAGTATTGTAGCAAGGCTCGCCTGGACCTTTATCATTAGGCATGTTGAAGATAATCTTACCATCAACACCATTCTGTGCAGAGTGTAACAAAGCTGTAGATACAACCTGTGGCATTTCTGGTTTCTCGAATGTTCCACGTACAATAGAGAACTCGCCAAGATAGAGATTAAGGTTGTTTGCATTCTCCATCTTCAATGCAACGAGCGCAAGGTGCTTATTTGCTAAGTTACCATCAACCGTGAAGGTCTTCTCTACCCACTTATCTTCATCTGTCTCATCAGAAGCATTCAACACCTTATAATCATTCTCGGCATTTACGTTATCCTTTGTTAGAAGAACCAAAGAAGCGTCAGACTTACCAGCCTTTACCTTATAACGGAAGGTAATCTTATCGCCTGCCTTCAACTCAAAGTCTGTCTTGAAGAGGTGGAGATACTCCTTAGGAGTGTTACCAAAGATGTGTACAGTAGAACCACCAAGATACGCATCATCCCATACGAACTCAGCATCCAAACCTGTTCCATCATCTGGAACATCAATAGGTTCACGGCCTAACAACTTCTTAGCAAACCACCAACGCCATGTTGGCAAGTAGTCCTGAACACCTACGTTAGCCCAAGGACGATCGTTCTTACGCTCACCATCATAGTTGAAGAACTTACCATTACCCAAGTTGAAATAGCTGATGAATGGTTCTTCGGCTAGATTCCATGACATGGAACTACGTGCCGTCATCATGGAAGACATACCTGCAAAGTCAAAGTTATCAGCATTGTAATTCAAGCTATTATCAATCTCAAGGTTGTTAACAGGGTTGCGGGAACCGCTTGAGAACCAACGCTCTGTACGCAACATATAGGTACGCTGCTTGGTTTCAGGGTCACTTCCCTTCTCACCACGGCTCTCAAAGAACATGTTCTGAGAGTGAGCTCCCCACAAACCAATAGAGATTGGATAGTTCTTCAACAAAGTCCAACGAGGAGTTGAGTGTGGCTCACCACCTTGCATATTGATACCTGCATAGAGATACAATGGGTCACGATGGATTTCTTTAGCCTTCTCTACAGACTGGCTCAATAACCATTGACGATTCCAGTTATAGTTGAAGAACAATGAAGCAGCCTCACTTCCCCCTTCTCCAAACACATTCTTATTATAATCTGTCAATCCTTGATCGAAGTAACGACTACCATTTTCTTGCGTACCATCATACCAGACATTCTCGAAAATAGGATTAAGCGACTTCATTGCTCTATTCAGATTAACATGGAAATCCTTAATTGCTTTCGTCACTCTACCACGAGTATAAATCTCTGTGTACTCTGAGTTATAACCAAAACCGTCATAACCATAGTAATTCATGTAGGCTGCAGCCTTGTCAATTTCAACTTTTGAGAGGGTCTCTAAAGCGGATCTCCAGCCACCATCTAGATTACCATAAGGAATACCAGCAACCGATGTTACAGGCACACCATTCTTATGTGCTACGTCCAACAGCGCTGCAGGAATACGACCTAAGCCACAATTCCAGTCTCCCCAGTGTGTAACGTAAGACCACATTGAGAACACCTCAGAATCGAAGACACCATCAGGGAGAGCATTCTTGCTAGGCACGTTCCATGGTAACCAAGCGATAAGACGCTTGTCATTCTCTGCTGTAATGTTTGTTCTTACCTGTGTTTCAGGGTTGCGGAAACGCACCTTTGGTTTCACACGAGAGATAAAGAAGTTATCGTCCTCGTTAATCTTTGGATTTGTTTTTGACCAATTCCTTAATCTATTAGGGAACTCTTGTGACTCAAATCCCCACTTGATGTAGCCTTCCTTCAGTTCCTGCGCCATAAGCGTAGAAGGAGCCAAGAAACAGCCCAAAAGGAGTAGATTTAATTTCTTCATAAATAACTTAAGTTTTGATTTTATTAATTAGGTTTTCTTTAAATCACTTGTCTTTTATGTCCCAACCATTTATTTCTTAATTATAAGAAAGGTGTGGACTTCTTTGTTTTGTATCATGACATGAAACAAGGTAAACCAACTTGTAGTATCCAAGTTGGATAACCTTATTTCGTTTCTATTACTTGATTGCTATCTTTTGTGTGCGAATAACATTCTTATTCAACATCTTAACGAGATAAACACCAGGTACTAACTCATTTGTATTAAATGCCTTAGGTTGAATCATACTCTTGATAGTCTGACCATCAGCAGAGAATACCCATGCACGTTCAACATTGTTGAAAACAACCTTACCATCAGTAACAACGACAGAAGAGGCAGCACTAGCGTTAGCTGTCTGGATGTTAGTTGAACCACCTTCGAGCATCTCTGGCTGTTCAGCTGTACCCTTATCGTGGGTATCAGCCTTACCACCACGAGCAGCATGAGTACCTGTAATGGTTACACCGAAATCGATAGCAAAACCCTTATTGAACTTACCCGTTGGGGTCAAACCGCCCTGGAACCATGCATCACAGAATACAAGACGGAGACGACTCTTACCTGGTTTAGCATCTTCTGGAATGGTAAACTCATATTCATTAAGCTGTTGTACTTGTGCTGGTACACCAGAACGCACCTTACCAAAGAAGACTACACACTCGCCCTCATTGGGGTTAGTTGAAAGATTGTCTGGATTGAATTGCTTGTCACCATCAAAGTCCATCCAAGCCTTACCCATGCAGTAACGAAGGTCGTCATGGCTCTGGTCTCTGCCCTGAGTTGCTTCGTAACCTTGAATCTTCACCTTAATTGTTGTGCCTTGTGCCACTATCAACTCATGATCAGTTGCATCCACATAGTTTGTCTCGTTACCTGCAGGACCATTGGCAGTATAGTTGATATCCTGTGTTCCACCCACTGTCTGGAACTTCTGAACGTAACGAATTCTCTTCGCAACGTCTGCACCAGCTGCAGCATTGTCGAGTTCAACTGTTCCGTAGCCCTCTTCTTTAGCATTAGGAAGATCTGATTGCTGAGCACGTGGAACCTCTATCCATACTGTCTTAGAGTAAGTTTTGAGGTCAGTTCCTACAGAACGAACACCAATAAATGGTCTATCATTTACGTCAGTAAACTGTATGTTTGGAATGAGAGTAGCCCATTGTGATGTACGACCTACTTCAGATACGGCACCATCCGGACCATTCTTATAAAGGATTTCGAAGTGATCAATGTTTGCATCATCGTTGTAGATGGTAGGATTATCACCTGGATCTTTATCAATACCCCATACAGCCTTAACAGAAAGAGAGTTTTTAGTCTCTTCTTTTACCTGGACTGTCAGCCCCTTCACATTGGCTGGTGTAGCTGTCACGTCATCATTGATTTCGAGCTTACCAACAAGTACCTTATAATCTGCATCTGGATTATTTACACGCAAACCAATACGCTCAATCTTCTGACCAGCGGTGATATCACTCAATTCAATACTCTTTTCTGTCCAATTGCTGTTATCTGTATTGCCTACTGGATAAACCTTCCATGCTCCATTTACACGTACAATTAAAGAAAGTTTAGAGTCTGTTGTCCCTTCCTTGCCTGTCTTGATAGCCAGCTTTGCTACAACCTTACCCTTAGAAGGAGTGAGGTTAGTCTTATAGAGGACAACGTCTGTCGCACTTGCATTACTTACACCTTTCAAGCTTAAGCAGGCACCACCTGTATAGGCATCCTCATTGGTCAAAGATGGTTGAACTGCTGTGCTTGCAGTCTCTGTACCTGCATCAACAACCAACCAACGATAAGTTGGAACGACATCTTGACTACTCATGTTGTACCATGACCCTGCTGTTTTCTTACCTTTATAATTATAACGTTCACCATTACCCATATTAAAGTGGGTTGCAAAAGGAAGGTTGCCAGAAATAGCTGTGCGCTCTGGAATCCAAGAAGCAAGACCAGCGAAGGTTCTCAATGGCGGTGTACCACCTTGTGCTTCAACATTATTACCCCTATTGCTAATTGCTGGACGTGATAATGGATTACGATTACCACCAGAGAAAGCACGCTCAAGATACTCTTGATAGTTAGACATACGAGACATTGCGTCACCACCTGTATTATAACTCCAGAAGCGACTTTCTGCATGTTCTCCCCATAGACAGATACCACAACGATTTGCATCTTGGTTGTTAAGACTATTCCAACGCCTGTCCATACTTACTATCCATACACCAGCATAAAGCCCATCAGCAGAGCCCATAGTGCGTTCAGCCTCTTTTACAGACTCTCCCATACTCCAACTGAAGTCGCTGTTGTCGTAATTCAACATTACCTCACAGATACGATTGTCCTTGTCTTGACCCCACATATAACTCGAGTTATAAGAGGTAAGTCTAGAACTCGTTGTATAATACATAATCTTGAAGTCGTTGAAACCTTCAGCCTTCGCAATCTTATAGAGTTCCTTGTGGAAAGCAATATTATCTGCATCCTGATACTTATTTGTACTTTCCCAGTTATAGTTGATACCATCGAAACCAAGGAAGCGCATGCAGTTGATGATAGGATGCGTATAGCGGAAGCTACCATCGCTATTACGAGTCATGATAAAGCTTGCCCAACTGTTAGCAGCTCCACCCGTTGTATGATCGAAGAACTTAATACCAGCGAAGATGCTTGTACCATTGCGGTGAGCAGCATCAGCCCATGAACCTGGTGCTTGGAAAAGTCCGTAGTTCCAGGCACCAAACAGGTTGGTATAGTTCCACATAGAGAAGTTATCGTTCGCAAAAGTATTCGAAGGATAACCACCGAGGTTCTTTCCTGCACCACCAGGGATATTCATAAAGAGGTTACGATTCTCATATGTTCCTGGAAGAAGACGGTCAGCACGAGACTCAATAGCACGTTTCTTCACGTGAGAACGAATAAATTCTACTTCATCTTTAATGCCCCATGCCTCTAAATCAGCGTCTGTTGGATATTTCCTTCCTTGGTCTATGAGCTGTGCAAAATGGTCTAACAAGGTCTGATCACTGAGCTTAGAAAGATCATAAACCTGGGTTGAAGAGGTAGAAGAATAGGTTTGTGCATGAGCTCCTACAGGTGACATCGTCATCATTGCAGCTATAAGCCATGCATTAAGAGTAATTTTTTTATTCATATAATTTAGGTTTTGTTATTAGTGTTCGATAGATTTAGTTCCTGGCAGAGAGTAGGTTAAGACTCTCTGCCAGAATATTATCTCGTAATAACGAGACAATTAGAAGTTAGGAGTTAGTCTATCCCAGAAGAGGCGAGTCGCCATCTTATCAGGACCACCCAATGCAGGAATACCAGTGTTATCAACATCTTGCTTTGTAGCAATGTCGCTTGTGCCAGGGAATGGCAGACGGCGCATGATATCGCCAGGAACTAAACTACCATCAGCCTCATCGATGTTCAATACTGGCAACATACGTGGGAAACCTGTACGACGAAGGTCTACCCATGCTTCGAAACCATTAGGATAAGTAGCGAGATACTTCTGTGTGATTATCTTCTCCAACTTAGTCTCTTGAGAGTCACCATCGTTCCACTTTACACCAACATGAATAGGTGATGCAGCGTCAGGAGTATCACCCGTAGGATCTTTATAAACGTAAGCAACAGGGTTCTCTTGCTCCATGTACTGATGAATCCATGCGTCATACCAGTTCACATTCCCCTGACCATTAGGTCCTTCACCATCCATAGACTTCATTTCTGGGTCTTCACAGTTACCATGGAGAATACCTTCTTCATAGAAGTGTTGTGCTGTTCCTCCCATATTCCAACCACGAAGTGCACCTTCAGCACGTAAGAAGCATACCTCTGCGTACTTCATGAGATAGAGTGGTGCAGCATTGAAGTATTGTTCATTCAACTTACTGAAAGCAATGTATTGATTCTCATCATAACCCTGACCTTCACCAGGATGTGTACCCGTGCGGATACCACAAATACGGCTTTCTGCAGGTGTTGTCTCACCAGTCTTATTGTTCTTGATAACGTTGTCATTCTTCTTGAAGAGATATTTCAACCAAGGATGATTGAAGGTCTTTAAGGTTATCTCCATTGTAGCACTCATTCGGCTATCACCCCAGTTCTCAACTCCTGGTAATGGATTGCTGAATCCCATCACACCTGGACGTATAGAAACACTCTGTGATTCATTCTCAATAACGCCATCAGCAACAGCCTCTTCAGCCAATTTCTGTGCACGAACAGGGTCGCTCTTAACCATGTGCATTGCAATACGTAGCTTTAGAGAGTTTGCATAATGCGCCCACTCTTTCAATGTTCCATCAGCTGCACCACCATCAGACATTACTACAAAACGATCTACGAAAGCCTCTTTGATTTTCTGCTTGTACGCAGCAGGCTTTTGATCGAAGTAATGGAAACATGCGATAGCAGTGTCGAGGTTGGCAATAACATCATTATAAACATCCTCCACCTTATTATATGTATAAGGACCAACTTGCAAGTTTGTCTTCAACTCACGATATGGCATTGGACCATAAACATCAGCTACCTCAACAGCTTGCTGATTGAAGAGTGTAAGATAAGCAGCCTTCAACTCAGGAACAGCGTTTACCTTCTCATTATTCAAGATAGGCACAAGACTTGTCTTCATCTCAGTGAATGAACCCCATGCACCACCATAACACTTTTGATCAATAGCGTAAGATGATGCCAAACGAATCTTTGAATACTGGAAGAAAGTATGTGGGACAACTGAATACTCAGCATAATTATCAACACCGAGAGAATACTGGTATTGATAAGCATGTGGACCTGGGTTCTCACCATTCTTACCACCACGCATAGAGAACTGTCCACCAACTCCTGCATCAAGCAAGTCTTGCATAGCATTCAAAGCAGCATCAGCCGCAGCAGCATCAGTAGCCTGTCGGAAAGGAATGTTGTCTACATCGCCGCGACTCGTCACCTTCTCAACGTTCTTAGTAGTTGAATTAAACTCATCGCCTGGGTTATCATAGTCAAGACATGACTGCAAACCCAATGTTGGCAATGCCATCGCCATGAGTACAATTATATGTTTACTTTTCATTATTTTAATTCTTTAGATTGTTATTTAATAGATTTACTATATTGTGAGAGAGCTGGAGTAAAGGTATTGGAGACTCATGCAAAGGACATCACTCATTACATGAGGTTCTACACATGAGTATTGATTTTTAGTTCAAATCTCCTAATCCCTTTAACTCCATTAACTCCTCAAAAACTAGAAGTTTGCCTTCAAAGAGAAACCGAATGAGCGTGATGATGGCATATTGAAGCTCTCAAATGCTCCGAGACCATTCTGTGTAGAAAGTGATACATCTGGGTCTGTTGGTGCATCCTTATAAAGGAAGAACAAGTTACGAGCAATGAATGAGACTGTCAAATTACGATTCATACCAAAGACATCACGGAAGGTGTAACCCAATGATAGCTCACGGAGACGGAAGTTCGTACCGCTATACAAGTAGCTTGAAGGATTGCTTGAAGCTCCCAATGCTTGATAGTAAGCTTGAATAGGAACAATGCGACCACTACCATCATTCAATGCCATTCCTGGAACATTACCATAATCAGCAGCTACGATATTATTCTTCTCTGCCGCTAGACGTGCATCTGCTGTACGCTGTGAAGCACCAATATAATCAAGATAAGATTCTGTCAAAGAGAATACCTTACCACCAATACGACCATTGATAAGTACCGAGAGTTGGAAGTCTTTATAATTGAAAGTATTGGTCCAACCCATCTGCCACTTAGAATTCATATTACCAAGATAACGATCATTTGAACCTGTCTTGTCAAATGTTGGCTCACCCTTAGCTGTCAAGACGATATGACCATCGGCATCACGCATGAAGTCTCCAGCGTAAATATCACCAATAGAGCCACCCTTCTGGTAAACAACTTTAGCCTCACCTACTGTCTGCTGATATTTACGAGATGTTCCGTCCTTATCATATCCAGTCTCAAGAATCTCGTTATCATTAAATGAGAGGTTGTAAGAAGTACGCCAACGAAGGTCTCTTCCAAACTTGAAATCATAACCAATAGTGGTTTCAAAACCTGTATTACGAACCTTTGCTGAGTTCAACAACTCTGTATTACCACCAAGAGAACCCAACTCCATGTAGAGATGTCTTACCACCGTATTATAGAAGGTGAAGTCAAAACTCAAACGATTATTGAGGAATAATGACTCAATACCTGTCTCGAATGAACCTGTCTCCTCTGGTACTGGAGCAAAGTCAAGCAACTTGTTACCAGAGAGAGCACCTGTCTGAAGGTTACGACTCATTGCGCCATAAGCCTTATTTGGAATAGAGTTACCTACAGAAGAGTAAGAAACACGATATTTCAAGAAATTAATCCAGTCTGGTAACTTCACCAATTGACTTACGATAGCATTGGCACCAACACCGAAGTAACCATAGTTATCGGTATCAATCTTACCCAACTGCTTGAAATAACGGAATGGACGATACCAGTCACGACGATAAGAAGCATCGAAGTAAACTGTTTCTTTCCAACCTAATTGTGCTGTAAAGAGGTAAGAACGATCCCAGTTAGAACTCTTTGAAGTATTTGTCACGCCATAGCCACCTGCACTGGTCTCAAAGTAGTTGACCATTGTTGGGAGCTTACGCATAAGACGATCATAGTATGTTGCTACTGCATCTGTTCCCTTTGTTTCGCCCTTAATAGTATGACCAACAAAACCTGCTGTTGCAGAAACAGAGTAGTCTCCAAAGGTTTTGTTATATGATAAGAGGTAATCAGTGTAGAATTCTGTTGTCTTCTCATCTGAATCCCAGAGGCGACCATAGTCTTCCATAGATGCAGGAAGGAACGTGGTAGCATAACGTGTTGCGTGGTTCTTAAAGCGAAGTTGACTATAGTTAACACGTGCTTGGAATGTCAAACCATCATAGATATCAACATTTGCTTGCAATGTACCAAACAATCTACTTTCATTCTGCTGGCTATTTCCCATGTTCAACAACCAATATGGATTGTTATTAGGGTGTGATAGGAATGCCCATTCCTGCTGTGGACCAGTTAAAGTAGTACGCTGTCCTGCTGCCCATGAGAAGTTTGAGCCATTCAACTTATAGTATGAAGCTGGGTTTGACAACCATTTTCCTTCTGCATTCACGTAATGGTCACGATAATAATTCATATCCAGGTTCTGTGGTGCAGTGTATAGATGATACAATGGGTTACCAACAGTACCACCACCAGGACGGTTTCTTGTCTTCGTCTCTGTGTAGCTCATTGAAGCATCAATATGTAGACGCTTAAAGAAGTTATAGGTCTGACGGAAGCTGATAGAGTTACGATTGTATGAGTTATTACGCATCATACCTGTTGCGTGGCTATTAGCAACTGACACATAGGTACGTGCCGTCTCTGTTCCACCTGATAGTGAGAGAGAGTTATTGGTGGTTACACCTGTACGGAAGAAATTGTCTACATCGTTTACTGTGCGATTACGCAAGTGTACATCATGACGGCGAGCCATGATAGCAGCACCCAAAGCATCTGTTCCTATCTGCTCTGGTTCGTAACCTACCCAACGATCATCTAAAGGAGAACGAACGATGAGGTCGTTATCAGCACGATCTGCGACTTTACCTCCCCAGTTATTCAATGACAATGCACCTGTTGCTGGGTCGTATGTTGAACCATATGTCTTTTGAATCTTTGGTGTCAACAATGGACTATCGAAAGTAATGTTAGATGTAACATTGATATCCACCTTTCCTTCACGACCACGCTTCGTTGTAATCATGACAACACCATTGGCTGCACGCGAACCATATAGCGCAGCAGCATTAGCACCCTTGAGGACGTTGATTGATTCGATATCATCTGGGTTGATCAATGATAATGGGTCAGAGCCTTCGGACATACCTGTTGAACCGAAGCCTTCACCACTCATACCCTGCTGACCACGGATACCATTACTCATTGGCACACCATCAACAACAATCAATGGCGAACTGTTACCAAGGATGGAACGATTACCACGAAGTACAATCTTCGATGCGCCACCAGCACCACCGGCACTTGGTGTAATCGTGATACCAGCAACCTTACCCTCAAGAGAGTTTGCGGCATTAGGATCCTGTACCTTCATAAGATCCTCAGCCTTTACTTGCTGGGTTGCATAAGTAAGTGATTTCTCCTTTCTCATAATACCCATTGCAGTCACAACCACCTCATTCATGGTGTTAGTCTCTTCTTTCATGGATACGTTAAGGGTTGACTTACCAGCCACAGGGATGGTTTGTGCCGTATAACCAACATACGAGAACACTAGCTTTGCATTAGGTGTAGTGTTGAGAACAAAGTTACCATCAATGTCGGTAACAGTTCCATTTGTACTTCCCTCAACCATTACAGTCGCACCAATAAGCGGCTCTCCTGTTGAGTCAACAACTTTACCCGTTACTTTGTGATTACCATTCTGCTGTACAGATTGTACAGAGCTTGCATGATCTCCACCAGGGGTAGCATAAACACTCGTCGCTGATAACGACAATGCGAACGCAAAAGCCGCTGAGAAATACAGGTGCTTTTGCTTTGATTCCTTAAAGATTTTCATCAGGTTTAGGTTTTTAAACATATTATTTTTATACCTTGTTTTAATTGTTCAGATGGAGGATACAAACACTTCTGTAAGACATCTGCAGTTGTGCTCGATGATATTACACCTTATTATATATATGGAATTGATAGGTTTCAAATTCTCAACTTATATTATAGGTACAACACTTTCCAATCTAGGTCTTGTTCGCATCAAGTCTTTCTCAGACTTGTTATCTCTTCTTGTATCCATCTATACTTATGTTGGAAACAGCATCTTCCCTTCATAATAATAGGTTGACTATCAAAGAGATAATAATAACACCATATTGTTTAGATAGGTTTATTTAATCCTCACACGTACAAAATTAACAAAATAATAGTAATTACAACACATAATCTTACCGCTTTTAAGCATTATAAGTATTTTTAACTATTCCATAAGTAACAATGAGGTAAGATTAAAAGAAGGGTCCTCTCCCCTCCTTCCATTAAATGACTAAGGAAGTGGACAGACTTGAAAGGCATGAAAACATTTATTTATAAACCTATACTGGATATATAACACACACGGAAGATACGGAAGATTAGAAGGCAAAGTTCCGTACCACATACATGCCAACAACCCCTACCTCCTATCAACCTTACGTTTTTTTATATAAATTCTGTGAATTTATTGAAGAAGTAGAGATTATTGTTTAACTTTGCAGAGATAATTTATAGCATAAGCAAAGGGCGTATGTTACGACTAAGCATGAGCTGATTCAGATTAAAGACAAGCGAAGTCTTGAAATGAGGTAAATATTAGTTATAGGCATAACGACCTAAAAACATGTGTTTTATGAAGCGGATAACAAATCTTATTCTCCTATTAGCTGTATTGCTATGGGGGTGTCAATCAAAGAAAGCTGAGCAGCAAACGAATGTCGTTTACACGTCTACAACGCCATTAGTTTCTGATGTTAGTCTTCCGCAAAGTTATGTGGCTAACATCCAATCTAAGCGTAACATTGAGGTTCGTTCACAGCAAGAAGGAATCTTACAGCAAGTCTTTGTTAGTGAAGGACAGATGGTTCATGCTGGTCAACCATTGTTTCGTATTGCCATCGTGGGCGAAGATGAGGAGATTGAGAAAGCTCGTTCAGCACAAGAGCAAGCTGAGATTGATTTGCAAAACACAAGTAAACTAACTGACAACAACATTATTTCCCCTAATGCAAAGCGCATGGCAAAAGCAAAGCTGCAGTCTGCCAGTGCAGATTATAAGCTAGCCGTATTGCATAAGAAGTTAGCTCTTATCCGTGCACCCTTTACTGGTGTCTTAGGGAGAATACCACAAAAGGTGGGTAGTTTCATTCAACAAGATGACCTATTGACAACGCTCTCTGACAACTCACAAATGCAAGTCTATTTCAACATCTCAGAGACTGACTACCTAGATTTTCAGCAACACCCCGACCTTTACACACAGTTACCTCTGAAGCTATTGTTGGCTAATGGCAGTACATTCCCAGCCCAAGGACATATCAAGGACATATCTGGACAATTCGACAATGCCACTGGTACCATCTCTGTTCGTTCTCTCTTTGCTAATCCAAAGGGGCTTTTACGTAACGGACAGACAGGAACTGTACAACTACTCGTGCGTAAGAATCATGCAATGATTATCCCTCAAGAGGCTGTCTATGAGTTGCAAGACCGCAAATATGTCTTTGTTATTGATAAAAACAACGTTATTCACCAACGCCAAATACAAATTGCAGCGGAGGCAACAGGCATTTACGTCATTGCATCAGGGCTCAACGCCTCTGATCATTACCTGACAGATGGTATACAGAAGGTCAACGATGGCGATCGTGTTCGCACTCGTTTTGTTAATCCCCGACAAGCAATAAAGTCAAACGAAATCACTATTTAAGTAGATGTTTAAGATATTCATACGCCGTCCGGTTCTATCTATTGTGATAGCACTGGTCATTGCCTTTATTGGTATTCTTTGTCTTTTCAACCTACCCATCACGCAGTTTCCATCTATCTCACCGCCTAAGGTGAACGTAACTGCTGACTATCCGGGTGCTAACAATGAGTTGTTAGTAAAGTCGGTCATCATTCCTTTGGAGCAAGCCCTCAATGGTGTACCTGGCATGAAGTATATTGAAAGTAATGCAGGTAACGATGGTGAGGCAGCATTGAACGTGGTCTTCAAACTTGGAACCGACCCTAACGTTGATGCTGTCAACGTACAGAATCGTGTTTCTGCAGCCACTAACAAATTACCACCAGAGGTCATTCGAGAGGGTGTAAAGATCTCCCGTGAGGAGCCAAACATCCTTATGTACATCAATCTCTATAGTGATGATCCCAGTGTCAATCAAGACTTTCTATACAACTACTTCGATATCAACATCTCACCAGAGCTCTTGCGTGTAGATGGTGTGGGCAACCTTGATATCCTCGGAACCCGTAGCTATGCTATGCGCGTTTGGTTACATCCTGACAAGATGGTTGCTTACGGCTTATCAACGGATGATGTGAGCGATGCCTTGGAAGACCAGAATATAGAAGTATCACCTGGTAAACTCGGTGAGAGTGGAGGTACACGTCCACAGGTTAAGGAGTTTGTCTTGAAATATCCTGGGCGTTACACCACTGCCGAACAATATGGTAATATCATCGTCAAGAGTACTTCTGATGGACAAACTGTGCGCTTGAAGGATATTGCCGACATACATCTTGGTAGTGAGGTATATGATATTTATTCCACACTAAATGGTCGTCCTTCTGCCGCCGTGACGTTGAAACAAGCCTACGGAAGCAATGCCAGCAACGTTATCAAGCAGGTGAAACAAACCATGACACGCCTTCAGAAGGACATGCCAAAGGGTATGCATTATGAGATTAGTTACGATATTAGCCGTTTCCTGAATGCTAGTATCGAGAAGGTAATACACACTCTTTTCGAGGCATTCGTGCTTGTTGCCCTCGTAGTCTTCATCTTCCTTGGCGACTGGCGATCGGCAGTTATTCCTGTACTTGCCGTCCCTGTCTCTCTCTTGGGTAGCTTCATTGCGATGTTAGCATTCAACATCACACTCAACATGATATCCCTCTTTGCGTTGGTGATGGCTATTGGTATCGTCGTCGATGATGCGATAGTTGTGATCGAGGCAGTGAATGTTCAGATTGCACGAAACAAACTCTCACCAGTCGAAGCGACGGAGAAAGCAATGCAGGAGATATCTGGTGCCATCATTGCTATATCTCTTGTCATGGCTTCAGTGTTTATTCCTGTGGCTTTCATGGGCGGTCCTGAGGGTATGTTCTATCGTCAGTTCTCTATCACGATGGCTTCAAGTATCCTCTTCTCTGGCTTTGTTGCCCTCACACTAACGCCTGCTCTTTGTGCGTTGATATTGACGAAAGAACAGGAACATAACGTCAAACTCGGACCTATCGGACGCCTCTTAAAGAAGTTCAATACCACTTTCGATGCTGGTAGCAAGCGGTATGCTAGCTTACTGCAACACACTGTTAAGCATAAAGCCTTTACAATGATTGCCATCTTAGTGTTCTGTGGGCTTGCCTATTGGGTGAACCTTGGTCTACCTTCAGGATTCATCCCGCAAGAGGATCAAGGTATGATTTATGCCGTCATCGAGACGCCTCCAGGCTCAACCATAGAGCGCACGAACGAGGTTGCTCACCAACTCCTTGCCATTGCCGAGAAGGAGGATGGCATTGAGAGTGTATCTTCTTTGGCTGGTTTTGAGATCCTTTCAGAGGGTACAAGTGCCAACTCTGGTAGCTGTCTGATCAATCTCAAGGACTGGAAACACCGCAAGCGTACAGCCAAAGAGATTATCGAAGACCTTGAACAAAAGTGTAAGGTCATCACGACGGCGAACATTGATTTCTTCGAACCACCATCGATTCCAGGTTATGGAGCAGCCAGTGGATTCGAGTTGAGACTATTAGATAAGACTGGTAATAACGATTATCACCAGATGGAGAAGGTTAGTAAAGACTTCGTAAAGGAGCTTAATAAGCGTCCAGAAATAGGCAACGCCTTTACGTTCTATTCGGCTAGCTTCCCTCAATACATGCTCAACGTCAATGATGCAATGGCGTTACAAAAGGGTGTAGAACCCGGTAAGGCGCTCAATAACTTATCGATATTGGTGGGCTCAGACTATCAAACGGGATTCATCGAATTTGGCAAGCCTTACAAGGTAATTGTGCAAGCCGCACCACAGTATAGGGCGTTCCCAGAGGACTTACTCCATCTCTATGCAAAGAATGATGAGGGCAACATGGTGCCTTATTCAGACTTTATGACGTTGCAGAAGGTGTATGGTATGAGTGAAATCACACGTCATAACCTTTACAACTCATCAGAGGTAACAGGTGCGCCAGCACCAGGCTATTCCAGTGGACAGGCTTTGAACGCTATCAGCGAAGTAGCAGAAAAGTCCTTACCAAAGGGTTATGACTATGATTGGGCTGGTATTTCAAAGGATGAAGTGGACCAGGGTAACACCGCAGTCATCATCTTCATCGTCTGTCTTGTCTTCGTTTACCTCATCTTGGCAGCGCAGTATGAGAACTTCCTATTGCCTCTTCCGGTCATTATCTTCCTACCCGTTGGTGTCTTCGGAGCCTTCCTCTTCCTGAAACTATGCGGTCTGGAGAATAACATCTATGCACAGATTGCCCTCGTCATGCTTATCGGTCTATTGGGTAAGAACGCTGTGTTAATGGTTGAATATGCCGTACAACGAAAGAATCTCGGACAGCCTATTCTGCATGCAGCAATCGAAGGTGCGGTAGCGAGATTCCGCCCTATTCTGATGACAAGTATCGCTTTCATCGCTGGTTTGATCCCACTCGTCTTTGCTTCGGGAGCTGGTGCTATTGGTAACAAAACCATTGGTACTGCCGCAGTGGGCGGTATGTTAATTGGTACGTTATTTGGTCTTTTGCTCATCCCAGGGCTTTACAATATCTTTGCATCTATGGCGGACAAGATCGTTCACTACCAGAAAGACAAGCCATTAAGCGAAGAGAAGGACAAACGTTACCACAAGGAAAAATCTAAAGAGGAATCAGAATGATGAAAAAGAACCATAGACAGTTACACATTATATATAATATAGCAGCCCTGCTGGGGCTGTTATCTCTCGCAGCATGTAAGACTCCGCAAGCGACCTTACCGAAGGACATCATCAAAGCAAGCCTCCCTGTTGCAACAAGTGACACGGTGAGTGCCATCCCTGTTTGGCGTGATTTCTTCCAGGATGAGACGCTCCGTGCACTCATCGACACGGCTTTGAACAATAATCAAGACCTAAAGATAACCTTGCAGGAGATGGCTATTGCGAAGAGTAATATCCTAGCCAAACGTGGGCAGATGTTGCCTTCCATCACGGCAAACATGTCTGTTGGTGCATCGAAGGTGGGACGTTATACGGCTGACGGAGCGGGTAACGTGGGTACGCAAATCACACCTGGTCATAACATCCCAACCGTCACACCAGATATAGCACCTAGTTTGCAACTCAACTGGACGATTGACCTTTGGAATCAACTCAATAGTGATAAGCGTGCAGCAGTCGAACGTTACCTTGCTTCGGAGGATGGTCAACGCACGCTAAAGAGCCAGTTGGTGGCTGATGTAGCAGAGAATTACTACTCGTTATTGGCGTTAGATAATAAGCTGGATATCATGTTGCAATACATTAAGTTACAACAGAAAGCGGTGCAGATAGCCCGTGTTCAGAAGGAAGCAGACGCTGATACGCAATTAGCAGTGGAGAAGTTTGAGGCCGAGCTAGCGAAGGCGTCAGCTGAAGAATACGAACTCCGACAGGCTATCACAGAGACGGAAAACAACTTGAATATGCTACTTGGACGTTATCCAACGCCTATTCTCCGCAACAAAGAGAACCTGATGAATAAGCAGGTACCTACGTCCTTGCAGACTATTCCTACGAGTCTCTTACTCAAACGACCTGATGTTGTACAGGCAGAGCACCAACTTGAGGCTGCAAAATGGGATGTTGACGTAGCCCGCAAGGCTTTCCTTCCTTCACTGAACGTGTCGGCTTCGCTTGGTTTAGATGCTTTCAACCCTAAGTATCTATTGCATTTACCGAAGTCGTTAGCCTTTGGTGTCATCGGTGGACTGGCTGCTCCTATCATCAACAAGAAGGCTATTCAAGCGAATTTCGACCAAGCAAATGCCTTGCAACTAGAGGCTCTTTACAATTATGATAAGGTGTTGCTATCGGCTTATAGTGATATGACTACCTTGCAGGCAAAGGCTCATAACCTTGCACAATATCAGGCGTTGAAGGTGAAACAGGCGGATGCTCTTTCGAAGGCGGTCATCGCTGCCCAGCAACTCTACACCTATAACCGCGCAACCTACCTAGAGGTTCTCGATAGCGAACGCGAACAACTCGATTGCCAAGTAGAGCTTGTTGACACGCAGTTACGCCAACTCTCTACACTAATCGACCTATATAGAGGTTACTTCTAAAGGCTCAAGACATAGCAAAAAAAAGCCTCTCCCCCGCCCATCTACAGCCTCTCCCCCGCCCCCTCTCCGAATGGAAAAGCCTCCCCCAACCCCTCCGAAGGGAGGGGAGAGCCTAACGGGAGCTAGCTAGGAAAAGGCACTCTTAATACAAAGAGGGCGTTTCTTCGATGCAAGGAAAGCCTCTCTTCATAACGAAGAAACGCCCTTTTCACATGAAAGAGAGGCTCTTTTAGATAGAAAGAAGCGTTTTGGGGGAATACATCCCCTCCTTCGGAGGGGCTTGGGGAGGCTGTTTTTCCGTCCTTACTTACCGATACAGAAGTGCTTAAAGATATTCCCCAACACCTCATTCGGAGTAATTTGTCCACCCGTGATATCGGCTAGTTCATCGAGACAAATGCGGAGATCTTCACTGATAAGGTCGCCTGAAAGACTCATAGAGAGGGCGTCTATCACACGAAGAATCGACTCGTCGGCGCGAGTGAGTGCTTCGTAATGGCGAACGGAAGTGATGATTACACTGTTCTCATTAATCTCTGGGATATTAGCAGAGGCGTAGATAAGTTGCTCCAGTTGGTCGATATTACGCTTATACTTGGCAGATATACTAACTATCGGACAGTGGCTATCGCCTACCGAAAGCTCTTCCGCATTCGTCTCATCCACCTTGTTCCGCACAAGGATAAGGCTCTTTCCTTCGCAACGAGCCTGCATCTCAGACAGTTCCGATAGACTAGGAGTAGCATCAACCACCCACAAGATGATACGAGCCTCAGCCAGTTTCTTATACGATCGTTCGATTCCGAGTTGCTCAACCTGGTCGTCCGTGTTACGCAAACCAGCTGTGTCAATAAAGCGGAAGGTGATTCCCTGTATCTCTGTTGTGTCCTCAATGACATCGCGGGTCGTACCATGAATATTTGAGACTATCGCTTTCTCCTCATGTAACAAGCAATTCAAGAGCGTTGATTTGCCCACATTTGTCTTGCCAATGATGGCTACAGGCACTCCACGCTTCAGTGCGTTACCTGTTTCAAACGACCTGATAAGCACCGAGATACGCTCGTGTATTGTTTCAGCCAACGCCTTCAACTCCCCTCTATCAGCAAACTCTAGCTCCTCATGATCGGAGAAGTCGAGCTCTAACTCAAGTAGGGACGTCATCTTCAAGAGCTGGTCTCGTAGCTTGGAAAGCTCCGAACTGAAGTGACCCTTCAGTTGGCTCAATGCCACTTGATGTGATGCTCTGTTCGTCGCAGCAATCAGGTCGGCAACAGCCTCAGCCTGACTCAAATCCATCTTACCATTCAGATACGCCCGTTGGGTGTACTCTCCTGGTCGAGCCTGTCGACATCCAGCATCAATGAGAGCCTTTACCACTTGATTAAGAACGTATGCCGAACCATGACACGAGATCTCCGTACTATCCTCACCAGTATAACTATGCGGTGCACGGAACACACTCACAAGGACATCGTCAATCTCTTTTCCGTCCTTGCCAACAATCTCACCATAGTGTAACGTGTTCCCTTTGGCTTCGTGGAGCGGCTTCTTCCCCACCCCACGAAAGACCTTCTCCGTCAGTTCTATTGCTTTCGAGCCACTCACACGCACCACTCCAATGGCTCCACCGGGCTGCGTTGCGAGTGCTGTTATCGTATCTGTTGATATTGAAGAAATCGTGTCTAATAACATAAAAAATATCTATCTCAACCTTATTATATACGCTCAAGGACAAGAGTAATCAGTCCGTCGATGGTGTTCTTATAGTTCGCATTCGCCTCCTTAGCCAATCGGTTGGCAATAACCATGCAACAGGTGACAGCCTTATGACCCATGAGTGTTGCCAAACCAGCCAACGCTGACGACTCCATCTCAAAGTTCGTCACACGCATACCATCGTATTCAAACTTCTGAATCTTCGTATTTAGCATTGGATCTTGCAGTGGTAAGCGCAATTCGCGACCCTGCGGACCAAAGAAGCCACCGCAGGCAATGGTTACACCTCGCACCATATCGTCGCCCGCAATACGCTCAAGTAACTCGCTATCAGCGCATGCCACGTAAGGATTACCCATCTGCATATCCCATTGCACTTGCTCTTTAAACGCTTGTTCAAAGGCTAAGTCGCTTGCTTGATTGCGCCCAGCATAGAAGTTCAGAAGCCCATCAAAGCCAATACTCTTGGCTGATGCGATGTAAGTACCTACTGGTGTGTTAGGCTGCAAACCACCACATGTACCAATGCGAACCAATGACAACTGTCTTAATTGTTCGTTTTCATAACGTGTCTGAAAGTCGATATTTGCCAAAGCATCAAGTTCGTTAAGAACGATGTCAATGTTATCACAACCAATACCCGTGCTCACTACCGTTATACGCTTGCGATGATAAGTACCCGTAATGGCTCTAAATTCACGATTAGAAACCTCACACTCAATGTCTTCAAAGTGTGATGCCACGAGTGCCACACGCCCTGGATCGCCCACAAGTATCACTTTTTCAGCAAGATCTTTAGGCTTTAAATGTAGGTGGAAAACACTTCCATCATTATTGATAATCAGCTCTGAGGGGGCAAAATACTTCTTCTCCATATCAAAAGGTGTTTTGGTAAAAATATTGACTACTGTTTGTTAACTGACAAAGATACGTATAAAAGTGGAAAGAAACAAGTTTTTTCATATAGAAAGCGTATGTTTCTTTCATTCAAAGGTAAGCTACAACAAGGCTAGGAGTGATGTTTATCACAGCTATTCACGTATGATTATAAGTTTTTGTAACGATTTATAAGATAGCCCAGAGGCTGCAACAAGAACATCGGGAGAGGCTCACAAGAGACCTCAAAGCAATCACTTAAAATCGAGCAGCCCCACAGGTGAAAAGGACGAGACGCCCTTCTTGCAGGAAAGAGAGCCTCCCTTCACAGCAAGGAGAGCCTCTCTTGCTAACGACGAAACGCCCTTCTCTATAACGCATAACGCCTCAATGGGAGCATAAAATTATGCAAATTATACTAACGTAAGCAATGATTCTAATAAAAAATATCTATCTTTGCAGAATTAATAACCAATTAATGGTATAATACATGGAGTTTTCTGCAAAACAGATAGCGCAATTCATACAAGGACGTGTTGATGGTGATGAGAATAAAACCATCCATACTTTCGCCAAGATAGAGGACGGAAAAGAGGGAGCAATCTCTTTTCTTGCTAATCCGAAATACACACATTATTTATATGAGACGGCTTCGTCAATCGTTCTCGTTGATGAGGACATCCAGTTGGAGAAGCCCGTTAAAGCCACATTGATACGTGTTAAGAATGCACGTGATTGTGTTGCGAAGTTGTTGCAGTTATATGAGAGCATGAAACCTAAGCGTCAGGGCATTGACAGCTTGGCTTTCGTTTCACCCAAGGCAACCATCGGTAAGGATGTTTATATTGGTGCCTTTGCATACGTAGGGGACGGTGTGACGGTTGGAGATGGCTGTCAGATTTATCCTCATGCAACGATAATGGAAGGCGTAGAGATGGGTAAGAACTGTATTATCTACCCTAATGCTAGCATTTACCAAGGCTGTAAGTTGGGCGATAGAGTTATCCTCCATTCAGGCGCAGTGGTGGGTGCTGATGGTTTCGGATTCGCTCCTAACGCAGAAACAAATAGTTATGACAAGATACCACAGATAGGTATTGTGACCTTAGAGGACGATGTTGAGATTGGAGCAAACACTTGTGTGGACCGCTCAACGATGGGTAGCACCTATGTTCGTAAGGGTGTTAAACTGGATAACCTCGTGCAGATTGCACACAACACAGACATTGGCGAGAACACAGTCATGTCTGCCCAAGTGGGTATCGCAGGCTCTACAAAGGTGGGCCAGTGGTGCATGTTCGGTGGACAAGTGGGCATTGCAGGGCATATAGAGATAGGTGATAAGGTATTCCTAGGCGCACAGTCAGGTGCACCTGGAAGTTTGAAGGCTAACCAACAACTGATTGGTACACCTCCAATGGAGCAACGCTCTTACTTTAAGTCGCAAGCCATCTTCCGCAGACTGCCTGAGATGTACAAGCAACTAAGCGACTTGCAGAAAGAAATAGACCAATTGAAAAAGAACAGATAACATTCATGGATACAATAAAGCAGAAGACATTAAAAGGGAGTTTCTCGCTCTTTGGCAAGGGACTTCACACTGGTTTGAGTCTTACCGTAACGTTTAATCCTGCTCCAGAGAATACTGGTTATAAGATACAACGTATAGACCTTGAAGGGCAGCCAATCATCGATGCCGTTGCAGAGAATGTAGTGGATACACAGCGCGGAACGGTCTTGGCAAAGGGTGAGGCACGTGTAAGTACCATAGAGCATGGTATGTCTGCCCTATATGCAATGGGCATTGACAACTGCTTGATACAGATAAACGGACCAGAGTTCCCTATCCTCGATGGCTCTGCAACGATGTATGTTAATAAGATCAAGGAGGTGGGCATTGTGGATCAAGCAGCCCCGAAGGACTATTACATCATACGTAAAAAGATAGAGATAAAGGAGGCGAACGGGTCAGTAATTACTATCTTGCCTGACGACGAGTTCTCTATTACTGCCATGTGTAACTTTGATTCAAAGTTTATCAGCAGTCAGTTCGCTACGTTGGACGACTTTGGTACCTACGAAGAGGAGATTGCGCCAGCTCGAACCTTCGTCTTCGTGCGTGACATTATGCCGTTATTACAAGCGAACCTCATTAAGGGTGGCGACTTGGATAACGCTATTGTTATCTATGAACAGCAGGTTTCTCAAGAGAAACTAGACCAACTGGCAGACCTCTTGAAAGTGCCTCGCATGGATGCAAATAACATTGGTTACATCCAACATAAGCCTTTGCAGTGGGATAATGAATGTACCCGTCATAAGCTCCTAGATATCATCGGAGACATGGCACTCATAGGTAAACCTATCAAGGGACGCATTATTGCAACTCGACCAGGGCACACTGTGAATAATAAGTTTGCGCGTTTAATGCGTAAAGAGATACGTAAGCACGAGGTGCAAGCACCGATTTACGATCCTAATGAAGAGCCTCTCATGGATAACAACCGCATACGTGAGTTGTTGCCACATAGGTACCCCATGCAGTTGGTAGACAAGGTTATCTCCATGGGAGCAAATAGTGTAGTTGGTGTGAAGAATGTCACTAGTAACGAGCCATTCTTTCAAGGTCATTTCCCTCAAGAGCCCGTTATGCCAGGTGTACTTCAGGTAGAGGCAATGGCGCAATGTGGCGGTCTCTTGGTATTATCTCAGCTTGAGGAGCCAGAGAGATGGTCAACTTACTTCTTGAAGATAGACGATGTTAAGTTCCGTCAAAAGGTCGTTCCAGGTGACACCCTCTTGTTCCGTGTGGAGCTATTAGGTCCTGTTCGCCATGGAATTAGCTCAATGAAAGGCTATGTATTTGTCGGTGTCAACGTTGTCACTGAAGCAACGTTTACAGCACAGATAGTGAAGAATAAGTAAGGAGGTGTTTAGGAACTCCTCCCCAAAACATAATGATATGAACCAAATAAGCCCACTTGCCTTTGTTCATCCAGAGGCACAACTAGGTGACAATAACATTATCGGTCCGTTCTGTTACATCGACAAGAACACCGTAATCGGTAGTAATAATGTGTTCCAAAATGGCGTTACCATTCATACTGGAGCACGAATAGGTAATGGCAACGAGATATTCCCTGGAGCTAGTATCTCTACAAAACCTCAGGACTTAAAGTTCCGTGGTGAGGAGACAGAATGCGTCCTTGGAGATAACAACTCCATACGTGAGAACGTTACAATCTCACGTGGTACTGCATCCAAAGGGAGGACTGTTGTGGGGAGTAATAACCTCCTTATGGAGAGTATGCACATAGCACATGACTGTGAAATTGGGTCTGGCGTCATCATCGGCAACTCGACTAAGTTCGCTGGAGAAGTGGTCGTTGAAGACTATGCCATCATATCAGCTAACATCCTTTGTCACCAGTTCTGTCGCATTGGCGGATACGTTATGATACAAGGAGGAAGCCGTTTCTCAATGGATATTCCACCTTATATTATAGTAGGCAAGGAGCCTGCTCGCTATATGGGAGTTAACCTCGTTGGATTGCGCAGACGTGGTTTTACAAACGAACAGATAGAACTCATCCATAACACGTATCGCCTACTTTATGGTACAGGAACACGTGCTGAGAATATAGCTCGTATAAAGAGTGAACTGCAGGTGACGCCTGAAGTACAGCGAATCATTGACTTCGCAGAGGCTTCACAACGTGGTTTGATTAGGTAAGAGTTTGAAGGAAAAGACATTAATAGTCGTCACGGGACCAACAGGTGTAGGCAAGACGGAGGCTACCTTGCGCCTTGCCGAACGCTTTGATGTACCTGTTATCAATGCAGACTCACGTCAGATCTTCTCTGAAATACCCATCGGAACGGCAGCACCAACGGCTACTCAGCAGGCACGAGTGCGTCATTACTTCGTTGGGAACCATCACTTAGAGGACTACTATTCGGCAAGTCTGTTTGAAGAGGATGTTTTGAAGATTATTAATGAGGCTTCTTCGAAGGTTTCCTTACTATCGGGTGGGTCAATGATGTACATCGATGCGGTTTGTAAAGGTATTGATGACATTCCGACAATACGCCCAGAAGTACGGCAGGAGATGATGCAACTCCTTGATAATGAAGGCTTAGAAAAGATGTGCGAGTTGCTTCATGAATGGGATCCAGAGCACTGGGCTGTAGTCGACAGGAACAATCCTCGACGGGTTATTCATGCCCTTGAAATATGCAAACAGACGGGTAGAACCTATACATCCTTCCGTTCTAATACCATCAAAGAACGTCCTTTTAATATTATCAAAATTGGTTTGAATCGTGATCGTGAGACCCTCTATCAACGTATCAATCAGCGAGTTTTGCAAATGATAGACGATGGTATGATCGAAGAAGCGCAACGCGTCTATCCGAAGAGAATGCTCAATTCGCTTAACACGGTGGGCTATAAGGAACTATTTGAGTATCTTGATGGATTGACAACACTTGATGAAGCGATCTTTAAGATACAAAGTAATACCCGTCGCTACGCCCGCAAACAACTCACATGGTACAAGCGTGATGCGGAAATGACGTGGTTTTCACCTGATAACATTGAAGAAATCTTAAATTATCTATCGACTATCTCCCTGTAAGCAAGTAAATAACTACTTTTGCAGTAATAGGTGAGTTATGTTATAAAACGAAGATTGTAAAGGCAATGATAAAGAGACTTTATTCATTTATTAAAGCTATTTTCCAAGGGATAGTACACTTCTTTCCTTGGTACATAAAGCTCTATAAGGGTCGTGCATGGTACACGAAAGCAGCACTGGGGATCACTTCCTTCATCGTTGCCATATTCCTTTATCTAGGCATGGTAGACACTAACTTCCTGTGGCTCTTTGGTAGATCGCCTGGCTTTATAGAGATTAAAACACCTCCAACGTACGCTGCTTCGGAGATATATAGTGCTGACTCCGTACTTATTGGACGCTTTTATAAAGAAAACCGTACGCCTATCAAGTATGGAGAAGTTAATCCCGCCTTCTGGAACGCACTGATTAGTACAGAGGACGAACGCTTCTATAGCCATCATGGAATCGACTTCATGGGTATCGGTGGAGCGATTAAAGACGCTGTTACTCGTGGTGATGGACGTGGTGCATCGACGATTACTCAGCAGCTAGCAAAGAATATGTTCCGTGTGAGAACACAGTATTCTACAGGCTTACTGGGGCACGTTCCAGGGCTTCGTATGCTTATTATGAAGAGTAAGGAGTGGATTATTGCTGTGAAATTAGAGCTCATCTATTCCAAAAAAGATATATTGACAATGTATGCCAATACCGTCGATTTCGGTAACAACTCATATGGTGTCAAGACCGCAGCAAAGACCTATTTCAATACCACACCAGCGAAGATGTCGGTTGATCAAGCAGCCACCCTTGTGGGTATGTTGAAGGCTACTACCTATTACAACCCCATCACGCACCCTCAAAACTCTATCCGTCGACGCAACACAGTATTATATAATATGGTGACACACCATGTATTACCTCAATCAGAGTACACCACTTATTCGAAGCGTCCTCTACACCTTGATGTACACATGGAAGAGAACTATGACGGTCAAGCACAGTACTTCCGTCAATATGTTGCAGACGAGTTTAAGGAGTGGATGAAGGAACATGGTTACGACTTGTATAGCAGTGGTCTAAAGATCTACACCACGATTGACACCCGCATGCAGAAGTATGCCGAACAGGCTGTATCGAAGCAGATGGAGAGTGTGCAAAACAACTTTAACAACCATTGGCGGGGTCAGAACCCATGGAGGGACGCAAGTGGAAAAGAGATACCAGGCTTTATCGAGGGCATAGCTCAGCGCCAACCTTTCTATAAGAAACTTGTTCAAAAGTATCCCAACCAGCCTGATAGCGTTCTTTATTATCTAAATAAACCACACAAGGTAAAGCTCTTTGATTATGCAAAAGGCACCATTGAGAAGGAGATGTCATCGATGGACTCCATCCGTTACATGGTACAGTTTATGCATTGCGCAATGGTTGCAATGGAGCCACAGAGTGGTGCAGTAAGGGCGTGGGTAGGCGACATCAACTTCGATACATGGAAGTATGATAAGGTCATAGCAGAGCGTCAACCGGGTTCAACCTTCAAGCTTTTTGTATACACCGAAGCCATGCGACAGGGTATGACGCCATGCACTCGTCGACGTGACGAATACATCAGTATGCAGGTTCTCGATAAGAAGACTGGACAGATGAAGACGTGGACTCCGCATAATGCTAATGGGCGTTTTTCTAACGACTCCATACCTTTGATGACCGCATTCGCTCGAAGTATTAACTCCGTTGCAGTGCGTGTTGGACAGGAAGTCACTATACCAAGTATCATCGAGACAGCGCAGAAGATGGGCATAAAGAGTCCGTTAGATAACGAGCCATCATTGGCTCTTGGATCAAGTGATGTCAACTTACTTGAGATGGTGGATGCCTACTCTACGATAGCAAACTATGGTGAGCATATTGATCCTGTGGTCGTTACTCGAATCGTAGATATGAATGGTAACGAAGTTTATACAGCCCCTCAAAACCACGAGAGAGCCGTTGATACGAAGTCTGCCTTCCTAATGCAACAGATGCTCAAAGCTGGTGTCAATCAAGGAGGAGGTACCAGTCAGTCATTGAGACAGTATGTTCCTAGCGATACAGACTGGGGTGGAAAGACTGGTACAACCAATAACCACTCCGATGCATGGTTTATGGCTGTTAGTCCGAATCTAGTAGTTGGTGCATGGGTAGGAGGCGAATATCGCTCCATACACTTCCGTACTGGCGCCCTCGGACAAGGCTCAAAAACAGCCTTACCAGTGGTGGGTGAGTTCCTTCATAGCCTGATGTACGACCGCACCTATAGGCGTTATCATGCCAAGTGGGAGGTAGATGAGGATGATGATATCGACCCAACAATGTATAATTGTCAGCCAGCTCCTGTCCAGCGACAGCTCCCTGACTCTCTGAATGGGCTAAACGCAGGGCACAGACGTTATCATGGTGATAACGAGGAGGGCATTCCTTCTGACGGAAACGATGCTGAAGGCATACCTTCAGAGCCTATCCAACCAGCGGAACCAGTAAGCAGACACCAGTCTGAGAATGGCTCTGAAGGGGGCGGAAACAGCCATGAGAGCAGGTCAGAGAAGAAGAAGGAAAAGAAGATAAAGGCTGCTAAAGACCCAACGGTAAGTAATATTGAATGGGACTAAGCGGCGTTAATCAGCATCATGAAAGCTGCTATTAATAACGCAATAGATCTACAGAATCCAGAGCTACAAAAGGCTTTGCAGATTATACAATTTACACATAATTCCCTGTTCCTGACCGGTAAGGCAGGTACGGGGAAGTCTACTTTCTTGCGTTATATATCGTCTACTACAAAGAAAAAACACGTTATTCTCGCCCCGACCGGCATAGCTGCCATCAATGCAGGAGGCAGCACTTTGCATAGCTTCTTCAAGTTACCTTTCCATCCATTAGTGCCTGATGATAGTCGATACACGCCTCGTCACTTGCGCGGAACAATGCGTTATAACGGCGACAAGTGCAAACTCTTGCGCGAAGTGGAGCTTATCATCATCGACGAGATAAGCATGGTTCGTGCCGACATCATCGATTTTATCGATAAAGTATTGCGTGTTTACAATCGCAATATGCGTGAGCCTTTCGGTGGAAAGCAACTCCTTTTGGTTGGAGACATCTATCAGTTAGAGCCAGTAGTCAAGGAGGATGACCGCAGACTATTACAACCTTATTATGCAAGTAACTATTTCTTCGATGCTAAGGTATTCCAGGATTACCCCTTGGTCAGCATTGAGTTGAATAAAGTTTATCGTCAGAACGATTCCACCTTCATCTCTATTCTCGACCACATACGCACCAATCAAGTCACAGACACCGACTTTAAAATGATTAACGCACGTGTGGGTGCATCCTTAGAACCGCAGGATAAGGACAAAGAAAACTTCACCATCACCCTATCAACGAAGCGAGATACGGTCGACTGGATCAACAATGAGGGACTAGACAGGCTCGAGGGCGACCCCGTGATGTTCCTTGGTGAGATCAAGGGAGAGTTCCCTGAGAGTAGTCTACCTACCCCCATGGAGTTGAATCTCAAGGTGGGTGCACACGTAATGTTCATTAAGAACGATATAGAAAAGCAATGGGTTAATGGCACACTGGGGATTATCATCGGTATAGATGAGGAGGAGGGAATGCTCTATGTACGCACGGAAGAGGGTCACGACCTGCAAGTTCAGCGTGAAATGTGGGCTAACGTGCGTTACACCTTCAATGAGACTGAGAAGAAGATAGAGGAAGAACAGATAGGAACTTACATCCAATTCCCATTGAAACTAGCGTGGGCTATCACCGTACATAAGAGTCAAGGACTAACGTTCAAGAACGTTAATATCGACTTCACGGGCGGTGTTTTCGCTGGTGGTCAGGCGTATGTTGCACTCTCCCGATGCACCAGTTTGGAAGGAATTAGCCTCAAAGACCCACTGAGACAGAATGAGGTTTTTGTCCGAGCAGAGGTTACGCAGTTTGCACGTCATTATAATGATCGCAATATGATAGCCACAGCCTTGAAGCAAAGTAAAGCCGATAAGGAATATTACGATGCTGTGCGAGCATTCGACGAGGGCGATTATGACAGTTTTCTAAACAATTTCTTCCTTGCCATCCATAGCCGATATGACATAGAGAAACCCGTTGCGAAACGTTATATCCGTCGTAAACTCGAAACTATCAATCAGCTCCGACGAGAGAACGAAGCCTTACGGCAGCAACAACGAGCGCATGAGGATTTCCTCAAAAAACTCTCTGTTGAATATGTGATGATGGGTAAGGAATGTGAAAAGGAGGGTATGCGTGAGGCTGCCATTGCCAACTATAAGAAGGCTATAAAGCTCTATGAGGATAATCCGATAGCACGAGGACGACTCGAGAAGCTATGTTCGTAATGCAAAACAAAAAGCCTCCCCAAGCCCCTCCGAAGGAGGGGATGTATTCCCATAAAGCACTGCTTTGATGTAACAAAAAGCCCTCCATTGATGCAAAATGTATATTCGATTAGTGCTGTTGGGGCTAGATTCAAGGAGTGAAAAGAATGAGAAAAAGTGAAAGAGAGCGAAGGCAATAGCACAGACTGCTGTTAGTTGTACTCTCAAAGACGAATGTCTTAACTCCAGCACCCAGTCTCCTGCCTCTTAAAATAGAATTAAATTACATGGAAAAGAAGAATAATCAATCACGAATCATCAGTTTGATCTTCCTCAGCATATTATTGGCTGTGGGCGTCATTGCGTCTTGTCACCATAAAAACAGCATTGAGGTAGAAGACAATAAAGACACTGTTGCGGCGAAGGACTTTGCCCCTTTGGTTGATAGTGGTAAGTTATCAATCGACCTAAAAGGCATTACTTCCGTTGCTTTCCCTAAGTATAAACTATCCAAAGCAACGCCTTTCATCCCCGATTCTGTTAGTGTTGCTGCAGATGAAGAGAGCGTTTCGAGCGGTAATTACTCGGCTACTCTTATGCTCGACACCATCCCTCCGAAAACCTTTTACCAGTCGGTTGAGATGGCAGCACAACACGATACTTGTTGGCAGATTAACAACTTTGCTTTCACTTACGAACGCAAAGATAAGAAGGGAGGAGTGTATAAGGTTAGCTTTAGTAAAGGCGGTCAACAAATCTTTGTCACCCATCTGAATAGTGACATGGTGGGGCTTACTGGTAAAAAGAAGTAGCCTCACCCCCGTCCCCTCTCCGAATGGAGAGGGGCGTGAATACTATTAGTAGGATAAGAGAGGATGGTTTGTGGGGTGAGAGATAATTGTATTTTTGAATCAAAGAAAAAGCCTATGGTTAAGACATCCCCTCCTTCGGAGGGGCTTGGGGAGGATTTTAGTTGAATAAAAATGGGCGTCAGCTTCTGTGGATTCTCGTGTTCCTTTAGGAACTCTGTGTCCCTTTTAGGCTCCGTGCCATCCGTGTATTCCGTGTTAAAAATGCCCCAGCAAAGAATTTATTAATGCCTTTCAACAATAAAAGTAATCACATTTTTGAATCGTGAACTTTGCATTTTAAATTAAAGAAAGGTTTTTAGCAGAATTAAGAAAACGCCTTTCTCCAGTTGAGAAAGGCGTTTCTTCCTATCGAAGAGAGGCTTTCCTTGCATCGAAGAAACGCCCCCTTTATTTGCAAACAGCAGTCTTCACTCCCCTCTCCATTCGGAGAGGGGGCGGGGGAGAGGCTTTACTTCTTCTTCAAATCAAGCACTAGCTTGCCCACAAAGATAGCGTGCTTGCCATTCTGATCATCACCAACTAACTTGCCGTCGAGGTCTTTTACGTACTCAAGTTTCGTTAGGTACGTGTGAGAATGCCCTCCCAAGACTAGGTCAAGACCACGAGTTCCAGCGATAACTTCCTCATCGCTGACCCCTTCAATGTCCCATCCGAGGTGCGAGATACAAATGATTAAGTCGCACTTCTTGCCTTTCAACTCGTTAATAACCTTCTGTGCGCACGCAACAGGGTCGTTATAAACGATCTTACCATAGTTAGCTTTCACCACAAGACCATCCAACTTAGGAGCAAGACCGAACACTCCTATCTTTAAGCCGTTGCGTTTCAAGATGACATAAGGCTTTACCAAGCCCTGAAGTGGCGTACCCGTGAAGTCGTAATTGGCACATACAATAGGGAACTTAGCCATCTTAAAGAGGCGAACCATATTGTCCATACCAAAGTCAAACTCATGGTTTCCTATCGTAGCAGCGTCATAGTGCATCCGATTCATTAGACCCACTTCAACGTCACCTTTGAACATTGTATAATAAGGAGAGCCTTGCGAGAAGTCGCCACTATCGAAGAGTAGCAAGTCAGGTTGCTTCTTTCTCTCTTCTTTAATCATAGCCACACGACGCACGAAACCGCCTCGTCCAGCCTTCATAGTGTCTGCGAGGGTTGCACTTAACGGATAAATCTGACTGTGCGCATCGTTTGTATGCAGGATTGTTAACTGCTTTGTCTGTCCGAAAGCGAGGATTGCTATCAAACAGAAACTCATCAATAATATATTTCTTTTCATCTTCTTCAACTCTAGATATGGTTATTCTACACGAATACGACCCTCTTTCTGAGCATTGACAATGCGCCCTTTAGCGGTTTGCTCCTTAAAGAAGTTCATGATAATAAAGCGTGTGTTATTGCTTGTTTCTTGCGGAGATACAACGCTAGTAGCCGACTTGAATGCCTCCATCTTATCGTTTCCTTGTGCCAAATAATCGAGTGTTGCGATACGATAAGACGCCTTCGGGTCAATCTCCTTACCATTGAGAAGAGCCGACTTCAACTTGTGGTCGCGTGTGAAAACAAGCTCTACTCCATGGCTAACAGCCTCTCCACCAGTATAAGCCATCTGACGGAACAACTCTAACACCTTCTCTCCAGTGAGCGTCACGAAGCATATCTTGTTCTCAAAAGGAGCTATATCAAGGACGTCGCCATAGGTGATTTTACCCTTAGGGAGGGCTGCACGAATGCCACCCATGTTGTAAACACCGAAGTCAACACGCTCATTATAATCGCGAGCACCCCACACCATGATGTCAGCCAAGAGGTTGGATAGGTCGCTCTCAGGTCTGTGTGCAACCATCTCATGGTCTGTTTCACCCACAACAGGTCCCATTAACGAGTCCACCTTGTGCTTGAAAGGTTCCATAAACTTTGCTGCGTCGGCATCAGGAGCAGCGTCATACCTACTATCCACCAGCACACGTGTACGCTGAATACTGGCTAACTCATAGTGAGACGCACAGCCCGTCAATGCCAGCAATGCTGTTAATCCAGATAGATAAACTGTTTTCTTATACATATATAGTGATATTTTATAAATCTCATAAACATTCATCAGCCCAGAGAGCACCCTCACTTTGATTGGATAGCAATGTCTCCTACCTTATATATATAGGTGACATGGCATGCTGATAACATCTAAAAAGATAATGCAAAAGTAAGAAAAAAAATCGAATACACTGCTTGTAGGATGATGAAAGATAGATCTCTACCACATGAAGAGGCGCACGATAACAGCCGTTGCCCCCACCTTTATACCTAGTTTTAGGTATTGCCTATTTGAAAGATAATTTATACTTTTGCACTCAAACATTAACATTTAACGGATTGTACTCACATGAAGAAAGAAGCAATTTACCTATCTCTTGCTATGCTCGCAATGGCTACAACGCCTTATAAAGCGCATGCACAAGAGATGGAAGACACCACATTACAACTCAAAGAGGTAACGATTAGTACGACACGTATGCCTGAAGTAAAGCAGAATGCGGCTGCTACTGTTACCATCATAGACCAGAAGCAAATAGCAGAAATGAGTAAGGCGGCACCCGACATCACCCATCTTTTGGGCTTACTCACACCAGGTATGGCACTATCAAGCAATACCACAAGCTCGCGCTCACAATCACTTCGTGGACGAAGTGCCCTCATCTTGATTGATGGCATCCCTCAATCAACTCCTTTACGTTCAACCGATCGTGACATAAGAACCATTGACATCGCTGCTATCGACCATATAGAAGTGGTGAAGGGATCTACTGCCCTCTATGGTAACGGGGCTATTGGTGGATTGATAAACATCATCACGAAGAAGAATACAACTAATAGAGCTATTGCTGGCGCAACGACTCTCTCGGGCTCAACCTACAACTTCTTCCGCCAGAGCAAAGGGCAAGGTTATCGCATCAACCAGCAACTCTATGGTCGTTTGGGAAACTTCGATTACCTCGTAAATGGCGCATTCGGGCGTACAGGTAGTGCCGTTGATGGTGACGGGAAGTTCATTTCTCCACGTTACGGACTCGGTGATACTTACACAACGAACGCACTCGTCAATCTCGGTTACAGCCTATCTCCAAAGAACAGAATCGAATTGATGTATAATTTCTATCGTAGTTTGCAAGACACGAAACTGATTCCTTCCGGTGGAAAATACCTCCAAAGCCCTTCAATAGGTGTAATTGGAAACAAGGATCCACAGGCAGTTGACGAGGGAACAAGGTACAACCACAATGCGTATCTCAAGTTTACTTCAAAGGACATATTCAAACATACCGACTTAGAAGCATCCGTTTATGGCTCGAGTTTATACACCATCTTCGACTTCCGAAAGGCTAATCCAGCACAACCAAGATGGGAGGAAACAAGCGGACAGTCGGCTGTTAAGGATCGTAAGTTCGGTGTTCGTGCTCAGTTCAACAGCCGTCTTATCTTCTCTGACAACGCCTTTGCACATCTAGCCTATGGTTACGACTACCTCTACAATAAGACTTCTCAACCCTTAGTAGACGGCAGGTATTGGATGCCATGGCTCACCAGCAACAACCATGCACCCTTCCTTCAGATCAAAACAACGCTCTGGCAACACCTTAGCATCAAACTCGGTGGACGTTACGACTACATTAGTGTGAAGGTACCAGACTACGATGTACTGCGTAATAAGCTCTCCGACCCACAAGTGCAGGTAAAGGGTGGCACGCTAAAGTATAACAACTTATCCTTTAACGTGGGTGTTTCTTATAACAAATATCCTGCTTTTCAACCCTTCGTAGCCTACTCTCAAGGCTTTTCTATCTTCGACTTAGGTCGTACACTACGTGCTGCTAAGGCGGATGTACTCGCTAAGATCTCCACAGAACCAGTAAAGACTAACAACTACGAGATTGGTGCTTACTCTGATATTAACCATTGGTTGCAGCTCAATGGCTCGTTCTTCTACACCTATTCTAAGCTAGGAAGTGACCTCAAGATAGACCACGGCTTCTGGGTAGTCAATCGTACTCCACAGAAGGTATATGGCGTTGAGTTGAGTGCAGATGCGCAAATCCTCAGCAACTTAAAGGCAGGCGCTAACCTCTCATGGTTCGAAGGTAAGCTCAAATCAGCTACTGGTAAGTGGGACACATACATGTCGAATATCTCCATTCCAGCCGCTAAGTTGGCTATGTATGTCAACTATGCTCCAGTCAAGAATACCTATCTCCAACTGCAATACATACACACTGGTAAGCGCGACCGATTCGCTCCTAACGCATCAGGAGTATATAACGAAGGAGAAGGAAAGGTAAGTCGTATCAACTTACTAAACCTCACTGCAGGTGTTAACTTGAAGGTTTGCGACTTGAGTTTGTCGGTAACCAACCTCCTAAACTACACTTATTACACACCAGCATCCATGATGATGGCACGCAATGCAGAGTATGCCCACGCCGATGGACGCAGGTTAACTCTCACCGCAGTGTTTAAGTATTAAGCCACAGAAACACGACAGGTAGGCTCCCACGTGGCGGGAGATTCCTAAGTAATAAAGTAGGGGTAGATGTTCAGCATCTGCCCCTTTCTTATGCACAACACGCCTCGCAAAAAGGCACAACAGCCTATCGCACATCGTAAATTATAAGCAGGGAAGACGGAATATAGCATATCTTACATTCCTTCTTGCCTACTTCTCTTTTGCTTTTCAGCGTATTTCGCATTGCTGAAATGCGTATCTAACCATATTATCTAAGCGTGATAATTAATTATCTAAGTCCTGATAAAACTTTATCTAAGCGTGATAAAACTTTATCTAAGTGTGATAATACAAAGACATACGCATTGCATCATTACGAAATAGGCGCTAAAACAATACGAGAAGCGTGTGGAATGAATACCGAAAGCGTATGAAATGAGATTTTAAAGCGTGTGGAATGAAAACCGAAAGCGTGTGGGGAAGTAGCGAAGAGAGGCTCTTCAGAAATCATAACACTACCTGACTCGTTCGCTCGCAAGGATTGCATCATGACATGACAAGGGCTAACACTCAATCATTTATGCGTCAGAAAGGCAATAGTTGCAATACGCTTCACTCGTTACTAACGCAAAATGCAACTATTTAAAAGCGGATATTCCTTTGAAGAACATATACAATTATCTACTTTTGCAGCACTTAATACACATCAATTTATAATCAATAAAAACCGTTTATCATTATGAAGAAGAGTTTATTCATAGGCTTTGTTATGCTCTTAGTTGGCATGACTGCCAGTGCTCAAGACTACAAGAAACAGTCGTTCATACCAGAGGCTGATATGCCAGATGCCGGTATCTACCTCCCTGCGCCACCTGATACTGCATCCTATCAATTCGATTATGACTTCCGTCAGTATTGGTGGGGTCGCAAGATGAGAGAGGACAAAGAGCGTGCTGCACAGGCTAAGTTCGATGCAAACTTCGATGTGGATTCAGTCCTCGTAGGCTTTGCTCCAGCCTTTGGAATGCTCATCACACCCGAGAAAACACCCGAGACTTACAAGCTCATGTGCATGATTGGTATTGATGGTAACCATGCTGTCGATCGTGCCAAGGCTAAGTATATGCGCAAGCGACCATTTGCGCAGTTCCATGAGCATACCCTTCAGCCACAATTCGAGGCAGAGCTGATCAACAACGGGTCTTATCCTTCTGGTCATACCTGCCGTGGATGGATCTTCGGTCTGACCTTAACTGAGTTGAACCCATCACGTGGCAACGAAATTATGAAGCGTGCTTACGATTATGGTCAGAGCCGTGTTATCTGTGGATATCACTATCAGAGCGATGTTGATGCAGGTCGCCTATGTGCGAGTGTAGGCTATGCTGCAGTTCATTCATCCGAAGCCTTCCAGAAACAAATGGCTAAGGCTAAGAAGGAAATAGCCAAGATTCTTGCTACAAAATAAGCCCAATAAATGTCCTAAAGAAGCAAGAATCTTACTTTAAATAAGCATAATTCCTACCTTAAATTAATATGAATCTTACTTTAAATAAGCATGATTCTTAGCTTAAATAAGCATTAAAAGCATACAAATACTTTGTTGTTTCAACGAAAAGCAGTAACTTTGCAACGCTTTTCGGTGTAACCGCTGGTTGTGGAAGAGTCGCTAACTATGTTACATTGGAACGACAAACAATATTTAATTTATCAATAAGAAATGGATTTAATTAAAGTTGCAGAGGAAGCATTTGCAACCGGCAAGCAGTTCCCAGAGTTCAAGGCTGGTGACACAATCACTGTCGCTTACAAAATTGTCGAGGGTAACAAGCAGCGTATTCAGCTCTATCGTGGTGTAGTAATCAAGGTTTCTGGCCATGGAGAGAAGAAGCGTTTCACTGTTCGTAAGATGTCAGGCACCGTTGGTGTTGAGCGTATTTTCCCAATCGAGTCACCTAATATCGATTCTATCGAGGTGAACAAGCGTGGTAAAGTTCGCCGTGCGAAACTCTATTACCTACGTAATCTTACAGGTAAGGCTGCACGTATCAAGGAGAAGAGAACAGTTGTTGCTTCTACTGAGAAGTAAGCCCTTGGAAATCCAAGAAAATAAAAGTCCGATACCAAGAAGGTATCGGACTTTTTTAATCTTCATAGTTCAACTTAGCATCATTGTCGCCATGCAAAGCCTTACTTAGGTCTTTCCAGTTCTGGAACCCAGCGAAGAGTGCTAGCCTATCTAACGTCTTTTGGGATGGTTTCTCTTTACCTTTAAAATAACCAATCAGCCTCTTCAGTGATGTAGTCTCCAAATTGATATGGTAGACCGCAAGCCTGCTTGACAACTTCTCTACATCTGCCACTAGTTCTTTACGCACTTGAGTCTTATGCCCTAAATCCTCAATAATGGCTCTAAACTTCTTTTTCATCTCTCATTGAAAGCATTACTAACGTGCTGCAAAAGTAATAAAAGATTAGGTAAATGAGTAAGATTCAGCAAGTTTTTTATGTTACTAACAGCAGATAATAGCCTCTCCTCCCACTTACTGCTTATAATGTATAGCCTCCATGAAACGCTTGACAACCTCTGGTTTACCCGTGTGTTTACCCTCATCTTCAGATATCTTGCAGGTGTCATTATAGTACGGCCACAGCTCTGTTATCTTAACTGCTACGAGCTTAATAACGATGTTCATAGGCTTAACATGTGGGAAGTCATTGGTGAAGTGAGTGCCTATTCCGAATGAAGGTTTTACCTTTCCTTCGGCATAGTGTTGTAACTCTATCGCACGGTCAGTATCGAGTGCATTAGAGAAAAGAACCTGCTTGTCACGGGCATCGATACCGAATGACTTGTACTTAGCAATAATCTTATCCAACTGCTCATGGTTGTCGCCTGAATCAATACGAAGCCCCTTGAATTGGTTAGCAAAGTCTTCCGAGAAGTTATAAGAGAAGATATCCCAACCGAAAGAATCATATAGGTAAGTACCGAGAGCACCCCTATAAGTCTTGCGCCAAGCCTCCATTGCCATGTAATTAGCCATCTGTGGACCAAACATACCACCTATTGCACAGATGAATTCATGCGCCATTGTGCCCACCGGCATCAGGTCATACTTCATCGCAAGGTGTATATTACTAGTACCCACAAACTTGCCCTTCCACGTCTTACTCTCATAACAATCTTTCATCGCACGAACGGCTATCTCTTCTGCTTTCAGACTAGCACGACGACGCGTACCAAAGTCTGAAAAGACGCAACCAGCCTCTAGCAAGCGTTCCGCCTTATGGTAAGTTTTATCGTAAAGAAGCTGATAATCGAACTCTTCTGCCTGCTCATTAAATACGTAGAAAAGCTCTGATATGATGGCAAGAACCTTCACTTCAAGCAAGATCGTATCGGCCCACAAGCCTTCAAACTCTATGTGTAAATGCCCTTCCGAGCTCTGCCAAACCTTTACCCAATCGCTTGAGAAGCGGAAACCACGTAGATAAGTAAAGAACCATTCAGGCAAATAGTTGCACTTACGACGTAGGAAGTTTATCTCCTCCTGAGTGATGATAACCGACTCTAATAGCTTTATCTGATGTTCCACCTCACGTGCAAATCCATCTGGATAAACCGTATCGTCACGATCAACAAACTGATAACAAACATGCGCACGAGGGAAGTTATCGATGACAGCACAGCACATTGTCAGCTTGTAAAGGTCATCGTCAGTGAAATGATTAATAATCTGTCTCATTTGTTATTGTACGTTTTTTTCTGCCGTCAAAAGTATAAAAAAGATGTGGAAGAACAAAGTCTTTTCATAGAAATAACATATCTGACAACTCAAAAGAGAGCCTCATCCGAAGTCTAATAAAAGTCACTTCTCTACCCATCTCCCGCAGAAAAGCAAGAATAAATAGTCCGTTAACCACAGAAACTATACACGCCAGCACCAACCATTCAGCCTTCATCGATCCTTAGAACAGGCTACTTGAATCCTCCATCATTCATTCCTCTGTGTGTAACAAGCCACCACCTCGTAAACAAAGTCCAACAGAGCGAAAACGAAGAAACGCCCTTCTCCATTTGAAGAAGGCGTTTCCTCACATCAAAGAGAGCCTCCCTTCGTATGGAAGAGAGGCTTTCCTTGCACTGGAGTAAGCCTTTCTTGAATTGAGGAAAGTTTTTCTTTTGTGTTACCGAAAGCACTCTTTTGTAGTGAGCAGTGTTCCTCTTAATATCAAGGCGAAGTACTTCTTTCTTCTTATTAATTGACATCACGCACACAAAAGAGGATGTTAATGAGATGAATTAATCGTTGTTATTCATACATATATTCGTCAGTTCCATCAGTAATAATACGTGATTGGTACGAATAATAGCCCTGAGAATAGGCGTATTCAAGCCGATTTGCAGCGTAAATAAAACTTTCTCATCATTTATAATGATATTTTCTTATTTTTTTACAAGCACTTTAAAGATTATTATTTATATTTGAAAACGAAACATTATGTGATACGTATGAACCTAAAAACAACTCTAAACAAGCTAAAGACTAAATGGTTTAACTTTCTGGAGAGGCTGTCCTATCGTCAGAAAGCGTCGTTGGTAATGCTTTGCGGTGTTATTGTTGGACTGACAGGGCTGTTCTTTTACCTCCTTCGTATGCATACATATATAATAGGAGACGACCCTGCTGCATGTATAAACTGCCACATCATGTCACCTTACTATGCAACGTGGTCACATTCAGCACATGCTCGTAACACAACTTGCAACGATTGTCATGTGCCTAACAACAACATTGCTTCTCACTATGCCTTTAAGGGGGTAGATGGTATGAAGCACGTTGCTTACTTCGTGACACATAGTGAATCACAGGCGTTCGAGGCTGAGGATGCATCTGCAGAAGTGATTATGGATAATTGTATTCGGTGTCATAAACAACTCAACCAAGAGTTTGTAAAGACAGGACGAATCGACTATATGGAAGCGAAAAGGGGCGAAGGTAAGGCCTGTTGGGACTGCCATCGCGATGTAGCACACATGAGGAAGAACTCCTTGTCGAGTACTCCTGGGGCAGAGTTTGTAGAACCCATGCCTCCTTCTCCAGTCCCTGATTGGCTCCAGAAAGTGTTAGGAAAGAAATAAAATAACTACTAAACCCTATAATTATGGCAAAGACATTAAAGAAATGGCAGGGCTGGTTGCTCTTCGGAGGAGCGATGGTCATCGTGTTCTTCTTAGGTTTGCTATGCTCGTCCATGTTAGAACGAAGGGCGGAAATAGCGAGTGTGTTTAATAATCGACGTACCCAGATGACTGACTCTATCGTAGCTCAAAACGAGAAGTTTGCCGAAGACTTCCCCCGTGAATACGAGACTTGGGCGATGACGGAAGATACCAGTTTCGTTAGTAAGTATAACTCTTCACAGGAAGTCGATGTATTAGGACAACGACCAGAAATGGTTATCTTGTGGGCAGGATATTCTTTTTCACGTGGATATAACACCCCTCGTGGACACCGCCATTGCGTTGAAGACTTACGTAAAATAATGCGTACTGGTAGTCCAGGTGTGGATGGTCAAGACGATATACAGCCTGGTACGTGCTGGACATGTAAAGGTCCTGATGTGCCAAGGTTGATGAGAGAGAAGGGAACAGACAAATTCTATGCTGCCAAGTGGAGCAATTGGGGACCAGAGGTCATGAACACCGTCGGTTGCTCTGACTGCCATGATGCACGGACGATGGAGCTTCGTCCAGCTCGTCCAGCACTCTATGAGGCGTGGGCTCGCGTTGGTAAAGACGTGAGAAAAGCCACACATCAAGAGATGCGTAGCCTGGTCTGCGCACAGTGCCACACAGAGTATTACTTCGAAAAGGACAATGGTAACTATCTACACTTCCCTCAGGAGAAGGGTATGACGTGTGAGGCAGCAGAAGAATATTACGATAGTATAGGCTTCTATGACTACATTAATCCACTCTCAAAGGCGAAGATCTTGAAGGCACAACACCCTGGTTATGAGCTTTACTTACAGGGTATTCACGGACAGAGAGGCGTTTCTTGTGCTGATTGTCACATGCCTTACATCTCTGAAGGTGGTGTGAAATACACCGACCACCACATCATGAGTCCGCTAGCTCACATCGATCGCACTTGTCAGACATGCCATCGTCAAGATGCAGAGACGCTTCGTCAGAATGTTTATGAGCGTCAACAGAAGATTTATGACTTCCGTACTCATGTGGAGAAGGAGCTTGCTGCAGCACATATCGAGGCTAAGTTTGCCTGGGATAAGGGTGCTACAGAAGCAGAGATGCAGCCTGTTTTGACTGATTTACGTAAGGGTCAGTGGCGTTGGGACTATGCTGTTGCGAGTCATGGAGCAGCCTTCCATGCACCTCAAGAAGTAATGCGTTTGCTCGCAAGTGCTATGGAGTTTGCTAAGGATGCACGCCTACAAATAGCACGAGTTGTCGCTCGTCATGGCTTTACAGGACAAATTCCTCTGCCTGACATATCGACTAAAGCAAAGGCTCAGTCATATATAGGACTAGACATGCCAAAGCTTAATAGTCAGAAAAAACAGTTCCTCGACACAATCGTACCGAAGTGGATTGAGACTGCAAAAAAGAACAAACGGTTCATAACTAAGCCGATGTAAGCGAACAAAGTAGTAAAAGATAGTTGGTAGCTAATGGTTAACTCCATTGCTACCGACTATTAATTTTTATGGTATTGATCTAGTAATGTGATAGAAACAGGTGATAGTCTTGTATCTGAAAAAGCATGAGAAATGCAACAGAAACAGTGCAAGTATTGAGGATAATATCAAAGATTACAACTGAAGATACCATTTCTTTTCCTTAAAATAACAATGTGGAATAAACCTTATACATTAAAAGAAGGGACGGCAATCGTCGTTGGATTGCTTATAACTGGTCAGTTATTACAGTTTACAATGGGGCCTTTGGAGTGGGCAATCTTTGCTTGGCCAGCTAATATCGGGACGCTCCTTTTCCTATTGATAGCCCTAGTTGTTGTTTATGCCTTGCGTAAGAAGGTGTACTTCTTCCGCTTTATGACCACCATGCAAGCCGCTATTCCTGCCATAGCAGGTGCTGCTTTGCTAACGTTGATCATGGGTATTACGAAGCAAGTAGCCGAAGGGAGAAACCCAGTAGACCCCATCGGACTAACGAAGATGCTGAACTATTGGCCATTTGTACTCGTCTATCTCTGGTTGACCATCATAGTGGGTGAGGTCACACTGAACCATATCTTCCATTTTTCATGGCGTCGTTTGCCATCTTTTGTGAGCCATGCAGGATTGTTCATAGTGCTCACCTGTGCAACACTGGGTAGTGCTGATATGCAGAAAGTGAAGATGTATTGTGAGACAGGGCAGCCTGAATGGCGTGGTCTAGACGCTATGGACAATGTGCATCACCTACCAGTTGCCATTCAACTAGAGAAGTTCACCATTGATGAATACCCTCCCAAGCTAGCGTTAATAGGGCGTGGTGGGTTCCCACTCCCTAAGGATAAGCCTGAGAATCTATTGTTAGATAAAGGTATGCGAGTAGGTCAGTTGCTCGATTGCAAGGTAGAAGTTCTTAAGCGAATAGATAATGCTGTCCCTGCCATGTTGAGCAAGATGATAGGCAAGATGCCCACTGGAATGATGGGAAATATTCGAATGGATTCACTCGGACAAGCACGTAATAAGGATGGATATATAGCCTCGGATGCAGCTGGTTCGGCGTGTGCTCTATTGGTGAAGGTCACTACTAACAATGCACCCTACAAGGGTGTACATCATAGCTACACGGGTTGGGTGACCTGCGGAAGCTATCTCTTCCCTTATCAAGCCCTACGTTTGGATGACGGGCGTATGTTAGCTATGCCTAACCGAGAGCCTCGTCGTTTTGCATCTCTCGTCGACATCTATACGAAGAGTGGGCAGAATATCCAGACAGAGATAGAGGTTAACAAGCCATTCAGCATTGAGGGATGGACGATCTATCAGCTCAGTTACAACGAGCAGATGGGTAAATGGAGTAATCTCAGTATCTTTGAGTTAGTCACCGACCCATGGTTACCAGTGGTGTATGTCGGTATTTTCATGTTATTAATAGGTGCCGTTGGAATGTTCCTAACGGCTAGTCGTAAGAAGGAGAATCAGTTATGATCTGGAGTTATTTCGTCGTTTTCGCAATCATCTCAGTATTGTTATGGGCAGTCGGAGCATGGGCTTCGTGGCGTAATCGCCGTAGTCTAGCCTTCATAACAACAGGTCTTGGACTCTGTGTGTTCTTCTCTTACATCCTTATCATGTGGATAACTCTCGAGCGACCACCGCTCCGCACGATGGGAGAAACGCGTCTTTGGTATAGCTTCTTCCTCCCTTTAGCGGGCATGATAGTGTACAGTCGATGGCAATACAAGTGGATTTTGAGCTTCTCAACACTCCTTGCAACCGTCTTCGTGTGCGTCAATCTCTTCAAACCAGAGATACATTCAAAGACGCTCATGCCTGCTTTGCAGAGTCCATGGTTTGCCCCTCACGTCATCGTTTACATGATGGCTTATGCCCTCTTAGGCGCAGCTGTGGTCATGTCAGTGTATCTGCTCTTCTTCAAGAAAGGCACAGATACCACGAAAGAGATGGAGATTACGGATAATCTCACCTATGTTGGGCTCTCCTTCATGACGCTTGGAATGCTCATGGGAGCACTCTGGGCAAAGGAAGCATGGGGTCATTACTGGGCATGGGACCCAAAGGAAACATGGGCAGCTATCACTTGGTTCTCTTATCTCGTTTATGTTCATTACCGCCAGTATCGCCCTCATCACCTGCGCCCAGCCCTTATCATCCTCATTATAGCCTTCTGTTTGTTACAGATGTGTTGGTGGGGTATCAACTACCTACCATCTGCGCAGGGGATAAGCGTGCATACTTACAATTTGAATTAAGGCTTTTCTAAAAGCCTATTCAGCCTCTCCCCCCGTCCATCTACAGCCTCACCCCCGTCCCCTCTCCGAATGGAGAGGGGCGTGAATACTATTAGTAGGATGAGAGAGAATGGTTAGTGGGGTGAGAGATAATCGCACTTTTGAATCAAAGAAACAGCCTCTGGGTAAGACATCCCCTCCTTTGGAGGGGCTTGGGGAGGCTTTTAGTAGAATAAAGGAAACGCTCTTCTCGCTTGGAGAAGGGCGTTTCTTTGCATTGAAGAGAGGCTCTCTTGCCATCAAAGAGACGCCCTCTTCAATAGCTATCAACCCTGTTCTCTCCCCTATCCATTCGGAGAAAGGAGGAAAGCGAGGCTCTCCCTCTCCTTTCAAGGAGGATAGAAGGAGCATCTAAAGGGGGTTGACAAGACTTTAGGGGAGGTTCTGCAGAAGATTCAACAAGGGTGTTTATACTCATCATCCACATTGTTTTGAAGGGAAGAAAGCAGTATATACAATCTCCCCCTATCGTCTGTTGTGACAATAGGGGGAGGCTTTGTGTTGTGTTGTTGTTATCTATCTCTATCGTGAAAAGATAATGGAAAGGCAGGAATAAAGTCCTTTCTTTTACTTTGCAGACTCCTCTATACGCTTCAAACCCTTCTGATAATAAACGTAATAGAGTATTCCTGCGGTTGTTAAACCAAATGGGAAGGCATACCAAATACCCAAGAGTTGGAAATTCATAACTACTCCGAAGAGGTAACCCAATGGCAATGAAACGATGAAGAAAGCAATAAATGCAATCCAAATCAGCGGTTTCACTACGGCGATACCACGCATGGCATTTGCATAATTACACTGCATTCCGTCGCCAAACTGATATATCATGAAGGGGACAATGGTCATTGATACCATCGAAATAACCTCGGTATTATCAGTAAACAAGGCTCCCATGCTATGACGGAAGATGAAGATTGGAACAGAGGTCAGCATTGCCAGGAAGAAAACGAGGTGTATTCCTGCTGTCGCCGTGCGCCTTACTGCTGTGTAATCACGCTGTCCCATGAAGTTACTAATGCGCACTGCTACTGCTGCAGCAAGCCCATAATAAATCATATAACCCAGTTGGGAAATAGTTAACATGACCTGGTGTGCTGCCAAGGCTGTTGTTCCGAACCAACCAACCATTAGGCTAGACAGACTGAAAGCTGCTGTTTCCATACCCATTTGAAGTGCCAACGGAAACCCGAGAACAGTGATTTGTCGGAAGTCTCTGCGGTTTGTTCGCCCTTGATGCCAGCCCTTTCTGTATTCCTTGTACTTCTTACTAAAGAAGAAGATACCCATCATTACGAGTGCCATCACTATACGGGAAATCATTGTGGAAAGCCCTGCTCCTATCAGTCCCATCTCTTCCATGCCTAGGTGACCATAGATGAGAACCCAGTTACCAAATATATTCATTATGTTGCCACTTACCAATATCCACATAGCCACACGAGTATCAGTAATACCGTCAGTGAACTGTCGGAAGGTGTTAAACCAGCAAACAAATGGAAGGGAGATAAGCTGTATGATGAAGTAAGGACGCATAAGGGGTAAGAGCTCTTCAGGCTGTTTTAAGTTGCCTAGATTCATATACAATACACCCATGATAACCGATAAGATTACTGCCATACAGGTGTTTGCTGCCACCGCACTCTTCATGAGTTCGCCAATACGATGCGTCTTCTCCTGTCCATAAAGGTTACCCACAAGGGCAGTAATAGCGTAAGTAAAGCCTATAGCAAAGACGATTACCAACGTAAACATATTGTTAACAAATGCCGCAGCAGCCAACTCCTCCGTACTATGATGTGATATCATCAAGGTGTCAGCGAAGTTTAGAATGAGGTTTCCTAGCTGTCCGATGATGATAGGTACACCCAAATAAGTAAGGTTCCGATAGTGTGTCTCGTATCTTGAAAACTGATATGACATAATGATGTATCCTGTTTCTTTGTTGTTAATGGTGCAAAGGTACGAAATTAAAACGTATTATTATACGCCTTTTATAATAATCTTCTCTCTTTTAATTAACTATTAGAACTTTTCTTGCTCATGCTCATCTGTGTTTGAACGAAACGCCTCCTTTTTGTAACAAATTTATCTTTTCTATTATTATGTGGCTTTGGCTCCGTGCCAGATAAGGGCAGATAAAGACGAAAAAAGAGGAAACCTTCAGGCTTCCTCTTTGCTATTTAAACTGTAACGAATGGTTTACAAGTCGAATTTATAGCCCAGTGTAATCTGGAATACGCTGTTCTTTACCTTGCTACCTTCGTATACCTTTGTTACACCCCAGTTGTAACGAGCATCCAACTGGAAGTTGTTATACTCATAAGAAACGCCTACTGGAATAGAAAGGTCAAATGACTTTGCCTTGCCAGGAAGGGCTACATTGAGTGCATGTGCTGCATCAACAGAAGCAACATCACCGACTTTGAAACCTGGTTGAACACCCAACTTCACTGCAAGACCCTTAACAACATACACATTAGCAGTTATTGGAATGTTGATGTAATCAAGCTTTTGTGTAACTGTAACAGACGGTTGATTCACCTTAGCACCTTGCATAGAGTAGAGCAGACCAGCGCTAACTGAAACGATGTCAGTTGCTTGATACTCTCCTTCAGCACCTGCTACAAGACCGAGACGAGCGTCTGACTTGCTGTAATCAGTTAGGTTTGCAATGTTCAAACCAACCTTTGGCTGGATGTTAAAAGAACCTACTGCGTGTTGTGCGAATGTAGCTACTGATGATAACATCAGGGCTGCTACTAACATAATCTTCTTCATAATCGAATGAATTTAATGTGAGTTTAATTGTTATCTATAATCTTTTTACTGTCTTGTTAATTCTCTCCTTTGTAAGTCATAACCTATTCGTTCGTTTTAACAAACCTATTATCACTTGGCGTGGGCAAAGTTATGTTTTATAAAGAAAACGGCAAATTATTTCCAATTAATAAGTGTTAAAGAAGGTATTTGGATAACATTTATCATAAAAAAAGGCGAGTATTGGAGATCAATCAACCAACTCTCACCTTATTATATATATAACATAAATGTTGCTGATAACATTTAGTTACATTGCTTTATGCGTTCTTTACCTCACAAGTTAAGTCTTTTCCTTCGGCAAACTCCTTCACACTATCGAGGGTAGAAACGGCTATGTTATGCAGAGCCTCAGCAGTGAAAAAGGCTTGATGAGAGGTTAGTACGACATTAGGAACCATCAACAAACGCGCCAAAACATCGTCATCTATCATCTTATCACTCTTGTCTTCATAGAAGTACTCACGCTCTTCTTCATATACATCAAGGCCTGCTGAACCTACTTGCTTACTACGAAGTCCCTCTATAAGATCCTCTGTATTGATCAGTTTCCCACGACCAGTATTGATGATCATAACGCCCTTCTTCATCTTAGCTATGCTATCCTGATTAATCAAGAACTTCGTGTCTGGCGTCAATGGACAGTGCAGAGAGATAATGTCACTATTGGCATATAACTCGTCAAGACTTACCACCTTCACATCGTACTGCTTAGCAAATTCGTGGTCAGGATACAAGTCGTAAGCCATCACATTCATACCGAAACCATGCAAGATCTTGATGAGTTCCTTTGCAATTCGGCCCATTCCGATTACACCAGCGGTCTTTCCATACATGTCAAAGCCCAACAGTCCGTTCAGAGTAAAGTTACCATCTCGGGTGCGATTAACGGCACGGTAGATCTTACGATTTAGACTGAGCATGAGTGAAACAGCGTACTCTGCCACTGCATGAGGTGAATAAGCTGGAACGCGTGTAACCCTTATTCGACCCTCAGCCGCTTTAAGGTCTACGTTGTTAAAGCCCGCACATCGCAATGCAATTAACTTGACTCCGTTGTTGATCAACTCGTCTATCACCTGTGCATCACACTCTGCATTCACAAAGATACAAACGACATCTGCACCCTTAGCGAGGGGCACTGTGCTAATACTCAGGCGTTCCTGATAGTAGCGAATATCGAAGTTATAATCCTTGTTAACTGCGTTGAACGACTCAATGTCATACGACTTTGCGTCGAAGAAAGCGATTCTTAATGCCATGTATCCTAAATATTTAAATTGTTATGAGTGTTTAAATAAATCCTTAAGACCATTGTCTTAGGGAGTTCTTATCAATTCTTTCAATGTCTCAGGTAGGTTTTATCCCTTTTAGTTACCTTGTCTTTTCCTTTAAGACAATGCAAAGTTACGCATAAATTGTAATATTTGCAAGTATCAAACTATAATTCATTTCATTAATAGATATGGGTCAAGTGACCCGCTAGTTGGCGTCCTTTCTTTTGCCAATAACGCTAACATCTCTCCCACTCCACGCCGTCACAGGAAGGACATGAGCCTCTCCTCCATTTGAAGGGGGCGTTTCCTTGCATACAGAAGAGCCTTTCCTTGCCTCAAGGAAACGCCCCCTTTAATGCGAAGGGACGCCTTCTTTGAATGAAGGTAAGTCTTTCCAAGCTAGCTCCCGTTAGACTCTCCCCTCCCTTCGGAGGGGTTGGGGGAGGCTTTTCCATTCGGAGAGGGGTTGGGGGTGAGGCTTCTTCTTCCTACGCATAGGGTACGAAGCTGTGGGAAAAGAGCACCTCAACTGCCTATTGACAACAGCTCAAGTACAAGGGTGGATATAAATAAGAAAGTGTGTCAAATATGCTGTTGAAGCATCTGACACACCCTTCATTGCTATTTAATTACTCTAGTAAAAATGTGTTGTATATGATTACTTACGTTTCAAAATACGCCGTGCACAATCGGACAAGACTACTATCGCTGATGCCAATATACAGACATCCTTGATAACTAATCGCCCTGCTCCGGTTAATAACGGGAACCCGTGTTCGCCACTACCAAGGTCGGGAACCCACGCTTCGGGTGTAGTGACAAGGAAGGACAAAGTGCCTAAGGTCATTAAGATGACAAGCCCCGTACCAACGAAACCTACCTTTGGGAACCATATACCTAATAGTGTCAATACACCGAAAGTCATAATCGCAATGCCTAGACCATGTGAGAAGGTGTAAGTGTTGTTGGCCTCATGCCACTCGTGTTTAACCTTATCGAACTCACCTTCCTTTAGCTTGTAATCCTTGTATTCTGGCGCATTCTTTGTGTAAAAGAAGCTCATAAACGGACTGTTAGCAACGAATGGTACGATGCCTTCGGCCTCATAGTTCCAGAACTTCAAGCCCCCAATCCAAACGAAGATAATAAATATTGCAATACGTATAAAGTTGATACCCACGCCCTTAATTGAGGCCGCAATCTCAAGTACTGTATGCACCAGTGCTGTGATCTTATTCATAGATTCTTATCCTTTTAATTAATTGATTAATATTCTTTTAACGCCTACAAAGGTATATACTTTTGCTTAATTAAAAGGCAAAAAGTTGTATTTATTACAAAAAATACCCACTTCATGGTATATAACCTGGCGCTAAAAGGGGGCTAACGAACCATGAAGTGGAAAAGAAGTGGGTATCGGGACATTACTTCCTATCCCTCTTTTTGCATTAAATTCTTCGGACTTTGTGGAGCTGACAGCGTCACTTTCACATTCTTATAACCCATTGCTTTCAGGAATTGGGTGAACTGTCTCCGTGCGTTCTCTTCGGCTATCTTGATGTTAGCAGGCGTCAAACAGCGTGCAATCATCTTGTTATATGCACGGCGATAAAGGGCTTCGCGGTCAGCTGATGACCAATCTCCTTTCTCGAAGAACGAGCGTGTGTGCGCCTCATCAATGAAGTTCCTATCCAAGAGTTCGATAGGTGGTAGCTTGGCAACTACGATACTATCATCCTCAACTTGCAGCCATTGAGGTTCTGCGTGGTGCAGGTCTATCCCCATGCGAATCGTTCCGTAATAGATTCTCACTAGTTCATCGTCAGAGAAGAAACCATGATTAATCGTGTCAATCAGCTCCTCGTCATTGATAGCAAGGAACTCCCATTGCCCGATGTCTTGTATCTCTTGTATGCGAGTAGGCGTGATGTCTATCTTATTGTCAGTGCTTATCCCTATCTCATTGGACCCATTCAACCATGAGAAAGCACCGATGAGGATCACAATGAGTGCTAGGGGGAGTAACAAACAGCCCATTGCTTTCCAGCTTTTAGGTAGGAATCCAGCGATAGTCTGCCCTTTCGTTTCGTTCTGATGAACCTTCTGTAACTTGTTCGTAGGCGTTTTCTCTTCCATCATTTAGCCCTCCTTGCTTGTTTCAATAAAGTTACGTATATCATTGATGGTAAACTTCTTGCGGAAAGAAATCGTCACATCAGCATCCTTATAACCAAGTTGTGTGAAGATAGGAACCAACTGGCGCGCTGCACTCTTGCGTGCTTCTTCTATGATCCCCATCTGTGGTATGGCATTAAGAATCTGTTTCCTGCCTTGCTCCTCATAGTTAGTTAGCTCGGCATCAGTGAAGTTTTGCCGTGTTAAAGCTACGTATTTCTTGACCTCCTGATGGTCTATTTTTGTCGAGGTAAGCACAATCTTAGGGTCAGGAAGGGTGATAATGAGTTGTTTCCCACTGCGTTGAATGTTCTTCGCATCGAACGATGAGAGGTCGATATACGCCTTTATCGTTGCTGTCATAGGGATTGCTATGCGCCTCTCACCCAACGGAAGGTTCACACTGAAGTCTTTCTTCATAAACGAACCAGACACTTTCATCTCGTCATCGTGCGTGATGATCTTATGAATATGGTATTCCGTCGTATAGAGACGGGAACACTCTTGCACCTGCGTGACCAACATTGGAATCGTATCGAGCGCCTTATTGGTTGCGTCGGCATCAGTATTCTTGTTCTTACAAGCCCCTAGGGTGATAGCCAGTAAGACGATTATAGGGATTATTCTCTTCATCTTCTTAGTTGTTAAACGGCACAAAGATACAAAAAAAGTGTTATATCTTACAATGCAAAACATAATTCATACATCATCGTTAGAGCCTCTATCGCTTTATAACAAACGCACCAATGCTATACTCCTTATGCTTCTTTGTACGCCCCGTAAGCTGGTAGATGCCAGGAGAAAGGCTTGAGATATTAAGGGCAGATTGCCTATTTGTTACGTTTGTGATGGTGCGAAGACTCGTTCCCTGCATACTTTTGATGTCATACTCCACGATGTCTGCCTCCTTCACCATCGCTGGTAAGGTTAATGATTGTCCGTCATTAGCGAGCAAAGCGGTTGTTTTCTTACTTGAAAGTGGTGCCAGTTCTTGCAGTGCGGGACTCTCATTACCATATCTGTCCATCGCTGTCACGGCAAAGTAAAGACCCTCGTTTACGGATGACAAGTGCAACTGTGTACCTGCATAACGGGCGTATAAAAGGTTACGTGCATTGCTTATGTCGACAGGATAAGACCTACTGGCATATATATTATAATAAGGTGTGTTGCCCTTCCAACGCATTGTCATCCCTCGGTCGGAACCATATTCTACGAGTGGCGACATCGACTCTGTCGTTGGAACCGATACGGCTCGTCCCCCCTTCGTGACGGGTGGCAAGGCAAGAGAAGAGTTGAATCTACATTCAAAATCATAGATTCCTTGTTGGTTAGAAGTGAGGAAGTAAGAACGGAAATGAGCGTGTCCCATACCCAAGGAACGACTGACGTACATCTGACGAGTCATGTCCGACAATCGCCAGTTGCCCTGTCGTGGGTCGAGGAAGTACGTTCCCAAGCCCGTAACAACGTCCCTGCTATATCGGTTCTCCACCCAGTCTGCGATGAAAGGATAGTAGTTCTCGCCACGGAAATACTGCATAGGATAGAGTTGATCCATTAGACCTTCTCGTAGCCACTCTTGCGCTTCTTGTGCCACACGATCGCGTGCATTGAAGTTCTTAGAGCTGTATCTACTCAAGTCAGAGTACTTTCCGATGGGCGAACATGACATCTTCACCCATGGTTTGATAGCCTTCACTTCATCGTGAATAGCCCGTACAATCGCTGTTATATGCGCCCTTCTCGCCTCGGGGGTATCGCCATTTCGATACGAAGGGAGCGGCCATCCATCAGGATAACGTATGTAATCGAGGTTGATACCATCAATGTCATACTTCCTCGTAATCTCTCCGCAGATGCGAGCAAGGTATCCCGGCACGGCTGGGTCGGCTGGGTCTAGATACGAACCAGTGGCATAGCTCCGCACACGGAAGCCCCTTTTCATAATGGTCCGACAGCCTAGAGTAGTCTTCATACCCACAGGAATGGTGGCAATCCACGCATGAATCTCCATACCACGGCGGTGACATTCATCAATGGCAAAGGCTAATGGGTCATAACCGAAGCCCGGCGCACGCCCTTCCACACCTGTGATACAATGGTCCCAAGGCTCTATCTCGGATGGATAAATGGTCGCTGCACGCACACGCGCTTGCAGTAATACGGTGTTGATATGCGCCTTTTGATAGCTATCGAGTATGTCTCTCAGCTCTTGCTTTTGCTTTTCTATATTCTCTTTCGACGTTGCGAATGTCTTAGGCCAGTCCAAATTGGATAGTGTAGTGAGCCATACTGCACGAGTCTCACGCTTTGGTTGCGGTAGAGTGAGATAATCCGCAATGTTCGTTTGAGCCTGCGATTGCAACGTTAAAAAGCCTAATATAATAAGGTGAAAAAGTCTCATAAATGATGAATTAAGAATGTTATAAAGCCTCCCCAAGCCCCCAAAGGTGGGGAGAAGGAGCCTCACTCCCAACAAAGAGGGCGTTCCGTCGCATTAAAGGGGGCGTCTCTTCACATCGAAGAGAGGCTTTCTTTGCATGAAAGAAACGCCCTCTTCATTTGCACCCCCGCTATTCCAGCGAACGAGCTACTGCCTCGTAACACTCCGACTGACGTCCCCTCTTATGCAAATAAAGCACAAAGATACAGCAAAGATTTCTTTAATCCAAATATTATCCTTACCTTTGTCTTGATTTGCTAACGTATAGGTTACGTGCAATCAATCAATCATTAATATTCATTTTAAGTAGTATCAATATGATAAGAAAGTGTTTCCTACTTGCTGCGGCAATGATAGTTAGCCTCTGTGCATCGGCTCAATTCCAAGAAGGAAAGGGCTATGTAGGTGCGTCACTGACGGGACTTGACTTGCATTATAATAGTAATGACGGTTTAAACATGGGTGTTCAAGCTAAGGCGGGATACTTCCCTTGGGACAACGTAATGGTATTGGCTTCCGTTGATGCAGTACATAATGGTTCTAAGACAGTGGCTGATCACATCAGTGTGGGTGCTGGTGGACGCTATTACATCACGCAGAATGGATTGTACCTCGGTGCTGGTGTGAAGTTTCTACACGCCAATCACCGATATAACGACATAATGCCGGGCATGGAAGTGGGGTATGCCTTCTTCATTAACCGGTCGGTAACCATCGAGCCAGCTATCTATTACGACCAGTCGCTTAAGAGCTCTAATTACTCTACAGTAGGGCTTAAGGTAGGTATTGGTGTCTATCTCTTCGATGATTAAGGTAGCCCTTTAGCAACACAAAACACACATGCAACAATATTCATCACAGCTCTTGGAACGTGCTGTTGAGAGCTTTTCGCAGTTGCCGGGAGTAGGACGTAAAACCGCCCTACGCCTTGTTTTGCATCTACTTCGCCAACCCCTAGAAGACGTGGACAGCTTTACTGATGCGGTAACACGTGTTAGGCATGATGTAAAATATTGTAAGGTGTGCCACAATATATCGGATACTGACATCTGTTCTATCTGTTCTGACCCCCGAAGAGACGGCTCCGTCGTATGCGTAGTGGAGAATATTCAAGACGTAATGGCTATTGAGAACACACAACAATATCATGGTCTTTACCACGTTCTAGGCGGTATCATCTCTCCAATGGATGGTATCGGACCTCACGATCTATCGATTGATTCATTGGTGGAACGCGTAGATACGGGCGAAGTAAAGGAGGTGATCCTTGCCTTGGCAAGCACGATGGAGGGCGACACAACCAACTTCTATATATCACGGAAGCTCAAGGACAAGGATGTGAAGCTGTCTATTATAGCACGCGGAATATCTGTTGGCGACGAACTAGAGTACACCGATGAGGTCACTCTGGGGCGAAGTATCCTCAACAGAACGCCTTTCCAATCTTAATATCATCGCTCTCAAGAGCCTTACTAATTAACAATGACTGAAACAAGAAAAACCCTTTTGACGGAGTTAATAGCGTCATGTGCGTTGGTACTCATCATTATCATTGTCTTTGAATGCCAATGGCTCTTACCCGGGATGTGGGTAGGTGCAGAGAACCACGTACTTGTTATGCTGCAATTCATTATGCAGTTAACCACCTTAGCAGCCATCCCCTTGGCTCTATTCTTATTCAAGATTGGATCGATAAGGGACGCTTTGAACACTGATGAAAGCCATGTGAACAGGGCTTTACTGAAGTGGGGAACGGTGCGCATGATGCTCCTCTGTGTGCCAATGGTTGCCAACATCTTCCTGTATTACGCTACTGGTGAGGTCGTTAGTTACTTCTATCTCGCTATCATTCTAGCCCTTAGTCTCGTCTTCATCTATCCTAGTAAGAAGCGATGTGAGCATGAATGTCACTTGGATAACCCAACGGATGAATAGATGAAGATTAGTGTTATCATCGTAAACTACAACGTTAAGTACTATCTCGAACAATGTCTTATGAGCGTGGAAAGGGCTTTGGAGGGCATTGAAGGCGAAGTGCTCGTTGTGGATAATCACTCTTCTGATGGGTCAGTAGACTATCTCAAGCCTCGATTCCCAGCCGTTCACTTCATTACAAGTGGGCATAATCAAGGTTTCGCAAAGGCAAATAACATCGCTATCAAGCAATGCAAAGGGGAATATGTACTATTGCTTAACCCCGACACTGTCGTGGGGGAAGAGGCGATCCGATCGTCACTTGCCTTCATGGAAGGGCATGAGAAAGCGGGAGGATTGGGCGTGATGATGCTGACGGACACAGGAGTTAGAGCCTTGGAGAGCCGTCGTGGACTGCCAACTCCACGTGTCGCCTTCTATAAGATGGTTGGTCTTTGCAAGCACTTCCCCACTCACAAGGACTTTGCACACTATTATATGGGGGACTTGTCATGGGATGTTCCAGGACAGATAGAGGTCATTAGTGGGGCATACTGCTTCCTTCGGCACTCAGCATTGCGCCAGATTGGATTGCTGGATGAGGACTTCTTCATGTATGGAGAGGATGTTGACCTTAGTTACCGACTCTTACAAGCAGGCTACGAGAGCTGGTATTTGCCCGTGCAGATACTCCATTACAAGGGAGAAAGCACTCAGAAGTCGAGCTACCGATACGTACATGTGTTCTACAATGCCATGCTGATCTTCTTTCAAAAGCATTATGGCGGAGCAAGCCGATTGCTGACGATACCCATCAAAACGGCTATTTATGCCCGAGCACTGCTCTCACTTGTGGGGACAACACACCATGCTATTGGTAAGATGTTAGGCTTCCGAAGTCGAAAAAGGCACCATTCGCCACATTATATATTTGTTGGTGGAGAGGAGATGACGGCACGTTGCCAACAAATAGCAGCCGATAACGGATTGATAGCAACATCTCGTAAGGTGAACAAAGATAGCTTACGAATGATTCATAACGCACTCTTAGACGAATGGGAGGGGCGGAAAGAAACGCTCTACATCGTCTATGACAATGCACTCTTTGCCTATCGTGACATATTAGAAGTCTTTGAAGCACGCCCAGTGACGCTCATTCACATGGGATTCTATCATCATTCTATAGACAAAATCATCACTTCTAAAGAAATAATTGGTTGATAAGATGCAAACAAGCAACGCACCCACTGTTACCTTGCGAGCCATGGAACCAGAGGATCTGGACGCCCTTTATCGCATTGAGAACGACCGCCAATTATGGAACATCGGCTCTACGAATGTTCCTTATAGCCGTTACGCACTGCATAACTACATAGCGGATGCGAAGAACGACATCTACATTGATGGGCAGATACGCATGATGATTGAGAACGAAGAGGGCATTGTGGTGGGGGTAATCGACCTCGTTAACTTCGATGCCAAGCACCAACGTGCAGAGTTAGGAATCATCATCATGGAGCAACACAGGCGTCAGGGCTATGCCAAAGCAGCAATTCTTAAACTCATTCAGTACGCTCGTAACGTCTTACATCTCAATCAGATATACGCAGTTGTAGCTGTTGACAACACGAACTCACGCCATTGTCTCACCTCATTAGGCTTTAGCTCTGGTGCACGTCTTCAACGATGGCTTTGTAGCGAAGGCTCTTATCAAGATGCACTAGTAATGCAACTTTTTATCGAAAAAGCGTAAATAAAATTTGTGGGATTAGTTTTTTATTGCTATCTTTGCACTCGCAAAACAGAAATGGGGCACTCATTAGCAATGCTTTGGTGCGTTAGTTCAGTTGGTTAGAATGCCTGCCTGTCACGCAGGAGGTCACGAGTTCGAGTCTCGTACGCACCGCAAAAGGTCTTAGCTTTATCGCTAAGACCTTTTTCTTTATATCCAGATAGACGATAGTAGTACCAGTGGAAACACCCCGAAACACCCAACCCAACCGCAAGAATTACCCTAAACAGCCTATCCGAACTATCACGCTTAACACCGCCGAAGAGGGCTGTGTATGCCTTAGAAGTTCGTAAGGAAAGATGGGATTAACACTAATGGGGCTGCACCTCGTTCACAAGGGCAACTGAAGTAAAAATGAGGAAACGCCTTCTTTGCATTAAAGAGAGCCTCTCTTCAATACAAGGAAACGCCTTCTTCATAACGAAAAGACGCCCTTCTCTATTCGAGAAGAACGTCTCCTATTTTCTAAAACAATCTTTCTTTTCCGTTTAGTTCCAGTTGATTTGCGTGATTCTACCGCCTTTCACAACTGCAGAAATCATGTACTTGCGGTTGGAAGTACCGCCTTCACGCTCTATGCTAAGCGTCGCAGGCACCTTAATCTTCAAGGGTGCGTCATCGTCATTGCTGTCTTTTGTCACCTCAGCAGGCGACCCGAGATGCCAATTCACCGTCTTCACGTCAGCTTGATAGAGCCTATTGTGCATATAACTCTGTATGTCCTTTGCTGTAGAACCAGCCGACCCGAGGAAGTTCAGTTGGCTAGCTACAGCGCCAGCTATCTTTTCGTTGCTCTTACTATTTATCCCTTGCAACAGCTGACGGACTGCATTTACAGCACTAGACTTGTCTGCGTCAGCCACAGTATGCTTCATCAACTTCTTTAAAATAGCGTCAGCCTCAGCAGCATGTGCGCCATTCTGGTGCATAGCAAGGTAACCGGCATAAGCGTCCTCATCGTTCTTTTTCACTGCCGTAGCCCAATCCATCTCATCAATCTTTGCTTGCAACTCCTGCTTGTGAGGCGAGTTAGGGTGCTTAGAGAGGTAAGCCTGCATTGCTTCCTTCGAGTTGCTTGCTGCAACCGAAGCCCAGTCAGTATCTGTCGTATGCAATGCCTTTATACGTAACGACACACTATCGCGGTGCGCCTTAGGTGCATCTGGATATTGCTTGAGGTAATTTTGCATAACAGTAGGCTCACTGCTTGCCATTGCCTGGGCGTATTCCTCCTGTTCATCATTCGTCTTGTTATTCCGAACTCCTTGGTTATAAAGGAAGAGCAAGACGGCAGCTGTGATGACAGCAATGAGCAATGAGACAGCCAGAGAAGTGTGATTATGCTTCTTAGATTGCTCCTGCTCTTGACTTTCCGAACCCTCTTCTTCAAGTCGTTCAGCCGCATCTAGCACAGCAGCATCCTTATCATTATCCATGATAAATGCCGCATCTACGACATTATCTTCTTCATCATCTGCATCCGTTATAGTCGGTTCCTCCGCTGGCAAACCCACAACGATTGGCTCGTCAGAAGGCGCATTTTCAAGACTATCATGCACCTCCTCTGCTGCCACCCCTTCGGTTATCTCTTCTACAGCCGATGATGCGTTCGCCTCCTTCGGAGCGTCCACAACCTCCTTCTCAACCGCTGCCACAGCCTTAGCAACGTCCGTTTCCGTGTGATGACAATTAGGACATGAAGCCTCTTCTATTAGGTATAACTCCCCACAATGGCTGCATTTAATGATATGTCCGGCTATTTCTACACCACAGCTAGGGCACACTGGAGCTTTATCGCTCACCTGATGACCACATTCAGGACATTTAATTATCATGAATCTAACGTATTATTCGATTATTGCAAATGATATTTTCTTATTCTTTCAAGGCGTATCTCTTATCGTCGTCGCCTGTATCTCAGTTCTCGCATACTATGTCTTCCGAGTAAACGACTCTTGTCGACGTATCCATTCACACCATTAATTCGCCCCTTACCAGTGTACTGCCAGGCAAGAATATCATGTCCGTCGGACAGTACCGGCTCCTTGTTATTGTATTGCGCAATGAATAGCTTGTATTCATCTAACGCCCCAACGAGGTAACGATTATAGAAGTTTGTATAGGTATATACCAATGGTTTCACCCCATACGCCTTAGTCATTAGCACCAAGAATGTCTGTAAGCTATCACGCAAAGCCTGCGCACTTAGACCGCCAGTAGTCTCTATGTCGACCATAGGAATCAGGTCTTGATCCTGCGGGCGGCACTGAGTTTGGAAATTGCGGAGCTGTTCTAACTGCGGAACCGACGGACGATAGAAATGGTAAGAACCGACATTCATACCATAGCGTTGCGCCGCCTCAATATTATCGAGGTATCTTTGATCAATTCTGCCACTGCCTTCGGTAGCCTTCAGATAGACGTAATTGAGTTTATGATTGCTGTTTTCTGCAACCGTCTCCCACCACACATCACCCTGATAATGGCTCATGTCAAGACCATGAATATGGCTACATGTGTCCTCACATTGTATGGTGTATTGCGCTCGCAAGCCTGTGAATGAGCACAAACAGACTATGATTGATAGTAAATATTTCATTTTCATACCTGCAAAGGTAGTGTTTTATGTTGATATAAAGCCTGTGTACGAATAGATTTAAGGGCTTAGAAACTTAATTTAACTTTGTGTAAGAGGGTGAGAAAGAGGCGTTTCCCCAACGTGAAATTCTGCCTTTTTGAATGAACTTGAAAGCCCATCTGGATGGGAAGAGAGGCTTTCGTCACAGCAAAGAGAGCCTCCCTTCATGGCAAGGAGAGGCTCTCTTCCTAACGAAGAAACGCCCTTCTCGAATGGAGAAGAGCGTTTCCCTTAATTCAGAAATACGAGAAGTTATATGCCTCGTTAGTATTATCTGCTATGCCAATATTACTTACGATCGCCTAACTTGCTATCGATGTGTGCAATAGCATGGCTTGACAAGTGAGCGAAAGAATCGAGTATGTCTTGTACATTACGCTCCTCTTCAACTTGCTCATCGATGTATTTTGCGATGAAGTTCTGCGATGCGCGATCCTTTTCCTCATCTGCTATATCAGCTAACTTGTTGATGAGTTCAGTTACTTTCTGCTCATGTGCCAATGTGTCAACGAATACTTCTTTAGGATCAGACCAGCTTGTCTTGACTGCATCAATTGCTGTCAACACAACCTCACCACCACGATGTAGAATGAACTGAGCCATGTCCATGGCATGTGAACGCTCCTCTTCTGCCTGCTTATACATCCAACTAGAGAAGCCCTTCCAGCCCTCTTTACGGAACCAGCAAGACATCTGGAGATAGAGATTAGACGAATACATTTCAGCTATAATCTGCGCATTGAATGCGTCTTGCATCTTACTTGTAATACTCATTGTTATACCTTTTTAAATTCTAAATAAACCTTATTTGTATCTGTCGTTATTGTAATTCCGACTGCAAAGGTACCACTTTTTCTGCACAAGACCAAACTTCTTGTGCAGAAAACATTGCTTACGACGGATTATACCGATAATTTAATCACAATATAAATAACGCCTTCTTGCCTACTCAATAACGACAGTTGTCCATCCATGTTTGTCTTCGATCGTACCGTATTGGATGCCTCGAAGGGTCTCATAGAGCTTTGTTGACCATGGTCCGGGCTTATCTCCAAAGTTGTAAACCTTGCCTGTCTCCAAGTCATCGAGGTGTGAAATAGGTGAGATAACAGCTGCTGTACCACATGCACCAGCCTCTTCGAAGCTGTCTAACTCATCCTCCGCAACAGGTCGGCGTTCGACTTTCATACCCAAGTCTTCGGCTATCTGCATGAGACTCTTATTAGTGATTGAAGGCAAGATAGACGTTGACTTCGGCGTAACATAGGTGTTATTCTTGATTCCGAAGAAGTTAGCTGCACCGCACTCATCAACATATTTCTTCTCTTTAGCGTCCAGATAGAACTCCGAAGCATACCCTTTTTCATGCGCCATCTTATTGGCTCTCAATGAAGCGGCATAGTTTCCTCCCACCTTAAACATACCTGTTCCCAGTGGAGCAGCACGATCGACGTCACGCACAATGACGTATGGATTGGAAGAGAAACCGCCTTTGAAGTAAGGACCTACTGGTGTGGCAAAGATCAAGAAACAATATTCTGTTGCTGGACGAACGCCCACGCCTGCTGTAATACCAAATAGTAACGGGCGCAGATAGAGCGTTGCTCCACTCTCATAAGGTGGGATGTACTCTTGATTGAGGCGTACCACCTTCTTCACCATATCAACGAATAGCTCGGTTGGAACCTCTGGCATGACAATACCACGGGCTGTGCTCTGCAAACGAGCGGCGTTTTCTTCTGCTCGGAAGATGCGTACCTTGCCATCAGGACAGCGGTAAGCCTTCAGTCCCTCGAATGCTTCTTGACCATAGTGGAGGCACGTTGCAGCCATGTGTAACTTCAAGTACTCATCCGAACAGACCTCTACTTCGCCCCACTTACCATCTCGGTAATAACAACGAACATTGTAGTCGGTGCGTAGATAACCGAATGTCAAACTCTTCCAATCTATATCTTTCATATCATATAAGTATTTAATTGCATCCTGCTATAGCCTAATGCAAAAGTAAACAAATCTATCTTTCCCTGTAACCCATCGTTCGCTTTATTGCTACTGATTGGCTAACAGCTTTTGAATCTCATCATCGGTGTGCTTGAGCTTCTGCTTACACAGCTTCACAAGTGCCTGTGCTTGCTTCAGTTGAGCAGCCATTGAATCAACATCGAGTTCGCCTCGTTCCATCTTGTCAACTATGCTCTCGAGTTGCTGAACGGCGTCTTCATATTTCATTTCTTTCATCTTCTTGATTGTATTAAAGGGTTTAAAGGATTCCTCCTAGCTATTTCTTCACCACACTCTCCACCTCTCCTTGCTCAAAGCGAGTGGTGATAACGTCTCCAGCCTTCAGCTGTGAGGCATGGCGAACAGCCTTCCCATTGTGTAAGGTAATGCTATATCCTCGACTTAAAAGCAGCTTCGGATCCATCAGTTGGGCACGTTGAGCGAGCATATCTATGCGACGTTGCTCGTTAGAAAGGCATCCTACAAGGGTGGGAATAGCATATCGCATCATCGAATCAAGGTCGTAACGGGCTTTAGAAAGCCTTTCCTTCATCCTATTCACCAACCTTTGTGAAAGACTGTCGAGCCGTGCTTCCTGTTGAGTACGCACCACAGAAAAGAGCATGGGGATGTGAGTTGCAATGTGTTGTATGTGCATCTTCTCCCGTTCTAACCTGCGTTGAACAGCCTCCACAATGCTTGCTTGTGCGTTCTCAACCCTTGCCAGCGTTGCAGCCAACTGATTGATAAGGTAAGCGGCAGCTGCTGTTGGGGTTTTCACACGCATGAATGAAACCATATCCAGCACACTCTCGTCACGTTCGTGACCAATTCCTGTGATTATCGGGAGTGGGAAGTTCGCCACATTCTCCGCCAGATTCAAGGTGTCGAAACCACTCAAATCGGCTGTCGCACCGCCTCCTCGGATGATAACAACGCAATCGAAATCCTCTTCCCGTTCGTTAATTAGGTTCAAAGCATTGATAATGCTCTGTTCAACTTGGTCTCCTTGCATCACTGCGGGGAACAGTTCTACATGAAAGGCAAGCCCAAACTCGTTATGAAGTAACTGATTGCAAAAGTCGCCATAACCTGCTGCTGTCTCGGAGGAGATGACGGCTATGCGTTGAGCAAACATCGACAAGCACAATTCGCGTTGCAAGTCATAGACGCCTTCTGCCCTTAGCTGTCGGATAATCTCCTGTCGTTTGCGCATCATGTCGCCCATGGTAAACTCGGGATTGATGTCATCTACAATCCAAGAAAACCCATATTGAGGATGGAACTGAGCGTGCACAAGCAACATAACTTTCATACCCGCATGGATCGTCTGACCCGTTATCTTGATGAAAGAAGGCTGTATCTCCGCCCACACATTATGCCAACACTTGGCTTGAGCACGTGCAATGGGAACATTGCCACGAGCGTCCTTCTCAATCAGTTCCATATAACAGTGTCCACGGCTCTCACGTGCTTCGGACAATTCAGCCTCAACCCAGTAAGAACGCGACAAGGTGCTACTGATAACATCCGATACCAATGCGTTCAGTTCATAGAGGGTGAGTGCTTTTGTCGTCATGTGTGCTTCTATATATATAATAAGGTGTAAATTACATTACTTATCCTTAGGCAATACCACCTGATGATACGCCTCCATGAAATCGGGAACACCATAACCCATGATGTTATTGGGCGTCAGATGATTATTAGATGTCTGCCGAATCACCTCTATCAAGTCCTTTGCACACGTGTTAGGAGCGGCTTGCCACAAGCAAGCAACCATCCCTGCCACCAACGGACAAGCAAAGGAAGTACCCGTATCGGGCGTTATATATCCCCTACCCGATACCACATTTGTTGGACAACCATACGCCATCACGTCTGGTTTCACTCGATTATCTGCGGTTGGACCGATCGATGAGAAAGCTGCATTAATGCCGTCTGGTGCAATCGCACCTACCGTGAGTATGTCATGCGCATCGGCTGGTACATTGATCTTCTTCCATGGTCCCATGCCATCATTCCCCGCACTGTTGACAAGGATAATGCCTTTGGATGCAAGCAAGGAAGCCGCCCTTGAGATGGGTGCCGTCACTCCATTGAGGTCGGAATAATGATAGTTTAAACTCTTATCATCGAAGCCGTGATAGCCTAAAGACGAACTAATGACATCGACACCGACGGAGTCAGCAAACTCAGCAGCGGCTATCCAGTAGTCTTCCTCCGCTGAGCTCTCTGTGAGATAATCCTCCGAACGCAACAACCAAAAGCTCGCTTTCGGTGCAGAACCTACGAAGGTAGAGGGTTGATTGACTGCTATAACGGATAAAGTCTTCGTTCCGTGATCCATTTCCTTGTACACATCAGCATCATAACCAGCAACGAAATTATGCGTTCCAACGATGTTGACATTCTTAAAAGCAGCCATCTTATCCACGTTCATGAAGCCTGCATCAAGCACAGCGATGGTCATTCCCTGTCCTTGAAAGCCCATGTTGTGCAACTTCCGACCATTGAGATTCTCCAACTGTGCCTTTCCCATACCATAATAATCATGTATGGTGGAATCGAGCACTTGCAAGTCTGACCGACAGCGAACGCGTTGTGACAAAGGACGAATAGAGTCGGGAGAGGTGAAAACGAGCTTGCTATCTCTCACAAAAGACAACACCTTGAGATCTTCTAACGTCTGTCTGTTCCCTCCACGCACCAAGACTGAGTTGTTCCACTTGCTTATTGCAACCACATTCCCACCCTCTTTGCGTATCTTCTGGATATAGGTTGGCGATACAGGAAGGTCCGTTGAGTCCAACGTCAAGTGCTGTCTTTGACGTCGTTTCAGCGCCGCCTCAGACAAAAAGGCACTCGGTTTATCTAGCGAATAAGGCGATTGTCCCTTGTCACGGAGCGTCACACGAAACATATAACACTTCCCGCCAGGGTAAGCAATATAGCCTTTTCCATCATTACTAGCCTCAACGAAGGATGTAATGAAGGCGAATAAGCATACAAGATAAATCTTTAGATGGTTCCGACTCATAATATGCAAACTTACACAAAATAATTGAAATACGGATTACCAGGCTGTCTTTTTCGCTAAAATTATGATTCGTTCCGCCAGATGTTTTGCTTTTTTAGGGTCTAGACAATAAACCATCTTCCGCCTTAGAAGTTACCTCTTCAACCCAAAGAGATTTATTTGTGAAATGAAAGAGACGCCTTCTTCCCCACAAAGAGAGCCTTTCCTTCTCTCGAGGAAAGGCTCTCTTCATAATGAAGAAACGCCCTTCTCAAATGAAGAAGGGTGTTTCCTGTTATTCAAACATAACACTTTTCTTTCGGAAGCTACGCCAATCAGCAATGGAGCTAACACAAAAAAGCAATGGATAGGATGGGATAATATAATTTAAATTGTACCTTTGTTACGTTTTTAAATTACATATATTATGGCACAAGGAACTTACAATTTAGGGTTTATCTCCGATGTTGACATCTTCAATCACGTAAAGAATACAGTCTTAAAATATAAGGCTCTTATAGATTTAGCGAGGTTTAATAAGAACGTGATAGACCCCATTAAGCTCACTTTTGATGCCAAGGTATATGGTAAAACATTTGAGGAGATCATTGAATCAGAGTGTATTAGGCAAATAGACAAAGCCAATAATAACCATATAGAATACTTTCATCAGAACCTATTTAGCTATGCTGGTAATGGTTGGTATGTACCAGAAACGGGCTTCGATGTCGCTAATGACAGAAGGAAGATATATGTAGAAATGAAGAACAAGTACAACACAATGAATAGTGACACAGCCCAAACAACATATATAAAGATGCAGGATCAACTCTTGAGAGTGTCTAATTCAACTTGTATGCTTGTTGAAGTCATTGCCAAACAGAGCCAAGATAGACCATGGAAGATTACCTTGGATAATCAACAATACGAACACGACAATATCAGAAGAGTATCTATAGATAAGTTCTATGACATTGTCTTTGGTGATCCTAATGCTTTTATGAAACTCTGCAAGGCTCTTCCAAGGATTCTGGATGACGTAATCAGCGATACACATGAGAATTTGATAGAGAACAGAGTATATAGTGAATTGCAGGAAGTCTCTGCTGATACGTTCAAGAGCCTATACCTACTTGCCTTTGAGAATTACGAAGGTTTTAATCGCTTTTAACATGGAGTTATTCTTTACGATAAACAATATTGCAGACATACTAGGCGTATCTATTCATACTATTAATACATGGGTTAACAAGGGAAACTCGTATTAGAGAAAGGAGAGAATGGTCAGGTGGGGTTCTATGCACATCAGTTGATGGGTATTCCACAAGTAGAGACCATGATTAATAGTAACTGGGAAGAAGAAAGCAAAGTACAACCTATAAGGGACTTCACCTCTATTGAGCTGTTTGCAGGGGGTGGTGGTCTGGCATTAGGGATGGAGAGTGCAGGCTTTAAACACGTCCTTCTCAATGAGTTCGACAAGGCTGCTTGTGCCACACTTAGGCACAACCGACCATCGTGGAACGTGGTGGAGAATGATATTCATAATGTCTCTTTCAAGGATTATGAGGGGAAGGTTGACTTCCTTTCAGGCGGTTTCCCGTGTCAAGCCTTTAGTTATGCAGGTAATAAAGCTGGCTTTGAAGATGCACGAGGAACTCTCTTCTTCGAACTTGCTAGAGCCGTAAAAGAGGTGAAACCAAAGGTATTTATGGGGGAGAATGTGCGTGGTTTATATACTCATGACCATGGACATACGTTTGAAGTGATTAAGAGTGTGATAGCTGACTTAGGCTATACTTTGGTGGAACCACAAATCTTAAAGGCTATACAATATCAAGTGCCACAGAAGAGAGAACGCCTCATCTTGATTGCAATTAGGAATGACTTAGCCAACAGAGTATCATTTCATTACCCCTCTCCTTATCATCGAGTTGTTAACTTGAGAGACGCTTTCTTTAAGGGAGTCTTATATGATTGTGATGTTCCAGAATCCATCGGACAACAATATCCGAAGCGTAAAAGAGAGATCATGGAAAGGGTTCCCATGGGTGGGAATTGGCGAGATTTACCAGACGACTTGCAACGTGAATACATGAAAGCAAGCTATAATATGGGAGGTGGAAGAACTGGGATTGCACGAAGATTATCCTTAGATGACCCTTCATTAACGCTTACCTGTGCGCCAGCAATGAAGCAAACGGAACGCTGCCACCCAACCGAAACACGTCCATTAACGGTTCGGGAGTATGCACGAATACAGACTTTCCCTGATAATTGGGAGTTTTGTGGAAATATGACGGCACAATATAAACAGATTGGAAACGCTGTCCTCGTGAACTTGGCAGCTGCTGTTGGGCGCTCACTAATTAGGTTGTTGAATGATATTGAAGCCTTGAATTGATAAAGCAAAGTCGCTTTATCCTTATTATCAAGGAACTATTCCTATCCAACTGGAACTAAACAAAAACACAACTAACGCCTTCTTCCCCACAAAGAGAGCCTTTCCTTCTATCAAGGAAAGGCTCTCTTCATAATGAAGAAACGCCCTTCTCAAATGAAGAAGGGCGTTTCCTGTTATCTTAATAGCTTATGCCACTTTCTCTAAACGCTTCATCATGAGGAACATGAAGGCGGCTGAAATGAGGCAAAGAACAATGAATACGGACCAAACAATGGTGAGTGACAAACCTCCCCAAAGGTATCCTCCAACGCTGACAAGGAGGTTTCCGATTGCTGTGGCTACAAACCATCCGCCCATCATTGCGCCCTTATACTTTGGAGGAGCTACCTTACTAACGAAGCTGATACCCATCGGACTGAGCAATAACTCACCAAAGGTGAGGACGAGATAAGTACCAATTAGCCAGTTGGCTGACGCAAATGGGGTTGCTCCACCTGCTGCCTTTGCTGCTGCCTGCTCGTTAGGTGTGAGCAAACCTTGCGATGCCATGACCATAAGGAAGTAGGCGCAACCTGCAACGATCATACCGTATGCTATCTTGCGAGGTGCTGAAGGCTCCTTACCTTTGGCTGCCAACGAACTGAAGATAGCCATACTTACTGGTGTGAGGGCTACCACATAGAATGGATTGAACTGCTGGAAGATAGGTGCACTAACCTCTACTGAGCCTGAAAGCTCTCTGTATTTCCACATTAAAACTAATACTGCTACGAGGAAGACAACGCCTGAGATTGCCTTTGCTTTTGCTGTTTTGCTCTGGAAGAAGGTCATACCACTATACACCATGAGTACGATCATGACTAGATTGACTACATCAAATGCCATGCTCTGAACGCCTGTTGAAACAGGACTTACAAACTCATTAGCAAAGTAAGTAAGCGTCAGACCATTCTGATGGAACGCCATCCAGAAGAAGATAACGACTGCAAAAACAAGACAGAGAGCCACAATGCGCTCCTTTGTCTGCTGTGGGGTGAGTTCTTCTTCAGCAACAGTTGTATCCTTCTTCTCGGTCTTCCCGTTGCCACCCTCAACGTGTTTGAACATACGACGGCACCCATAATAGATTGCCATAGACACGATTAATGATACACAAGCTACTGCGAATGAGAAGTGATAAGCGTCATTGCTACTGCAATGGAGCGTTGCCTCTGCCCAAGACTGAATCTTTACGGCAGCCGTTGGAGCAAAGAGTGCACCAATATTGATTGCCATGTAGAAGATTGAGAACGCCGAATCGCGCTTGCCAGCAAGCTCTGGTGTGTCATAGAGATTACCCACCATAACCTGCAGATTGCCCTTAAATAGACCCGTTCCAAAGCTGATTAGCAACAGAGCCGCTAGCATAGCTATGAACGCAATAGAGCCTCCGCCCAATGGAATAGATAGGAAGAGATAACCGACAAACATAATAGCAATACCAATGGTTACCATCTTTCCGTACCCGAACTTGTCGGCCATGAAGCCTCCAATTAAGGGCAAGAAATAGACCAAACCGAGGAAGATACTATAGATTAGACCCGCTGTTCCGGCCTCTAATCCGAAGTTTGCTCTCAAGAATAAAGCGAATACTGCCAACATTGTGTAGTATCCGAACCGCTCGCCAGTATTGGCTAGTGCCAAGGCATAAAGCGCTTTTGGTTGGTTTTCAAACATAATGATAAAAATCTAGGTTAATATTACTTTGTTCTTTTGATATCGAATAGATAGGTTGCTTTTACTACTATATTCCCAAAGTTCGACTTACCGAAATAATCTCTCTTAGTGCTTCCGTAGATATTTCCTAGTCCATAGTAATAACGCCCTTCAAGTAGGAAGTGCCCCACATGACGGCTGCTCCATTCCATTCCTAAGCCTGCTGCTATACCATAATCGAACTTCTTCTCTACTGCTTTCGACTCTTGTTCGATGGTGACATTACTACGTCCTGTGCCGTCAGTAGCGAGGTTTGGAGTGGTATAATTCATGTTGGTTGACTCGTTCAGATAGACACCTATCTGTGGACCAGCTTGTACAAAGAAGTTGAAACCACGCTGCTCTTTGCCCCAAGCAAGGTGTGCAAAGACTGGAATCTGAATATAATTGATTGTTCGGGAGTACTTCTCTGCTTGTCCATTGGCGTTGATAACAGGTTGATCAGTGCCTGTCTGTATCTTTTCCTGCCATCCGATAGAAGCGTAATTGACCTCTCCATAGATGGAGCAGATGGTATTGAAATACTTTTCACATACGTATCTAACACTCAAACCACCTGTTATTCCCCCATGAAGAGACTGTGACACTTTTGGACTAAAGCCCACATTAGAAAGGGCATAACCACCATTAACACCAATGGAAAGGTCGTCACGATGTTCTCCCACTTGTGCTGCAACACGCATAGGAAGCATAAGTAAGAGCAGAAGGAATATGCTTAATGTCTTATTTCTCATATTATAAGCAGCTGTACCAGCGATGGTTAATAAACGAGATTCTCCATCTTCTGGTCAGTAGTAAAGTGTATCAACTGGAAGTTGTTATTGATGTATCCTCCCTGCCCTACACGTTCGAAGTTATAACGAGTTTGTAGTGGGCGATACTTCACATCGCTATATACACCCTTGAAGTCCTTTCCCTGTGCTTTAATTCCACGTACAAAGAATTGCGCCTGATCGTAACCAGTGAGTGCCAAACGGGGTATGTATTGCTTAGCCATTGGTTCGTCATACTGCTCATTATACTTAGCTTCAAGCGACTTCGTCTTCTCTGACGATTTATTATAATAATAGGTGGAAGGGATGTAGGTGTTATATCTGAAGAAGTTATCTAAGTCGTAATCTTGGTAAACGAACCATTGATTATAGCCATAGAGGGCTATTGCGATACCAGGATTAGTCTTCTTGAGTTGTGCTAACTTGGCAAACACCTCATTTAACTGCGGACTCTTCTCAGAGTTAAGGATAACTACATTAGGTCGAGTCTTATCGAATCGCTTTGCAAAGTCGGCTGCCGACGACTTGAGACTAGTAAGGGAATACTTAATCTTCAGTATGTCTAACTGCTTACGCAACAATGAGGTGAAGTTGCCCACTTGGCTGTTTGCATCGTTGCAATTAATGAATACAGGGTGATGAGACTTCTGGAAACGCTCTAAGAAAGACGCAATAGCCTTGCTATTCAAGCTCTCATCGGTTTGATACACTTGAAAGATATTAGGGTTATTCTCTACTTCGTTGCCTGTTATTGAGAATGGGATAACGAGCTTTGTGCCATGTGCTCGACAGAAGTCAGCCAATGGCTTCACCTGATCAGAGTAGAGAGGACCAAAGATGAGGTCAAGTTTTGAGGCATTAGGATCTGATAAGGTAGTACGGATGTCAGCATCCTTTGGAACATTCCAAGCATGTACGTCGGTTGTAATACCTTCACTCTTCATCTCGTTGAGGGCTAACAACACACCTCGATAAAACTCTATCATGCGCTTGCCATCACCATCTTGATTATGGAGAGGGAGCATGATTCCAACATGAATAGCATTCTCTTGTTTTGCGATAGCAGCCGCATTTGCGCCTTTCTTCTTAGCCTCTTTATCAGCTTTGGAAGGCTTTACTGTCTTGCCCATAATCGACCCATCAGGGCGGAAATCACCATCTTTTGCAAACGGAACAAGTATGAGTGCACCCTTTTTCAGTTCATATCCTGGGGTCTTCATAATAGGGTTGGAATCTATCAACTGTTGGATAGTTACACCGTACTCTTTGGCTATTCCGAATATAGTCTCCTTGCGTTTCACTTGATGTTGATCACGCCATACAACATTCTGAGCCATCACGCTACAGCTAATCAGGACTGTGAATAGCAATAAGAGATATCTTAAATAATTTTTCATGCACATATCTTTTGGGTTTACAAACTATTACTTATATGCAAATACATGTGCAAATATACAAAAGAAATCTGTAATCAACAGGTGTAGAGAGCAAAAAAACGTAAAATAGATAATGGCTTCTTGTATATCAACCATCGCTTTTCTGTTTTGCTTGTAGGTGTGAGAAAAAATGCTTATATTTGCACGATTATCCTTTTGGAGACGTTGAATTGTAAGGTAAAAGAGATGAGAGATAAATATACAAGATTCTTATTACTGCTTTTGTCAATGCTTGTCACGGTCTATACAAAGGCACAGGATTGCCAGCCAACAGGCTCTTATAACGATGAGAATGGCGAAGTTATGACGATAAATGCAGGTGATAATTACACAGGATCGGCACCTTTAACGATGAAACTGAAGGCTAATGCGCCTACAACGAATGACCCTGCAACGCATTATGAATGGCATTTCTTTGCACAAACAAGCCCTCGTGAGGCTTTTCTGATACGTTATGATGAAGACACAGAATACACTTTCACGAAGGCAGGTAATACACAGATTGTGCTTTACGAGATACTCAATGGAGACACAACTCGTTATAATCCTATAAGCGTATCTATTAGTGAAAGCAGCTTGCAAATGCCTAATGTTTTCACTCCAAATGGCGATGGTATCAATGATATCTATCGAGCGAAAACAGGCTACAAGAGTATCATTGAGTTCAAAGCAGTTATATTCAATCGATGGGGACAGAAGCTCTATGAGTGGACAGACCCTGCTGGTGGATGGGATGGAAAGTATAAAGGTAAGGATGTAGCTGAGGGCACTTACTTTGTGAATGTGACGGCAAAAGGAGCTGACGGAAGGCGTTTTAATATTCGGCGCGACGTCAATCTGCTAAGGGGATACAACCAATTAACACCCTAAACACACAACTCCTCATTCATAAATCATCATTAGGATAATTCCTAACTCACCACTCCCCATTCATAAATCATCATTAGGATAATTCTTAACTCACCACTCCTCATTCCTAACTCACCATTATTTATCTTATAAGCAACACACAGATATGAACGAAAAGATAGAAGTCTTCGGTGCAAGAGTACACAACTTGAAGAACATAGACATAACTATTCCACGCAACTCACTCACTGTCTTCACTGGACTATCGGGTTCGGGGAAGAGTTCTCTAGCCTTTGATACCATCTTCGCAGAGGGTCAACGAAGATACATAGAGACCTTCTCCGCCTATGCTCGCAACTTCCTCGGTAATATGGAGCGCCCAGATGTGGACAAGATAACGGGACTCTCGCCTGTAATCTCTATCGAACAGAAGACGACGAATAAGAATCCTCGCTCCACAGTGGGCACTACGACGGAGATATATGACTATCTTCGCTTGCTTTACGCACGTGCTGGTGAGGCCTTCTCATATATGAGTGGGGAGAAGATGGTGAAGTACACTGAGGAGAAGGTCGTCGATATGATCATGGCTGACTATCGTGAACGTAAGATCTACATATTGGCTCCTTTGGTTCGAAACCGTAAGGGTCACTATCGCGAACTATTTGAGCAAATGCGACGAAAGGGCTATCTTTACATCCGTATAGATGGTGAAATTGAGGAACTCACACGCGGTATGAAGGTGGATAGATACAAGAACCATAACATCGAAGTGGTCATTGATAAGATGAAACTCAGCGACACGGAAGATGCCACCCAACGTGAACGTCTATCGAAAACTATCGCTACTGCGATGAAACAAGGCGATGGTTTGATTATGATACTGGATAATGAGACGAGTGCAGCAAAATATTTCTCTAAACGTCTCATGGACCCTGTTACGGGTATTGCATATAAAGACCCTGCCCCCAACATCTTCTCTTTCAATTCCCCAGAAGGGGCTTGTCCGCATTGCAAAGGACTAGGTGTAATTGATGAAATCGACCTAAAGAAAGTGATCCCTGATGACGCTTTGAATATCTATGAAGGGGCTATCGTACCATTAGGGAAGTATAAGAATCAGATGATATTCTGGCAGATTGAAGCCCTATTGAAGAAGTATGATTGTACCTTAAAAACACCCGTTAAAGACATTCCCAAGGAGTGCATGGATGAGATTCTATACGGTTCTTTGGAGAAACTAAAGATTGCCAAGGAACTTGTTCACACCTCTTCGGATTACTTCGTATCCTTTGATGGTATCATCAAATACCTCCGCACGATCATGGAAAGTGATGATTCGGCTGCCGGGAAGAAGTGGGCTGACCAGTTCATAGCCGAGGTTACTTGCCCAGAATGCCATGGGCAGCGACTCAATCGGGAGGCTTTATCCTATAAGATATGGGATAAAAACATCGCAGAACTTGCCAACATGGATATCAGCGAACTGAAGGATTGGATTGATCATGTCGAGGAACACATGACGGAAAAACAGCGAGTTATAGCCACAGAGATCGTGAAGGAGATACGCAAACGCATTAACTTTCTATTGGAAGTGGGACTTGATTACTTGGCTCTCAATCGACAAAGTGCAACGCTATCTGGCGGTGAAAGCCAACGTATCAGACTAGCCACTCAAATTGGATCGCAGCTTGTCAACGTGCTTTATATCCTCGATGAACCTTCTATCGGACTGCATCAACGTGACAACGAGCGACTTATCAATTCCCTAAAAGAGCTGCGCGACATGGGTAACACGGTGATTGTTGTGGAACATGATGAGGATATGATGCGTGCTGCCGATTGGATTGTTGACATCGGTCCAAAGGCTGGAAGAAAAGGAGGAGAGGTCGTCTTCCAAGGGAAACCGGCTGATATGCTCAAGCAGCACACGCTCACGGCACAATATCTCAATGGTGAACGTAAGATAGAGATACCCACTGAAAGACGCAAAGGAAACGGCAAGTTTATCAAGTTGATAGGCTGCACTGGCAATAATCTAAAGGGTGTTGACGTAACCTTCCCACTAGGTGAATTGATTGTTGTAACAGGTGTTTCGGGCTCTGGAAAGAGTACGCTTATCAACGAGACATTGCAACCTATCCTCTCACAACACTTCTATCGCTCATTGAAACGACCCATGCCTTACAAGAAGATAGAGGGCATTGACAATATAGATAAGGTGGTGAATGTGGACCAAAGTCCTATCGGGCGCACCCCACGCAGCAACCCCGCAACCTATACTGGGGTATTCTCTGACATCCGACAGTTGTTTGTCAACCTCCCAGAAGCTAAGATCCGAGGCTACAAACCAGGGCGTTTTTCCTTCAACGTAAGGGGTGGACGATGTGAAGCATGTGGTGGTAATGGATACAAGACTATCGAGATGAACTTCCTTCCGGATGTAATGGTTCCATGTGAGATATGCCATGGTAAGCGTTACAATCGAGAGACTCTTGAGGTGCGATTCAAGGGTAAGTCGATTGCAGATGTACTAGATATGACGGTCAACATGGCCGTGGAGTTCTTCGAGAATGTACCGCAGATTCTACCGAAGATAAAGGCTTTGCAGGACGTTGGATTGGGTTATATCAAACTCGGGCAAAGCTCAACAACGCTATCGGGAGGCGAGAGTCAGCGTGTCAAACTGGCTACGGAACTATCGAAGAGGGATACGGGTAAGACGCTATTCATCCTCGACGAACCAACTACGGGACTGCATTTTGAGGACATCCGCATCCTTATGGACGTGCTTGAGAAGCTAGTGGATCGTGGCAACACAGTACTCATCATTGAGCATAACCTTGATGTTATCAAGCTCGCCGACTACATCATTGACATGGGACCAGAGGGTGGTCGCAATGGTGGAAGGCTCCTTGCAGCAGGTCTACCAGAGGTAGTTGCCAAGAATAAAGAGAGCCACACAGCTCCTTTCTTAGCAAAGATTCTGAAATAAAAAACTACTATTTGCAGATGAAGGGGGCGTTTCTTTGATGCAAGGAAAGGCTCTCTTCCATAAGACGAAACGCCCTTCTCAAATGGAGAAGGGCGTTTCCTTATTTTTGTTCTTTCGTTATTACGATTCGTGTTCCTATGTTACTATGTCTTAATAATATGTCATTAAAACAATATGTCTTTATGTCATTTTGTCTAAAAAACACGTCATTAAAACAATATGTCGCTATGTCATTTTGTCTAAAAAAACATGGCATTATGTCTTAAACATCTGTTGCTCTGTCTTTAAAGAGGCTGTTAATCGTCATCATCTACGACTATATTCCCACCAGTTAGTATCTTTTGAGACCCGTCCATATAGGTGAGAACTACCTTTGTAAACTTCATATTCGACGAGTCCCCCCACGTATAATAGGAGGAGTCATTCCATTCCCACGAACACGTATGGAACTCTTCTACAGGTCCAGTACCCCTAAACACACCTTGACAACGCACATCCCCGACATCATTCGTGATGATGAAATGGAATGCTATATAGCGTATCTTGCTCTTGCGGGTATTAACGAATGAGAGGCTCATAGTCACATATCCGTTCTCATCATCCCAATCCCAATCTTTGATGTAACCATAGGGTGCGAGTTCACGTAGCCCATTGATATAACTTGTATACGAATCGGTCAGGTTATCCAAGGCACTACGCCTATTGCGATCAGACAATGATAGTTCTTTCTGAAAGGCTTTCCAATGATACATAAACGCAGAGTCTTCACGCAACTCATCAGTTATTTGTGCTCGATGCACATCCTTATGATCCAATCCGAGATCGCCATCTTCCTGCGTAAAGAAGTAGATGGAATCATTGTCGATACCGATTGTCTCCGATACATCCGAGCCATTGAAAGTGTTATCGCAGAACGTGCAATACAAGGTGGAAGAGCCTAAAGGCACATCATGCGCCGTATGGCTCCGACGGTACAGCTCCTTCTGATTGGCTCTATCAATCTCTGCCAACTGACGATGAAGCACCTCATCGAGCGAGTCCTGTTGTGCTTTTGCTGTGGAATCAGCAATTTCCTGCCCTCGACGCTGGTTCAACACATAGTACTTATCGGCTAATTGTCGGTTGCGTTTGTCGATAGCTTGTGTGAGAGCAGTGCCCGATAAATGAGGTATATCCTTGAGTTTCTTGATGTATTTAGCAAACTCCTTTTCCAATACGATGACCACATTTCCGTTCTTTGTGAGCACGTAAAGGCAATTAGTCGACTTATCGAAAGCATAGTTCTCCACGACATCATTCACCTCAGGAACCATCCTGTTCGTTAACACCTCATAGTATCCTAAACCGTTACGATGGTAACTTACGAGTTCTTTACGCAGCATTGAATTGCGATCGGAATACTGAGCTTGAATGCACTGACACGTTATTAGTAAGCAAAGAATTGCCAAGATTTTTCTCATAGAGTGTACTAAAATGGCTGTAATAAATGGTTTTGTTTATTGTGCAAAAATAATAATAAAAAGCGAACTAGGCAACGATTCTACCGCAAAAGATAGATTGCAATGGTAAGGAGAGGGCGTTTCCTTAAAGTCTTCACAAGCCTTTCCAAAAGAGGAATGACCCTATCCTAGCTCACTCCCGATAGGTAGTCCTCCCCTTTCGAGGAGGATAGGTGGGGCTGGAAGGCGCCTTATTTCCAACTATGTTCACCCAATTTATATTCGCCTTTGACCTTTATGTCCATCCCCATGAGCTTCATTCTCGACTCCGTGGTATAGTCGTTCACCCAGAAAGAAGGGGTGAAGTGATAGGTATCAGTGGCGTTATAAGAGATAGTAGTCATGCCCATTGCTCTCATTTGTGACCAGTTCTTTTCAATCTGCGAAACGGCATCGTCGCCTACTCCAAACTTCTTCATATTACCGATGAGGAAGCCCTTTACGTCATCTTCTGACATGTTTGCTTTGACCTTACCCACGACGGTGAGCATTCCAAGGATTTGGTTGACATCATAAGAGGTAGTGGTCTTCATGCCCTGAACCGACTTATCTTCTTGATCGCCAGTCTTCAATGTCTTGCCATAGAGACTGAATACAGTTTGCTCCTTAACATACTCTGTTATGAACTCTTCCGTGAGTGTGTTACTAAGTGCCATGAGCATGTTCATCTTTGGATTAACCTTTTCGATCTCTGGGTTCTTGGCGTATAATGAATCAATCTTAGCTATGCCCGTCTTACTCATCTTGCCCACTGCTTCCTCGGAATTAAGCAACTTCTTGAGTTCACCATTCTTATCGGTTTGATAGAGCAGAGGTACGTCGTTCAGCATTGTCAATAGCTGTCCACCCCCCTGCTGGAGTGCTGTCTCATCACCATCTACCTTTAAATCGGAGAAGAGGAGTTCGATCTGATAGCCCTCGGCATTGGCTTCCTTCACATCGACATGCAGCTTACTTGTCACGTTGGCAGTCAGTGTTTTGCCTTGCATCATACTTGCCAAATCAATGTTTGCAGTATATTCATAGGTAGCTTTATCGCCCTTATTAAAATTCGCTTTGATGAGCGTTTGCGCCTGTAAAGCTACTGCTGTGAATAAGAGAACGAATGTTAGAAATGTCTTTTTCATACGCTTTTGGGTTTTAGTGAATAGAATATTAATATTGTATAAAGCAATTGTCTCCAACCCAAGAAGTTGATTCCTCGGATTGGAGACAATATGTTTTTAATATGATCTTGCGATGATGACGCGATATTTAGCAGGCTTTCCACTTACCATATCGACGCCTGGTGTCTGTTCAAACATGTATGGGACGCAGCGGATAGTGGCTTGTGTATCCTCCTTGATCTTGGCTTCTGTCTCTTCAGTACCATCCCAATGACAGAGGAAGAAACCGCCATCTTTCACCTTCTCTTTAAACTCTTCGTAGTTCTCGCACTCGTAGATATGCGAGTCACGGAACGCCTTCGCCTTATGGAAGATATTGTCTTGAATGTCATCAAGAAGAGCCTTCACGTGCTCGACGATACCATCGAAACTAACGCTCTCCTTCTCTAGTGTGTCACGACGCATGAGCTCGATTGTATTGTTCTCAAGGTCACGTCCACCCATTGCAAGGCGCACTGGAACACCTTTGAGTTCATAATCTGCGAACTTAAAGCCCGGTCGCTTGTTGTCAGCATCATCGTATTTAACAGTGATACCAAGCTCTCGAAGTCCGTCAATGACGGGTTGTAGCTTTGCAGTTAGCTCTTTCAACTGCTCTTCGCCTTTGAAGATTGGAACGATAACAACCTGTATTGGCGCAATCTTCGGTGGTAGAACGAGGCCGTTATCATCGGAGTGTGTCATAATGAGGGCACCGATCAAACGTGTACTAACGCCCCATGAGGTAGCCCAAACATATTCTGGCTTGTTGTCTTTATTTAGGTAGGTAACATCGAAAGACTTGGCAAAGTTCTGTCCAAGGAAGTGTGACGTACCACTTTGTAAAGCCTTTCCATCCTGCATCATTGCCTCAATAGTGTAGGTGTCCAAAGCACCTGCAAAACGTTCCGTCTCGCTCTTTACACCCTGAACAACTGGTACGGCGAGCCACTTCTCAGCGAAGTCTGCATAGACATGAAGCATTGTTTGTGCTTCTTTCTCGGCCTCTTCACGAGTAGCGTGTGCCGTGTGTCCCTCCTGCCAAAGGAACTCTGAAGTACGCAAGAAGGGGCGTGTGCGCATCTCCCAACGCATCACATTGCACCACTGGTTACACATCAGTGGCAGGTCACGCCATGAGTGGATCCAGTTCTTATAGGTGTTCCAAATAATCGTTTCACTCGTTGGACGGATGATTAACTCTTCTTCTAACTTAGCGTTAGGGTCAACTTCAACGGCATTACCATCGTCAGTTGCCTTCAAACGATAGTGTGTGACTACAGCGCACTCTTTAGCGAATCCCTTTACATGTTCAGCCTCTCTTGATAGGAAACTCTTAGGGATAAGGAGTGGGAAGTAGGCATTCTGCACACCAGTCTCCTTAAACATCTTATCGAGTTGAGCCTGCATCTTCTCCCAAATAGCGTATCCGTAAGGCTTGATAACCATACATCCGCGAACCGCAGACTGCTCTGCTAGGTCGGCCTTTATTACCAAGTCGTTGTACCATTGAGAGTAGTTTTCAGCTCTCTTGGTCATGTGTTTTAGTTCTTTTGCCATATATTTATAATCTTCAAAATGCTTGTTTTAGGGGAAATCCACTACCTTTTAGGTATTTCCCCATACCTTTGAACGGTATAATGTCTATCTTTGTGCAAAATTACAAAAAATAGTTGGCAATAGTCTCAATACTCCAATAATTGTTTAACTTTGCATGAATTAAAGGAGAGAGAACCGATAAGGAGGATTGCTGAAAAGGTAAAAAGAGAATTATCACATTATAATATATACAGTTATGAAGAATATGAAAATGATGGCAGCAGGGCTGTGTGTGCTCTCTGTCGTAAGCTGTCAAACAAAGCAAGGAACTGGAACTTTAATCGGTGGTGGCGCTGGTGCTGTACTCGGCGGCATTGTTGGTCAGATCATAGGTAAGAATGGTAAGAGTACTGCAATAGGTGCTGCTATTGGTGGCGCAGTAGGTGCTGGAGCTGGAGCTATCATCGGTCGTCACATGGATAAGGTGGCTCGTGAAGCTGCACAACAGCTCCCTAACGCTAGTGTTGATAAGGTTACGGATGCAAACGGACTTGAGTGTGTGAAGGTAACATTCGATTCTGGTATCCTATTCCCACTCAATGGTTCTAACTTGAATGCGGCTGCTAAAAACGATCTAACGAAGTTGGCAGGGCTTATGAAGACTAATTCAAACTGTGACGTGGCTATTCAAGGTTACACAGATGCCTCTGGTAACGATAATATTAACATCCCTCTTTCTCAGCGTCGTGCGTCTGCTGTATCTTCTTACTTGAGAGGTCAGGGTGTTTCTAGCCGTCAGATTCGTTCGGTAGAAGGCTTCGGAAGCCAGAACCCTATTGAGAATAAGACTGTTAGTCAGAAGAACCGCCGTGTGGAAGTGTACCTATATGCTTCTCAAGAGATGGTTCGCCAAGCTAATAATGGTTCTTTGTAAGCTATAAGAAATCGGGTAACCATACGCTGAGAGAGCAATGGTTTGCTTGATTAGAAGTAGATATTAGGAAGTAGGAAGAATTCGTTTGAGGTTCTTCTTACTTCTTTCTTTATTGCTGATAGCGGTTAGATTTGTAAATTAAAATATACCCTTTAACTGGATATAACCAATATCTCCATAAGATAAAAACGAAGATTTCCCAGGAAACTAGTAACACTAATCCTGGGAAATCTAATCTTATAGATACTACTTCTTCGTAACGCTGTTTGAAGCCTCAGTCAACTTTGAAGTAATCTCAGAGAATTTCTTCATCTGTTCAGGCGTCAACTTGTCCTTAACCATATCTAATTGAGAACTAACTTCCAATGCTTTCTGCAAAACAGGTGTCCACTGTGTAGCAACTGACGCATCACCAGCTTTCATCTTATTCATGAGTCCAACTAACTCATCTACACAAGAACTATAAGATTCAAGAAGTGCTTCTGGATCTTTAGAATCAGCCGTCGTAGATGCTGCCTGACCACCGCCTTTTGTCGAATCAGTCATTTCTACTGCTGCACCATCAGCATTCTTCTGCTCTTTCTTCTGGTTACATGAAACAAGACACAAAGCAAATAAAGCTACTGCAAATAATCCAATCTTTTTCATAACATGATGTTTTTAAATAAAAAGAAATGTTTAAAGTTATTTGATTGCAAATATAGTCTTTATTCAAATACTACAAGGTTTAGTCCAGTTAAAAATAATTAAGTGAGTAAACAAATCCATTCACGTATGCACTTCAGCTTCTATTATTCTACGAACTCTTCCCTTCTCTGACCAATATATTACCGCTCTTGTAATAACATAATCAATTAAATCCAGCCGAATAATACGTGTGTCCAACTCTATACTTATCTAAAACTTTTCATCCTTCAGCCTTATTCAATATAAAAACAGGGTTATAAAAGAATCAATCAAAGATGCTGTAAACAGATGTTGTACGCTATCTCAATCATTGTAAAACAACAGTTTACAGAAATATCAGCTTTTCCTCGCCTATTAAGAATAACATTCAGCAATCCAACCTACCATCAACATTATCGGAATCCAGCATGAACTCATCATGTGTTGAGCCTAAATACTACTGTATTCTACATTAATTCTTCTTGCACACGTACCACTTTCATCATTCAGTACTTGTACAACTTTTCAGAAAAAAACTACTGCTTGTGTGACCAAATACTTGTCCCTAAATATAAAGTACTATCATTTTAAGCAAAAAGTACTATCGTTTCATCAAAAACGGAGGTACGTTTCACTAAAAACGGAGGTACGTTTTATTAAAAACGGAGATACGTTTTAACGAAAACGAAGGTATGTTTTATCAGAAACGGAGGTACGATTGAAGCAAGTCGATAAAAACATCTTGAGGCTTGTCTATGGTATTTCAGTAAAGTCTCTCCATCTACATTACTTTCTTGCCGATGGTGAACATTCGTTTGGTGAGGGCTGGGAAGAAGATTGGAGAGAGAAGGTCAGTAATGGCTCTCCATCTACATTACTTCCCTGCGGATTGTGGAGGTTCGTTTGGAGAAGGCTGAGAGAGAATTTGGGAGAGGAGGTTGAGGAGTTATAAGGTGATAGAATTGAGAGTGGAACCACAAAAAAGGGAACAAAAAAAGAGAGCCTCAAAGATTTCTCTTCGAAGCTCTCTCATATTAAAGAAGGCGGCCACCTACTCTCCCGCATTGCATTGCAGTACCATCGGCGCAGACGGGCTTAACTTCTCTGTTCGGAATGGGAAGAGGTGGAACCCCGACGCAATAACCACCTAATATTTCGTTCGATCGACTAGTTATGAAGTTGACAAGTTGACTAGTTATCACTTCTGTCTTTTGTCATTTCTTCGTTTCTTATCAGTAGATTATTCGTAGTTTTATATTAGTCTCTCGGACTAATAACTCGTTTACTTGTACACTTTTAACTTGTTAACTTGTCTACTCCTAAACTAATCTACTAACTTGTCAGCCGTATAAGGTGACGTATTTTCACAAGCAAAGACTTGTATGTTAGAACTGATTACTTCATTTTAAAGATTACACAGCTCAAAGTCTGAGTCACTGGTCTGCACTATCGACTTGGATAGTGCTAGACCCGAAGAAA